>JAJDOD010000007.1 GCA_022340315.1 Silicimonas sp. | reverse complement strand
GTACGTGTCACCTCGAACGCGGCGAGCGCGCCTGTCGGCAGGCTGCCCACTGCCGCACCGGCAAGTGCGGTGCCAAGAAACATGCGTCTATCCATAATTTCGTACTCCTTGCGTCGCAGCAGATATAGGAGCGGCGCGGCTCACAGGAAACTCACAATGCCGAGGGGAGATGTTACGGTTGCGACGTGCGGAGTTCGCCAGGGAAGGCACTCCGCCCCTCTTGGAGCGGAGTGCGAAACATCACAAGGAGCACTCGTTACCGCAACTTCTGACACACGTGAGCAGAATGCAGGCGTGGAGGATTCGTTCCAAGAATCCGTTAACGACCCCCGGCGGACGTCTTGCACGCCCGGCACAAATGAGGCAGTTGGACACGCGGCCCGATGCGCGGGCCAGAACGAGGTGAGACGATGAGCGACGCAACCCAGAAGCCGACCGAGGAAATCGACCTCTACGAGGTATTCGGAATCGAGAGCGAGATGAAGGTGAAAGGCTTTGCCGAACGCACGGACCGCGTGCCGGAGATCGACACAACCTACAAGTTCGACCCCGAGACCACGCTCGCGATCCTCGCCGGGTTCCAGTACAATCGCCGCGTCATCATCCAGGGCTACCACGGCACCGGCAAGTCGACCCATATCGAACAGGTCGCGGCGCGGCTGAACTGGCCCTGTGTTCGCGTGAACCTCGACAGCCACATCAGCCGGATCGACCTGATCGGAAAGGACGCGATCAAGCTGGAAAACGGCCAGCAGGTCACCGTCTTCCAGGAGGGCATCCTGCCCTGGGCGCTTCGCAACCGCACCGCCATCGTCTTCGACGAATACGACGCGGGCCGGGCGGACGTCATGTTCGTGATCCAGCGGGTTTTGGAGACCGACGGCAAACTGACGCTGCTCGACCAGAACGAGGTCATCACACCGCACCCCTATTTCCGGCTCTTCGCCACCGCCAACACCGTGGGCCTCGGCGACACCACCGGCCTCTACCACGGCGTCCAGCAGATCAACCAGGCGCAGATGGACCGCTGGTCGCTGGTCTGCACGCTGAACTACCTCAGCCACGATGCGGAAGCCGCGATCGTGCTGTCGAAAGCGCCGCATTACAACACCGACAAGGGCCGCAAGATCGTCAGCCAGATGGTCACCGTGGCGGACCTGACCCGCACCGCCTTCATGAACGGTGATCTCTCGACGGTGATGAGCCCGCGCACGGTCATCAACTGGGCGCTCAATGCCGAGATCTTCCGCAACGTCGGCTATGCCTTCCGGCTGACCTTCCTCAACAAGTGCGACGAGCTTGAACGCCAGACCGTGGCCGAGTTCTACCAGCGCTGCTTCGACGAAGAACTTCCCGAGAGCGCGGCAAGCGTCGCCGTGGCCTAGGCCGAAACGCCGATTTCCGCGAGACTGTCGCAGATTTGAAAAATAATACCGCGATTTCAACGCCCTAACTCGGCGCGACACTCCTGCCTGGTGCCGGTCCTTCTGCGACTTGGGCACAACACGCTGCAACGCGGCGTCATATTCATGCCAATTTTGTTTCACGAATAAGCAAGATTCTCGGTCTAAGCTCAAATTATGAGCGCTTTGAAAACAATGATTGTTTGCTTGCTCTGCCTCCTCCCGGCGGGGCCCCTGTTCTCTCAATCCCACAACTTGCAGACGTTCGCTGCCTGCGCCGGCCGGCTTTCCGCCCAGATGGAACACCAATGGCTGCTGAGCGATCCGGCGTCGGACCTGACAAAGGTGCAACGCGCCGCCATGATCTCGATCGTTGAAGCGATCATGATGCCCGAACAAGGCCGCGATGTCCTCGCCTGGAGGATCAATGCGAAGCAGGCTCATGCCGTGCTGTTGACCCGCGCAACTTTCAACAACGACGCAGCGGACGCCAGGTGGGCGAGAACTCGCGCGGACGCACAGCTTGCGGCGTGCACCGGCCTGCTTCTGAGCTGACGAATAGGGCACCGGCATTCTTGTGATTGCCCTCGTTTGCTGATTTATCCGTGGCGATGAACAAGCCCAACGATAACCCGGCCGATCCCTTCAAGAAGGCCCTTGCCGAAGCGACAAAGACGCTGGCCAACGACACCGAGTTGTCGGTCAGCTACAGCGTCGATCCGCCCGGCATGACCGCCGAAGGGATGCGATTGCCACAGATTACCCGCCGGATGACGAAGGAAGAGGTGCTGAACGCGCGCGGCACCGCCGACCGCTATGCCATGCGCCGCCGGCACCATAACGAGGCGACATTCAATCGCTACGCCCCCGAGGGCCAACTGGCACGCGACATCTACGAAGCGATGGAGTTGGCCCGTTGCGAGGCGATGGGCGCCCGCGACATGCCGGGCACCACCAAGAACATCGACGCGGTGATCGAGACCGAGGCGCGCCGCAAGGGCTATGACCAGGTCACCAATGCCGCCGAGGCGCCGCTGTCGGTCGCCGCAGGTTACATGGTGCGCCAACTGGCCAGCGGCCGCGACCTTCCGCCCTCGGCCGCGCATCTGCTCGACCTCTGGAGCGGCTTTATCGAGGAACAGGCCGGCGACACGCTCGAAGGTCTCGACGACAATCTCTCCGACCAGGCGGCTTTCGCGAAATTCGCCCGCCAGGTCATCACCGACCTGGGCTACGGCGATCAGTTGGGCGACGACCCCGACGACCTCGACGGCGACGAAGACCCCGAGGCAGGCGAGGACGTCAACGAGGAACAGGACCCGAACTCGGAAGACGAAAGCGCCAGCCAGCAGGACAGCTCCGACATGGCCGCCGACAGCTCCGAGGAGCAGACCGACGACGACGCGGAATCGGAACTGGTCATGGACGAGATGGCCGAGACCGAGGGCGGCGAGGAAACCGAGATGCCGATGGGGGATGCCGAGATCGAACCCGGCCCGCCCATGCCGATCAGTGACGCTGACCCGAACTATTCTGTATATACCGCTGAATTCGATGAGGAAATCTCGGCCGAAGACCTGGCCGAGCCGGAAGAGCTTGAACGCCTTCGCGCTTATCTCGACCAGCAGCTTGACCCGCTCAAGGGCGCTGTCAGCCGGCTGGCCAACAAGCTTCAACGGCGGCTACAGGCCCAGCAGAACCGGTCCTGGCAATTCGACCTCGAAGAAGGCACCCTCGACGCCGGCCGCCTCGCCCGGATCGTCGCCAACCCGACGGTGCCGCTTGCCTACAAGCAGGAAAAGGACATGGAGTTTCGCGACACCGTGGTGACGCTCCTGCTCGACAATTCCGGTTCCATGCGCGGACGTCCCATCTCGATCGCCGCGATCTGCGCTGACGTTCTGGCGCGCACGCTGGAACGCTGCCAGGTCAAGGTCGAGATCCTCGGCTTCACCACGCGCGCCTGGAAAGGCGGTCTCTCCCGCGAGAAATGGCTGGCCGATGGCCGCCCGCAACTTCCCGGCCGGCTGAACGATCTCCGTCACATCGTCTACAAATCCGCCGACGCCCCCTGGCGGCGCGCGCGGCCCAACCTCGGGCTGATGATGAAGGAAGGGTTGTTGAAGGAAAACATCGACGGCGAGGCGCTTGAATGGGCGCACCGCCGCATGGTCCAGCGCAGCGAGGCGCGGCGCATTCTCATGGTGATCTCCGACGGCGCCCCGGTCGACGACTCGACCCTGTCCGTCAACCCCGCGAATTTCCTGGAAAAACACCTTCGCGACGTGATCGCCATGATCGAACGCAAGCGACAGGTCGAGCTTCTCGCCATCGGCATCGGCCATGACGTGACGCGCTACTACGACCGCGCGGTGACGATCACGGATGTCGATCAACTGGCGGGCGCGATAACGGAACAGCTTGCTGCACTTTTCGAGAGCGATCCCCAGCAGAGAAAACGCCTCGCCCGGCTGCAGCGGGTGGTCTGAGGGGCGCGCCAATGCGCGAAGATGCCGTCAGCGCATTCCGCTACAAGGTAGCTCACCGGATCTACATTCTGACGCTTGCCGGAAAGGGTTTGATCGGCCTGCTTCAATTGGCAACCGCCGCTGCGATCCACTTTCAAACCGTCGAGCGGCTCCCCGCCCTCGCGCAAAGCATTTTCGCTGCGGAACTGGCGGAAGACCCGAACGACTTTCTCGCGGCACGCATTATCGGCCTTGCCGGAACAATGCCGACCTCCGACCTGGCGTTCTACAGCCTCTACTTCGCCGCTCACGGCGTTCTGCACATCGCCATCGTCGCGGCGCTGCTCGTCGGAACCATCTGGGCCTACCCCGCCGCTATCGCAATGCTCGTGGCGTTCATACTCTACCAGGTCGTGGAGTGGATGTCGGTCGGCGGTCCCACATTACTGATTCTCAGCGCCATCGACCTGGTCGTGATCTACCTGACGGTTCTCGAATGGCGGCACCGCCGCGTCGCAAAAGGCCGGTATTGACGATTGCCTGCAACGCCGAACTAAGCCCGGCCGCTACCCCATTCCAGCCACTTGCGCTCGTCCGGGGTGAGAGCCTCGCGCATCAGCACGTCATAGGCCGCAAGGTCGTCCGCCTCCAGCCGCCCCTCCCACTTGTTCGAGGTGGCGCTGTGAAAGAAATCCGCATCCTGGCGCCATACATCCCGGTTCGCACCGGGCACGAAACGGCCAGCGTTGGCCTTCATGTTGTCGAACGACGCAGCTTCGACCAGCGACGCCATCACCTCCGGCGGATGTACGATCCCGAGTTGCTTTGCCACCCGCGCCATGACACCGGCGAGATCCCGCGTCATGTCAGCATAGTGCAGCATCAGCACATTGGGCTTGTCGGCAAGCGCCAGGCTGCACTTGTAGTGCTTCAGCACCATCGGCAGCGCCGCCCCGGACGTGCCGCGATAGGCGGTTTCGAGAAATTCCCGAAACCCCGCGCGGGGGTCTTCGTTGAAAGGCAAGCCGTCGATGTCGAACTTCATGTTCCGCTCGTGCTTGCGCCACGAGAAATAGACGTCGATTGGGTGCCGATAGACGCAAAGATACGTCATCTCGGGCGAGAAGGCGAAGCCGTCGAAAGGTGTGTGGGTCTTGACATGCCGGCGCCCGGACCGCGCTTCCAGACCGGCCATGACCTCGTCAATACTGTCCTTGCTAGCATCAATCCAAGGCGCATTGGTTGACGGATCGACATTCACCTGCGGATCGCCGGAGAGCAGAAGCGCCACGACCGCCTGTGTCCATGTGGTGCCGGACTTCGGCGGCGTCACCACGGCGATGTCGCCGGGCCGTGGGCTGAAGTGTTCCCACATCCGGCTGTCCGCGTGGTTGTCGACATAGACCGGCCGCGTATTTGATGCTTCGGCTGTCATGCCCTCTCTCCCGTAGCTTCCGAACCGCGCTCTGCAAGCACTTTGGTGATCGCCACGATGTCTTCGTCATCCCAGCCGATACGTGATGCTTCGGTCACGAGATCGAGAGTCGTTTCCGAAATCGGCATCGCCGCGCCGACACGCGTGCCTTCATCGACAATCATCTGCATGTTGTTGCAAGCCTGCCGGATGCTCCCCTGGGGCGCGAAATCGTCTTGAAGCAGTTTCGGAAGCTTCATGCGCATCAGGTCGCAATTCATCGGCCCGTCTTGCAGCACCCTGGCCAGAGTTGCCCGGTCAAGATCGGCCTGTCGCGCCAGGTTGAACGCCTCGAACAGCCCGGAGGTCAATCCGAAAAGATAGGTGTTGACCGCCAGTTTCATCTGCAACGCCTTCGGCACCTCCCCGCACGGCACGATCCCCTGGCACATGTGCAGGACAATGTCCTCCGCCAGCGCCAGCGCGGTCTCGGACCCTGCCGACATTGCCACAAGATCGCCCGTCGCGGCCGGCCCGGTCGACCCCGAGACCGGCATCTCGGCATAATGCCCGCCCGACGCCGTCACGTCCGCTGCAAGTCCCGCCGAATAGCCCGGTGGCGTCGTACCCATGTGGATCAACGTCACTCCTTCGATCCGCCGCGCGAAATCCGGAGTGCCGCGCCCCAGCACCTCGTCCATCACATTGGCATCGGCCAGCATCAGAACCACCCGGTCGCAGGCCGTGAAAAGGGCGTCCACGGTATCGGCCCACTCAGCGCCCCGCGCGATCACGGGCTCGGCGCTCTCCGGACGCCGCGCCCAGACCAGCGGTGCAAGTCCCGCATCCGCAAGACGCCCCGCCATGGGCACGCCCATGTTTCCCAGACCTATGAAACCAACGCGTCCCGCCATGGCCCCTCCCTGTCTCAGCCAATTTCAAGGTGTCACAGTCCCTTGCACCGGACAATAACCATGATGCGGCGGCGAGACCTGCGTATGTCCTCTTGCGCAGCGCCCCCGCTTCCTGTTCGCTCGCATCCATGTATCAGAGCTTCACCGCAACTACGCGCCCGGGGGACGGCCCGCCCCGCCTCGCCGCCCTGCGTGCCGAGATGGAGAAGGACGGCCTCGACGTCTTCCTCGTCCCCCGCGCCGATCGCCACCAGGGGGAATACGTCGCCCCCGCCGACGAGCGTCTCGCCTGGCTCACCGGCTTCACCGGCTCGGCCGGTTTCGCCGCCGTGACGCAAGACATCGCCGGCGTCTTCGTCGATGGCCGCTACCGGCTGCAGGTCAAGGCGCAGGTGGCAGATGTTTTCACACCAGTCGACTGGCCCGAAACCCGGCTCGGACCCTGGCTGAAGGAACACCTCGCCGAGGGCGCCGTCGTCGGCTACGATCCCTGGCTGCACACGGCGGAAGAGATCGCCGAGATCTCGAAAGCAATCGAGGGGCACGCCACGCTGCGGTCCGGTGAAAACCTGGTCGACCGCATCTGGCAGGATCGACCGGCACCTCCCAGTGGCCCCGCCCGCGCGCACCCGATCGAATTCGCAGGTGAAAAGTCCGGCGACAAGCGTGCCCGGCTTGCCAAGGTGCTCAGGGACGCGGGTCAGCGCGCCGCCGTCCTGACGCTCCCCGACAGCATCTGCTGGCTGCTCAACATCCGGGGCAGCGACATACCGCGCAACCCTGTCGTCCACGCCTTCGCCATCCTGCACGATACCGGCCGCGTCAGCCTCTTTTCCGACCTCGCCAAGTTCGACGCGCTCGGCCCCGACCCCGGGATCGACCAGTACGACTGGAGCGCCTTCGAGGCCGAACTGGCCAAGCTGAATGGTCCGGTCCGCGTTGATAGCAAGACTGCGCCAATCGCCGTCTCAGAAGTTCTGATGGACGCTGATATCGAGATTGCCTGGGGCGACGATCCCTGCATCCTGCCGAAAGCGACCAAGAACGCCGCCGAGTTACAGGGCATGCGCGACGCCCATATGACCGACGCCGTGGCGATGATCGAATTCCTCGCCTGGCTGGACCGCGAGGCACCGAAAGGCGGGCTGACCGAGATCGACGCGGTTAACCGGCTGGAGGCGTTGCGGCGCCAGTCCAACGCGCTTCAGGATATATCTTTCGACACCATCTCGGGGGCGGGCCCGAATGGCGCGGTCATTCACTACCGGGTGACTGACGAGACCAACCGTCCGATCAAGGCGGGCGAGCTATACCTTGTCGACAGCGGCGGGCAGTACCTGAACGGTACCACCGACATCACGCGCACCATTGCAGTGGGAGAACCGACCGACCTGCAACGCGACTGCTACACGCGCGTTCTTCAAGGCATGATCGCCATATCGGTTGCCCGCTTCCCAAAAGGCGTGTCAGGCGCACATATCGACGCCCTGGCCCGCTTCCCGCTTTGGCGCGCCGGCCGCGACTTCGACCACGGCACCGGACACGGCGTCGGGGCCTATCTTTCGGTCCACGAGGGTCCACACCGCATCTCGCGGACCTCGAACGTGCCTCTTCAGCCCGGCATGATCCTCTCGAACGAACCGGGTTACTACCGTGACGGCGCCTTTGGCATTCGTATCGAGAACCTGATCGTCGTGCGCGAGGCCGAAAAGATCGGCGACGACCGGGTTCAGTACGACTTCGAAACACTGACATTCGTGCCGTTGGATCGGCGCCTGATCGACAAGAGTGCGCTTGCCCCGTGGGAGGCCGCATGGCTTGACCGCTATCATGCCGACGTGCGAGAAAGGCTTTCCGGCCGGATTTCAGGGGAAACACGCGCGTGGCTCAATGCCGCCACGGCCCCCTTGACGTGATGTGAGGATGTTTCATTTCGACCGGCAGAAGACGCGCGGCACGAGGAGGGAATAGATGGCAGACCAAATCAAGATCAGACCTGCAGAGGGCACATGGTCGGTCCGCGCAGGCGGCGCGGTGCTGGGCGAGACTTCCGACGCGCTCGAACTGACCGAGGGCGATCTGCCTGCCGTCATTTACTTCCCTCGCGAGGACATTGCGATGGAGTTTCTTGACGACTCCGACACCAGGACGACCAGCTCTAAAAAGGGCGAGGCGTCGTATTTCTCGATCGTGACCAAAAGCACGGTTCTGAAGGACGCTGCCTGGTCCTACGAAACGCCAGAGCAAGATGTGGCCGCGATCAAGGACCACCTCGCCTTCCATTCCACCGACCAGGTGACAGTCGAGAAAATCTGACCCGGACCGACCGCCGAAACGGTCTTGGTGTCTCACGCAAGCTTTGTATGGGCAATCGCTACCCGTGCTCTTCCTCTGCCGTCGCCGCCAGGGCCCGGTTATAGGCGCGAAGCGCGTCAACATGGAACAAGGCGCCGTGGAACTGCGGTACCTCTCCCTCGGCTCCGACCGTGACCACCGGCAGAAACGGCCGCGTGGTCTTGTCAAACAAGGGAAGTGCCGTTTCAAGGGTCGCGTTCGGGGCAACCCAGACCCCCTCCTCTATCGCCGCCCAGACCGCATCTTCCGGCGCGGCATTAGACGCATCCGGCTTCCGCATCACGTTTGCCACACGGAAAAGCGATAGGAGGTAGGCCTGAGGACCTTTTGCCAAGTGAACATTCCGCCGTTCAAGCTGCGTCAGGAAGAACGACCGGTCCACAAGCTTCGACGTCAGCGCCGTCGACAGCGACACCGCCACCATCACCGCCAGCCCTGTCTGCCAGTCACCGGTCAGCTCGAACACGATCAGCGTTGTCGAGATCGGCGCGCCCAGTACCGCCGCCGCCACCGCGCCCATGCCCGCCAGCGCGTAAAGCGTCTCCGACCCCGAGACGTTCGGGAAGATCGAGGTCGCCGTCAGGCCGAAAGCCAGTCCCAGAAGCGCGCCGATCATCAGCGAGGGCGAGAAGATGCCACCTCCCATGCGCCCGCCCATCGTGATTGCAACCGCGATCACCTTGACCATGCAGAACACAACCGCCTCGTGCCAGAGAAGTTGCCCGGTCAGCGCCGCGCTCGTCGTCTCGTAGCCGACGCCGATGATATGAGGGAAGGCCAGCGCGACAAGCCCCAGAAGCAGCCCGGCAGCAGCCGGGCGCAGGAACCGGGGCACCCGAAACCGCTCTTGCAGATGGTTTCCCGCATCCTCGACGAAGAATACCGACCAGATCAGCGCCACCGCGACCAGCCCCGAAAGCAGACCGAGGATCAGGAAAGCGGGCAGTTCGACATAGAAGGCCAGCGCGCCCTCATCCATCAGCATGAACTCGGTCACGTCGCCGAAGGTCAGCCGATTGATGACAGTACCGGCAACCGAGGCGATGACGATTGGCGCGAATGCGTGGACCGCAAAGTGCCGCAGGACCACTTCCAGCGCGAAAAGCGCGCCCGCGATCGGGGCATTGAAGCTGGCCGAGACCGCCGCCGCGACCGCGCAGCCCAAAAGGTCGCGCCCGGTGATGCCGCTTGCGTTTATCTTGTCCGCAACGAAAGACGACAGGACGGCGGCCAGGTGCACAACCGGCCCCTCCCGTCCGCTTGAGCCGCCGGTTCCCAGCGTAATCATTGAAGCAACGGCCGAGGCGAACCCTTCTTTCCTTTCCACCCGGCCCTCGTTCAATGCGGCACCCTCGATCACTTCGGCAACCGATTTCGCGCGGCCGTCGTCGGTAAGCCGGTCGAGGATGATGCCCACGAGCAGACCGCCGAAAACCGGGATCAGAACGATCGAGTACCAGGGCAGTGTCGCGGCGAAGGAATGCAAGTGCCGCACATTGTCGGTGCCATAGAGCGTTTCCTGAAGGACATTGATCCCCAGCCGGAACAGCACCGCTGCGGCACCAGCCGCAATCCCGATTAGCAGTGCAATAAACCAGAACTGGATATTTCCAGGACCACGCGTGCGGATCAGGCTCCAGGCGTCACCGATCGCGGTCGGGATACCGGCCAGGAGGGAGGTCAGGCTATTCGTGCGGGGCGCATCCATGCGAGGCACCGGCGAGGGCAACTGGTACATGACATGACACGGGGTCTGCCCTCCGGCCCGCGTCTGGTCGCGGCTGTCCCGGTCGCGACACTCCCGTTCCTATTTGATCGACGGCGCCTCGGAAAGACGGCGCACCAATGCCGTTTCAGGACTGTTGCGCCGAAGACCGCAGTTTCCCGCTTGCAGAGCCCGACCCGACCCGGTCAGATACAGCCATGACAAAGACGGTCGATCTAAACTCCGATATGGGCGAAGCCTTCGGTCCCTGGCCGATGGGCGACGACGCCGCGCTGCTGCAGACCGTGACCTCGGCAAACATTGCCTGCGGCTTTCATGCGGGCGACGCCGACACGATGGCGGCGACGATGGCGCTGGCGGTTGCCAACGGCGTGGGCATCGGTGCGCATCCCGGCTTCCCGGACCTGCAGGGTTTCGGGCGCCGCCGGATGCAGGTGCCGCTGCCGACCCTCGCCAACATGGTGCGGTATCAGGTCGGTGCCGCGCAGGCGATGGCGGCCGCTGCCGGCGGCAAGGTGCGTCACCTCAAGCTGCACGGGGCGCTCTCGAACATGGCCTGCACCGATTACGACATGGCGCGGGCGTGCTACGAAGCCGCGCTCGACGTGGCCCCCGACATCATCATCATGGGGCTCGCCGCGACCGAGATGGAGAAGGTGGCCCGCGACCTCAAGTGCCGCTGGGCCGGTGAGATCTTCGCCGACCGCGCCTACAATGCCGACGGCACGCTGGTTGACCGCCGCCTGCCGGGCGCGATGATCCACGACGGCGATGAGGCCGCGCGCAACATGGTTGCTATGGTTGAGGCGGGTGCGATCCTGACTGCCACGGGCGAACGGCTGGAAACGCGGATCGACACGATCTGCGTGCACGGCGACAGCGCTGCGGCGGTGGAGCTTTCTCGCAAGGTCAGAAGCGGTCTTGAAAGCGCAGGCATCTCGGTATCGGCGTTCGACGGCGCGCCGCTGGCTTAGTAGGCCGAGGGCAGCACCGGAGACGTTCTCGACGCCAGCATGGCCTTCCAGCCGCTGTCGAGATCAACGAGATCCTTCAGAACCTCAAGCACGCGCCGCGAGGGCACACCGGTGAAGTTGCAGAAGTCGAGGTCATCCTCAAGCGCCGTCAGTTCGTCATCGCTCATTCTTGCAAGCGCGTTCTGAAGGCGGTCCTGGTCGAACAGATCAGCAGAAACATTAAACATGACACAAACTCGGTGAAGAACACGTTCGTTACAGATGTAAGGGTTAACAAATGTGGCGAGAATCGTCCAATTATGGCAATTTTTTGTCGCAGCGCCCTGTAAAATCTCGGCCACACGTGCGGTATTGTTGCCGAGCGCGATCAAATCCACAGCAATCTACCAGCTTTTTCGTGAAAACACCCGGAACCCGTCACGAATCGAACGAACCGGAATGTCAGAACGGATCCGAGGGGTATCGCGGGAAGTCCTGCACGCGTTACGGAGATAAGTGAATGGTTTCGAGTTTGTCACTGGTTCCTGGTCTTGAGCGAGCAATGCCGCTCATCCTCTTCGCACTCTACCTGCTGACGTCGGTCCAGGTTTGCAGCTACACCGCCTGGCGCCGTTCGGGCGCGCCAAACCCTTTCCTGCCTCGCCGTATCAAACTGGCCGTGTCCCGGTTTGAAACCAATCTGCGGTTCGAAGCACTGGCCTAGGTTGCCCTGACCACTTGCCCGCTGGGTGGGGGTTTCTTCCCTGTCCTACTCGCCAAGTGCTTTCAGATAAGCCGCGATCGCGGCACGATCCTCGGGTGGCAGTTTCGACGTGTTCTCGATCACCGAGACCATCTCGCCCCCGGCGGTATCGAAGTCCGGCGTGAAACCGGTCTCCAGGTAATAGGCAATGTCGCTGGCGATCCAGTCAAGCGCGTCTGGCCCGAGCGAGGGAATGCGCCCGCTTCCCGTCGGATTTGGCGCACCGGCAAGCCATTCTGCCCGATCCAGTCCTCCAAGCGCATTTCGCGGCGTATGACATTCGCCACAATGCCCAAGCGCTTCGACAAGATACCGGCCACGCTCAACTTCGGGCGTCATCGCCTCGGTCACCCATTCACGTTTCAGGAACAACAGCTTCCAGCCGCCCAGGCTCTCCCGGACATTGAACGGAAACCCGACTTCGTGCGGTGTGTTTGCCCGGTCGGACCCCGGAAGCGTCTGCATATGGGCCCAGAGATCGGCCACATCCGCGTCGCTCATCCGCACATAGCTGGAATAGGGAAAAACCGGGTAATAGTGGCTGCCCTCGGGTGAGGTCCCCTCCATCACGGCGGATGCGAACTCGGCCAGCGTCCAGCCTCCGATCCCCGCCTCGGGATCCGGCGAAATGTTGGGGGCGGCGAATGTACCGAACGCCGTCTTGAATGTCTTGCCTCCCCCTAGCAGCGTCTTGTCGTCGCTGTCGGGTGCCGCATGGCAAGATGCGCATCCGCTGGCGGTGAATACACGCTCACCCCGAACAGCATCACCCTCGATCCCGGCAAAACGCTCCGACGGGATACTCACCGCACGCGTTACCCAAAGGCCGGTGATCAAGACCACCAGGCCGAGACCGAGAAGGACAATAAGCGTTCTGAGCATAAAGGCATCACCCGGGGCCGTGTCGAAGCATGACCCCGGGAAGTCTCGTCAGTTGGACTGACGATAGTCCTTGTGGCACGCGGTGCAGGCCGCGCCGACCGGCCCAAGCGCGCCCATCATTGCTTCCTTGCCGTCGCCGGCGACAGCCGCGAGCGCCGCGGTCGCTTCGCGAAGTTGCCCGGCATACTCACCCGCCTTGGACCCTTCCTGCCAAATTGCGGGAAGTGCCAGCGTCTGGTCGCCGAGATCGTCGGTTGACGTGCCAGGCGCCCAGTAGCCACGCTGGCTGAGATTGGCGAGCGCCGCCAGGTTCGACGCAGCAGCGGACGCGGCATCGGCATCGTAATCGACGTCGCCTTTCGCCATTGCGAAAAGCACGCCAGCATTGAAGTTATTCAGTTCCATATGCGCCTGCCGCACCTTCACGGCTGGATTGCCTCCGTGGCCTCCGGCAAAAGCCACTCCGGCTACCGCGGCGACGCAAATTCCTGAAATCAAGAGGGTCAAACGGGACATTGTATTCCTCACTGTGCTGGGACTGTTGGAAACACTTAGACCTCGCCAAACGAAAGGAAACCCTACAATACTGCGGACATCATGACGAAAAACGCACAGATTCGTTGGGATGATCTCGATTGCGTCCTTGCCGTCGTCGATCACGGCTCGGTTGCGGCGGCGGCCCGCGCGCTCGGTGTCAATCACGCCACCGTATTGAGGCACATCGCCGATTTCGAGGCCCGCTCGGGACTGCGCATGTTCGACAAGACCACACGCGGCTACCGGATATCGCCCGATCGCCGCGCCGTGGTCGAAGCCATGCGCGAAGCCACCGAAGCACTGGGCCACGTAGAAAGGCTGGTGGAAAGCGCGCGCCCGTCGACCGCCGGTATCCTTCGCCTGACCACTACTGATACGCTGGCGCAATACGTGCTCCCACCAATGCTCGCCGAGTACCAGCACGACACCGGATCAGCTATCGGCATCCTTGCGGAGAACGCGCATCTCGACCTGGCCCGGATGGAGGCCCAGGTCACCGTGCGCCCGGCCCTGACCCTGCCGCCCGAGATCGACGGCGCCAAGGTCGCCTATTTGCGCTTCGGCGTCTACGCCGCCGAGGGCACCGACGGCGAAAAATGGCTCGGCCTCGCCGGTCCGCTCGGACGGACGTCTGCGGCGGCCTGGATGCGTGACCGCCGGTACACGAGCGTCGCGCAGGCGGAAAGCTTCCTCGTCCTTGCAGCGATGGCAGCAGCAGGCATGGGGAAAGTCGTGCTGCCGAACTTCGTGGGCGATGCGACGCCAGGGCTTCGGCCTATCGACCCGGCGCCCGATATCGCCCCGGTCCCGATCTGGGTCGGCGCGCATGTCGACTTTTCCCGTTCGGGGCGGATCAGACGCATTCGGGGCCATCTCGAAGCACGCCTCGCGACTCATCCCGCCTTCGTCCCGATCTGAGATGGAAAAAGGGGCCGTCCCGAAGGACGGCCCCTGCAAGGTGTTCCGAGGGAAAACCGCTTACGCGTCGTCCAGCGCCTCGACGGCCTTTTCAAGATCGGCCTTCTTGGCTTTCTTGTCCTTGACCTCGGCCTGTTCGAAGATGTGGTCAACGACCTTGTCCTCGAAAATCGGGGCCTGGATCTGCTGGCGCATGCCAGGGTTTTGCTGAACGAATTCAAAGAACTGCCGTTCCTGACCGGGATATTGCCGCGCCTGGTTCATGACCGCCTGAGTCATTTCGGCATCCGACACCTCGATCTTGGCCTTCTGACCAAGATCAGCCAGCAACAGGCCAAGCCGTACGCGGCGCTCGGCCAACTTGGTGTGCTCCTCGCTCGGCTCGATCTCGGGATGGTCGTGACCGTGCACGTCCGGGTTCTCCTCGTGCCAAAGCTGATGCGCGATCTGCCCCGCTTCCGCTTCGACCAGCGACGGCGGAAGCTCGAAGCTCACAGCCTTGTCCAACTCATCGAGAAGCGCCCGCTTCATCACCGCGCGCGCCGCACCCTGATACTCGGATGCCAGGCGCTCGGAGATTTGCGCCGTCAAAGCCGCAAGGTCCTCGGCGCCGAACTTCTTTGCCAGATCATCGTCGATGGGCGCCGGCTTCGGCTCCTTCACAGCCTTCACCGTCACATCGAAAACGGCAGGCTTACCGGCCAGCTCCTTGTTGCCGTATTCCTCGGGGAAGGTCACCTCGACCGCTTTTTCCTCGCCAGCCTTCACGCCCACAAGCTGATCCTCGAACCCGGGGATGAACTGGTTTGAACCGAGCGTCAGCGGGAAATCCTCCGCCGAACCGCCCTCGAACGCCTCGCCATCGACCTTGCCAATGAAATCGATCACAACCTGGTCACCGTCCTTGGCCTTCGAGCCCTTCTTGCGGTCTTCGAAGTTCTGCGCGTTCTCGGCAAGATTGCCCAGCGCTTCCTCGACCGCGGCCTCGTCGGCCTCGACGACCATGCGCGTCAGCTTGATCTTGGTGAAATCGACTTCCGGGATCTCGGGAAGCGCCTCGTAGGAGAGCGCAACCTCGACGTCCTGTCCTGGCTTCCAGTCCTCGTTGGTCATTTCCAGCTTCGGCTGCATCGCCGGCCGGTCGCCCGTCTCCTCGAGATGCTTGGCCATCGCGCCGTCGACGCTTTCCTGCATCGCTTCGCCCAGCAGGCGCTCGCCGAACTGCTTTTTCAGAAGCGGCATCGGCACCTTGCCCTTGCGGAAGCCCTTCATCTCGATCTCGGGCTGCGCCTCGGCCAGTTTCTCGTTCACTTTCGCGTCAAGCTCGTCGGCGGAAACGACAAGCTTGTATCCGCGCTTCAGCCCTTCGTTCAGGGTCTCGGTTACCTGCATGGGGTCCTCTCAGGGAACGTGTCCGGAAAATCAGCGGCTGTCATAGCAAAAGACCGGTGGGACGCAAGGGCAAAGGGTCAGAAAGCCCGCCGGCAAGGGATGCTGGCGGGCCTTCATCTTGGTGATCGACGCGCCGAGGCTGTGAAAGGCGCTCCGACCCACCCTCACAAAGGGGATAGAACCACAGGTTAGCCGGAAAATTGCACCTGTTGCGCAATTCTCCGAACTGCGTACGCACCCGAATTTCATCGGTCTCCAAATATCCCGGGAGGGTCCGGGAGGGCAGAGCCCTCCCGGCGGATCGGTGCGCGAAACGCGCGGCGAAACCTAGGCCAGGCTCGGCAGCCAGAGAACGATCCAGGGAAACGCCACCAGCCCTGCGATGGTCAGCGCATCGGCAATGAAGAACGGCGTGACCCCCCGGAACACGTCCTGCACCGAGATATCGGGGCGCACGCCTGCCACCACGAAGCAGTTCAGCCCGATGGGCGGCGTGATCAGGCAGAACTCGGCCATCTTGACCACCAGGATGCCGAACCAGATCGCACACATCGGCCCCGACATGCCAAACGTGCTTTCGGCCGCACTGACCGCCTCGCCGCCGTTCAGCGCCATGACCGCGGGATAGACGACAGGCAGGGTCAGCAGAAGCATCCCGATCGCATCCATGAACATCCCCAAAACCGCATAGGCCAGCAGGATGCAGACAAGGATCAGCATCGGAGACATGGTCAACGACGTGATCCAGTCAGAAAACGCGCCCGGCAGGTCGGCGAAACCGAGAAACCGGACATAGATCAGCACGCCCCAGATGATCGAGAAGATCATCACGCTCAGCTTCGCGGTCTCCAGCAAGGCCTCGCGAAACTCGCCCCAGCGCATCCCCTTCCATACTGCCATTACGAAGACCACGAAGGCCCCGATCGCGCCGCCTTCCGTCGGCGTGCCCCAGGCGTCGCCTCCGAACGGATTGTAGATGAAGACGATAATTATGAAGACCACGAACAGGATTGGCAGCGCGCCGGGCAACGACTTGAACCGCTGGCCCCACGTGAACCCCCGGAGCGGCGGCCCGAAACTCGGCAGTGCGGTCGCCAGCCCGATGATGATGAGTGCATAGACCAGCGCCGAGAATATACCCGGAATGAAACCCGCCAGAAGCAGCTTGCCCACGTCCTGCTCGACGATGATCGCATAGATCACCAGGATGGCCGACGGCGGGATCAGCGAAGCGAGCGTACCCGCCGCCGCCACGACACCCGCCGCGAAGCGCTTGTCGTATCCGTTTTCCTGCATTTCCGGGATCGCGATCCGCGCGAAAACCGCCGAGGTGGCGACCGACGCACCCGAAACCGCCGCAAAACCCGCGGTTGCAAAGACAGTGGCAACCGCCATGCCACCCGGAACCCATCCGACCCACTTCTTCGCGGCATCGAAAAGCGCGCGCGTGAAGCCCGCATGATAGGCGAGATAGCCGATCAGGATGAAGGTCGGGATAAGCGAAAGCGCCTGACTTGCGATCTTCGAGTGCGGCACCTGCCCCGCGGTCTTCGTGGCCACTTCCAGAGCCCACCAGAACTGGTCCGGGTCGTAACCCTTCTTCGACCAGAATATCCAGACGAGCCCCACCAGCCCTGCCATCGCCGCCGCAAAGGCGACGCGCATGCCAATCACGACGAGAACCAGCATGCCCGCAGACACCCAGATACCGATCTCGGTCGCGCTCATGGCTTTGCCTCCTCGCCCGAGACCGCTTCTGCCTCGCGGGCCGCGATCGTCGCGACGTCCTCGATCAGCGGCACGGCCACGGCCTTGCCGGTGAGGATGGCCCGGCCATAGCCCCAGAGTTGCAGAACAAGCCGCAACGCCATAACAGAAAACGCCACCGGCACGATCAGCTTTGCCGGCCAGATCGGCAACCCGATGTCGATCGTCGAATCACGGCTGAAATTCGGTGCCGCCCAATCGAACGAACGCCCGAAATGCGACCAGGATCCCCAGATGAGCAGGATCATCAATACAAGGATGAGGAAGGTGGTGACGAACTCGGCCACCCAGAGCGCACGCCCCTCCAGGCGACCGATCAGGATGTCCATCCGAATGTGTCCGCCGTCCCGCTGAGTGTAGGCGACAGCCAGGATCGCAATCAGCGGCATGATGATCTCGATCCAGTCCACGTATCCGGAGACCGGCCTGTTCATCATGTTCCGGCCGCCGACCGA
Organism: Silicimonas sp.; assembly: GCA_022340315.1. Lineage (GTDB taxonomy): Bacteria > Pseudomonadota > Alphaproteobacteria > Rhodobacterales > Rhodobacteraceae > JAJDOD01. The sequence goes on along the minus strand of JAJDOD010000007.1, from coordinate 10,154 downwards.
GTAGACGGCCAGCAACATCAATCCGAAAACCGCCAGACCGCTGACCAGGGCGATCCAACCCTCAAGCCTGTACAGTGCGCGGTCGAACCTGCTGAGCAAAGAGCCGTCCTCCCGGACGGCCGCCTTCATCGCCATTTCTGCCCCTCCCCCGACAGAAAACGCGCCGGGGATGCCCCGGCGCGTTCCGATAACTTACGAGCCGCTTTCGATCGTGGTCTTCACGAGGTCCAACAACTCCTGCGCAGGCAATCCGCGGGCACTGTTTTCCTCGAGCCACTTCTCGGCAACCGGACTGGCGGCCTGCGCGCGAAACTCGGCCAGGCGCTCGGGGTTGAAAGATACTTCCTGGATGCCCTTCTCGGTCAGCGTCGGGCCCCATTTGGCCATCGTGTCGTTGTTGTAGAAGTCGACATAATGTGCCAGCGCCTCGTCAATCGACGACATCAGCGCGTCTCGCTCGGCATCGCTCAGGGCGTTCAGCGCATCGGTGTTCGCGACTACAGGACAGTTCACCGTGCCGGGATTCAGATTGGTTGTCCACCAGTCTGCCGCTTCGGTTATGCCGAAGGACATATGCGCATGCGGCGCAAACGAGATGCCCTTGACGATCCCGCTGTCCAGCGCCTGCCGGGTCTCGGAGGCCGTGACCGAGGTCGGCACCGCACCGATCAGCGACAGCGCCTCGCCGATGCCGCCGGTTGCTCGCACCGGGAAACCGTCGAAATCGGCCAGCGTCGCCGGAGGCTCGCCCACACCGGCGATGTTGTACTGCGGCAGTGGCGACGGCATCAGCAGGGTCGCGTTCCAGCGGGCAAGGTCCTCGATCGTGGCGGGGTGGTTGTAGACCGCCATCGACACCTCGATTTCCTGCTCCAGCGACGATACGCCGAGGAACGGAAGCTCGAGCACCGTGATCGACGGGTTCTTGTCGGCATGGTAACCGGCGCAGAACTGCGCCATCTCGAAGGCGCCGATGGAGATACCGTCAAGGTTCTCGGTGTTCTTGGACAAGCCGCCATACGAGATGTTCATGGTGAACTCGCCGTTGGTCTTCGCCGAAACCAGCTCCGCCAGTTTCTCGACATGCTCGGTGAAAGCCCGCCGCTTGCCCCAGAGCGAAACGTTCCATTCCGTCGCCATCGCCTCGCCGGCGAATGCGACGATCAGGGCCGCGGTTGCAGTCCGTGTCAGAAATTTTTGCATGATGTACCTCCCAGAAGTCATGCAGTAGAAGATGGTACGAGTATTTCCGAAGTCGAGACCCAGCGCCATGAAGGAAAACGCGGGCCGCCTCGGCACTGCCCTGCGGAAATCCGCAGAGTGTTTCAGGTCGCGCGTTTAAAGCAAAGCACCCTTGTCCAGCCCCAGCTTGACGATCTTCTCGTTCAGCGTCCGCCGCCCGATGCCCAGCGCCTCGGCCGCGGCATCCATCCGCCCCGCGTGCGCCTGGATCGCCTTGCCGATCAGCTCGCGCTCAAAGGCGGCAACGGCCGCGCGCAGCGTGTCCGGTACCTCCTCGCCCAGTTGAGCGGTGCGGATCGCTTCCGCCATCGAGCCGCCTCCCCGACGCGCCGCCAAAACACGGCGCTCGCAGGCATTGCGCAGCTCGCGCACGTTCCCCGGCCAGTCATGCGCCAACAGGGCGGCAAGATCGTCAGGCGTCAACTCCGGTGGATCGACTTCGTAGAGCCGTGCCGAATGCGCCAGGAAATGCGCCGCAAGAAGCGACAGGTCCTCCTTCCGATTTCGGAGCGGCGGCAAGCCGAGGACAACCGTGTTGATCCGGAACAGCAGGTCCGCCCGTAACCGCTCCTCCGACAAAGCCTGCTCCACATCCTCGTTCGTGGCCGAAACGATCCGCAGGGAAAGCGGCACGGCGCGGCCCGCCCCTCTCGGCAGACACTCCTGCTCCTCGATCACCCGCAACAGCTTTGCCTGCACAGGCAAAGGGCAGGAGCAAATCTCGTCAAGGAACAGCGTCCCACCGGACGCCGCCACCAACCGCCCCTCGGTACCGCCGGCAGCGCCGAACATCTCGGCCTCGAAAGTATCGGGGGCCAGAGCAGCGCAGTTGAGCGCAAGAAACGGCGCGTCCGGATCAGGCCCGAGATCATGCAGCGCCCTGGCCACCAGTTCCTTGCCGGTCCCGGTCTCACCCTGGATCAACACGGGAGCCGGCACCTCTGCCAGGTCGAGAATGTCTTGCCGCAGCTCCGCCACTTTCGCCGTCGCTCCCAGAAGAATGCGATCGAGTCCCGACAGGCGGTATAACCTTTCGCGCAGCCGCGCATTGCTACCCCGCATTCGGCTCTGGTCTGCGGCATGAGAAAGGATCGCCAAAAGGCGACGAGGCTCGTAGGGCTTTTCAACGAAGCTGTAGGCCCCGTCCTGAATCGCTTTCACCGCCATCGGAATATCGCCATGCGCCGAGATCAGCACCAGCGGCGGCGCCAACGTGGGATCGAGGCTGGCAAGCAACTCGAGGCCCGACATTCCAGGCATCCGTACGTCCGAAAGGATCACGTCCGGCATTTGCTCGGCCAGCCTCACGCTGACATCCGCCGCTCTGGAAACCATGTCGACCTGCCAGCCTGCCGCCTCCAGAAGCTCCCCAAGCGATTGCCTCATCGCCTTGTCATCGTCTGCCACAAGAATACTGTAAGGCCTTGGGTTCACGCCACTTCCCCACTTGCCGCGGCTCGCGCGGCCGGCAGACAGACCCGAAACGATGCGCCCCCGCTTTCCGCGTTTTCCGCTGTCATCACTCCCCCATGATCGAGAACGATGCCTGCGGCAATGGCCAGGCCAAGCCCCATGCCGCGACCACTCTCGCGCGTCGTAACGAACGGCTCGGCTAAATCTGCCAGCGTCGAATCGCCCAAGCCGTGCCCATTGTCGCGAACCTCGAACCAGACCAGGTCGCCATCGGTCCCCGCCGAGACATGAAGCTCAGGGTGGGCCCTGTCTTCCGAAGCATCTATGGCGTTTCGCAAAAGGTTCGTCATCACCTGCTCGATCCTCAATTGATTACCCCGCACAACGAGCGGTGTATCGGGCAGTTCGACCATTACAGTGACTCCGGTCGCCTGAACATTGGGCTCCACCAGTGCCAGCGAAGCGCGCATCGCGTCACCCAAGTCGGCATCTCCGAAGGGCTCGGCTTCAGAGCGCGCGAAAAACTTGAGCTGCCGCGTCGTGCCCTCCATGCGGTCGACCAGCGCAGCGATTTTTCCAATCAGTCCGACACCCGCAGTGGCGCCAATCTCCGCGGCGGTCAGATGATTGCGCATCGCGGCAATGGGTTGGCCCAACTCATGAGTTACCGAGGCCGCCAGTTGGCCAAGTGCCGCCAGCCGGCTCGCACGCTCCAGTTCTCCCTGAGCACGTTTGAGTTGCCGTTCGGCTGTCCGCCGATCCTCAATCTCGACGGCCAGACGCTCATTGGCCTGTCGCAATGCCGCCTCCTCCAGTTCAGACCGCGCAAGCGCGGCACCCACCCGCCGAGCCCGTTGAACTTGCAGCGCGATGAAGACGAGGCCTGCGACAACGACGACGAAGGCTGCCGAGAGCCAGCTTCGTGTCACTGCCTGATCGCGCTTGACAAGGTAGTGCAGCACCCAGCCATGTGGAAGATCGGCCGATGTCAGGTGTATCCGCTCACTCCCTCCGATCCGCGCATTGCCCCCGTCATTGCTCCAGTCCAGCGCTTCGAGCGCCTGCCCCGAGAATTGCCGCGACGCCTCGATCTGCGTCCGCTGGGCCTCGGTCAAAGCCGAGAGCACCCGGTATCGCCAGTCGGAATCCGAGGCCAGCATCACGACCCCATCGGCGTTCACCAGAAGCACTTCCTCGCCCGATCTGCGCCAGCTTTCCTCAAGCTTCGAAAGGTCGAGCTTGATCGCGATCACTCCCGCGATCCCCCCGTCCGGCCCGCGAACCGGGTCGGCAATGAAATAACCCGGCAAGCCCGTCGTCGCCCCGATTGCGTAGAACCGCCCCTGGCGTCCCTCCATCGCGTCGCGGAAGTATTGGCGGAATCCGTAGTTCTGACCCAGAAAGCTCGACGGCACATCGAAGTTCGATGCCGCGATGGTCAGTCCGTCGGTCTCCATGAGGTAGATCGCATCCAGCCCCGCCTCGGCAGCAAACGCCTTAAGCCTGGCATTCAGCTGCTCGGTTTCCCCCCCGCTTGCCGCTGCAATCACGAAGGGATCCTCGGCCAGGACGAATGTCAGATGCGCGAAGCGCTCCAGTTCCGCCGTGACAGTCCCCAGATAGAGCGACAACCGGCCGGCTGCCTTCTCACGCTCTTCCGAACCGAAATATACCAGCGCGCCCTGGAAGGCCAAAAAGGCAAGAAGCGCGGTGATGAACACCGCCAGCAAGGTCGAGCGGTAACGCATGGCGCGGATGATTAGCCGCGAGGAGGCGTCTATGTCGATGAAAAAAGACCATTGCATGGAAACCAGCGACATTGTCCGGACTGGCAGGGCATTGCTTGAATTTCGGTGTTAGGTGCCTCACCTGGAACGGGCCGTGGCCCATGACTTGTTGGGCCGAAGTTACTTCGCGACGATGCAGTATCACCGCACTGACATGCGATGGACCCGATGCCGATCCGGCTCGACCGAACCCGGCTCTACGGCCCCGGCGTGGCTGATTTCTCCGCTCTCCGCCGATTTGGACACCGTTTTGAACGCGTCCCATCGGTCTCCATTTCAGGCGCAGAACCCGCAGCCGAGGGTGTGAGCCACGAACGCAGCAAGACAGGCTCTTCGCACAGGCTGTCAGCTTCCCCGCGGCTTGCCACTTTCGAGTTGCGTTTCGGCGTTGCGCGCATGTTCGGGGAAAAGCCGCGCCAACCCTTCGCCGGTAGCATCGCAGATACCCCGCTCAGTAATAAGACCGGTGACAAGTCGGCCGGGCGTCACGTCGAACGCCGGATTCAACGCATCGGTCCCCTCGGGTGTCACTCTGACGTGGCCAAGGCCGCCATCGGCGGTCGTGCCTTGAACATGGCTGACTTCGCGTGCGTCGCGATCCTCGATCGGGATATCGGCGACGCCATCGGCTACCGTCCAGTCGATGGTGGGTGACGGCAAGGCGACGTAAAACGGCACGCCATTGTCATGGGCGGCCAGCGCCTTGAGATAGGTGCCGATCTTGTTGCAGACGTCTCCGGTCCGCGTCGTCCGGTCGGTGCCGGTGATGACCATGTCGACAAGACCATGCTGCATCAGGTGGCCGCCAGCGTTGTCCGTGATATAGGCGTGCGGCACGCCGTGGCTTCCAAGTTCCCAGGACGTCAGGGCACCCTGGTTGCGAGGCCGGGTTTCGTCTACCCAGACGTGCAGCGGGATGTTTGCATCATGCGCCTGGTACATCGGACTTGTCGCGGTGCCCCAGTCGACCGTGGCGATCCAGCCCGCGTTGCAATGGGTGAGAAGCCGGACAGGCTCGCCCTCGGGCTTCCGCGCGGCGATCTCGCGGATCAGCGTCACCCCGTGTTCTCCGATGCGGCGGTTGATCTCCACGTCTTCGTCGGCAATCGCGTGGGCGAGCGTCAGCGCAGCCTCGGCGCGCCGGCTTTCGGGCAGCGGACGGAGCGCCTCGCGGCAGCGATCGAGCGCCCATCGGAGGTTGATCGCGGTTGGTCGCGTCGCGTGGAGGATGTCCCAGGTGCGATCCATGTTCACGTCGCCCGGATCGTCGGCCATCGCACGCGCCATGCCATATGCCGCCGTCGCTCCGATCAAGGGCGCACCACGCACGCGCATCTCGGCGATCGCGGCGGCGAATTCGGCCACAGTGCGGACTGGCTGGGTGACGAACTCATAGGGCAGAGCGCGCTGGTCGATGATCTCGAGCACCTCCGCCTCGGCGTTCCACCAGAGCGAGCGAAAATGTTTGCCGTTGACCTTCACGTGATCCCCCCTGCCTGAAGCGCCCTCGGCGCATCGCGTCAATTGGATTGGGCCTTGGGGTAAGGAAACGGTGAATGCCGCGTGCGGTCAAGCCGCTGGCCTGTGCGTCGGCGGCTGACGGCTTCTTCCCCGGCGGGCAGGTGGCTGGTCCGGGCGGGGGCTGCCGAGCAGGACCGGTTCGACCTCTCCGATCACGATCATTCGTGCCCTGCCTGTCGATTTGGCTTCGTAAAGCGCTTCGTCCGCCAGCATCAGCAGGTCTTCGGGCGACTGGTCGGGCTGCGTCCACACGGCGCCGATCGACAGCGTGACGGAGTGATGCATCTCGCCTGCTGCATCCGAAAAAGCGACCGGCTGGCCAAGCCGCCGCGCAACGACGTTTCCATGTTCGCGCGAGACCTCGGGCAAGAAAACTGCGAATTCCTCGCCCCCGATGCGGCCGGCCAGATCCTCCTCCCTCAGATGCCAGGATAGACGATTTCCGATCGCGGCAATGCAGCGGTCGCCCACAGCGTGCCCGTGGAAATCGTTGATGCGTTTGAAGTCGTCGGCGTCGATGAGAAGCAGCATCCCGCAGCGCGCTTGCGCAACAGCCTTTTGAAACCGCCCGATGAAGGTCTGCCGGTTCAGAACCCCGGCAAGCGGGTCAATCCGCGCGCGGATGTGCAATCCACGGATCGTTCGCACCTGATCCCAGCTTGCCAGCGAGAAAAGCAGGGCGAACGGCCCGCCAACGACCAGCGCATCCGTCACGATCGCGGCCATGCTGCGCGGTGGGTGGCCAGAGAGATGCCGGACCCAGAGATAGTTCCAAAGGACGATGAGGACGCAGAAAAGCAGCGTCTTCCACATGACCGCCCTTGGCGAGCCAGGTGCGAGGTATCCGAGGAATTTACGCAATTCATTCCCTCCGCGCGCCAGAATATCCCAGACATCTTGACGAAACATTCACGCGAAACGCCTTCTGGACGCGAGGATCGTATTTCGTCGCCGCGCCGGGGCTGCTATCGCTGGTCCATGCGCATCGACCCCAACCCCCGACAACTCTCGGCTAGCCTGATCGAAGGGCTGGTCGACTATCCCTGGCCCAGCTCCGACGCGGCACGGCCGATGGACCTGCTCGCCCGCTGCCCCGAGGCCGCCGAGACACCGCTTGTCGAGGTGCCCGTATTTGCAGAAGAGGCAGGCGTTGGCAGGGTGCACGTCAAGGATGAACGCAACCGCATGGGGCTTGGAAGCTTCAAGGCACTCGGCGCGGCCTATGTCGTCGCCCGCGATGCCGAGGCAGGCCGGGCGGCGGGGCGCACCTATGTCACCGCCAGCGCGGGCAATCACGGGCTGTCCGTCGCCACCGGCGCGCGGGTCTTCGGTGCGCGGTCGGTGGTCTACATCGCCGAGACAGTGCCCGAAGCCTTTGCCGAACGTCTGACGGTGGCGGGCGCCGAGGTGCGACGCGAAGGGGCGATCTACGAAGACAGCATGGCCGCCGCCGCGCGCGCGGCGGAAGAAAACGGCTGGACACTGCTCTCGGACAGCTCGTGGGAAGGCTATGTCGAGCGCCCCCATGTCCTCATGGAGGGCTATCTCGCGCTGATGGCAGAGGCGGTGGGCCAAATGGACGGCGTGCCCAGCCATATCTTCCTGCAGGCGGGGGTCGGCGGCCTTGCCGCGTCGGCAGCCGCTTATGCCCGGAAAGCCTGGGGAGATGCTCCACGCATCATCGTGGTCGAACCCGAGGTGGCCCCTGCCCTCCATGCCTCGATAATGGCAGGCGCACCGCAGGTAACAGAGGGGCCAAGCTCGACGATGGGGCGGCTCGACTGCAAGGAACCGTCGCTGATTGCGCTGAAAGGACTGGCACGGGATGCCGACGACTTCATGCTGATCAGCGAGGCCGAAGCCCAGGCCGGTGCCAATGCGGCAGTGGCCGCCGGCCTTCCGACCACGCCTTCGGGCGCGGCGGGCCTCGCGGGGCTTCTGGCGGCTGACAAGGACGCGCTTGGGCTGACCACAACTTCCCGCGTGCTTCTGATCCTCAGCGAGGTCCCGAGCGTTGAGCGGGCCGCGCGGATTTCCACCGTCGGAATACGCCGAAAGGGTGGCCCGCGCGCAGGCGATGATGGAGACCGCCGGGCTGTCGGCCATGCTGCTGACGACGGAACCGGAACTGCTCTACTATTCCGGGTTTCTCACCCGCTTCTGGGAAAGCCCGACACGTCCCTGGTTTCTCGTCATACCTGCCACCGGCAAGCCCATCGCGGTGATCCCCTCGATCGGGGCACACCTGATGGGACAGACCTGGATCGACGACATCCGCACCTGGGCCGCACCGGACTACGTGGACGACGGGATCGGGCTGCTGGCCGAAACACTCACTGAGATCACTCACGAAGGCGCGCGCATCGGTATGCCCGAGGACATGGAGAGCCATGTGCGGATGCCGCTCGCCTCGCTCCGTCAGCTTGAGGCGTCGCTTGGCGTGCGAAAGCTGACCGGTGACGCCACCATCACGCGGCGGCTGCGGATGGTGAAGTCTGAAGGCGAAATCGCCAAGATCCGCGATGCCGCGAGGGTCGCCGGGCAAGCTTTTGACCGCGTTCCGGAAATCGCCGCGGCGGGCGTGCCGCTTTCGCGGGTTTTCCGCGACTTCCAGCGGCTTTGCCTGGAGGAAGGCGCCGACTGGGTGCCCTATCTCGCGGGGGCGGCGAGCGCGGGCGGCTATGGCGACGTGATTTCGCCCGCCACCGACGCGCCCCTCGCAACGGGCGACGTGCTGATGCTCGACACCGGGCTGGTGCGCGACGGCTATTTCTGCGACTTCGACCGCAACTTCAGCCTTGGGCGGCCATCGCGCGAGGTGGCAGACGCGCACAAACGCCTCATCGACGCCACCGCCGCCGGTTTCGCGTCAGCCCGGCCGGGCGCGGTGATCTCGGACATCTTTCACGCCATGCAGGCCGTCGCCGACCCCGAGGGAGATGCGGGCGACGCCGGTCGGATCGGGCACGGGCTTGGGTTGCAGTTGACCGAATGGCCGTCGATCATCGCCGCAGATCACACCGAACTGGTGCCAGGGATGGTGCTGACGCTCGAGCCCTCGGTGGCACTCGGACAGGGACGCCTGATGACGCACGAGGAGAACATCGTGATCCGTGACGGCGGCGCGGAGTATCTGACCAGGCCAGATAGCACTGAAATACGCGTGATTTCATGCGGTTGATTTACGATCTTGATACAGCCGACCGCACGAGGATCGGCCTTGTCGTGCTTCAGGCAGACGAAACGATCGAACGCGACATGCGCCGCCTGCTGCCCCGCGAGGCCGAACTTCTGGTCTCGCGTGTGCCCTCCGGCGACCATCTGACCACCGAGACCCTGCGCGAGATGGAGCGCCACCTGACCGCCGCCGCCTCGCTTCTTCCGCGCGGCGCGCGGTTTGCGACGGTGGGCTATGGCTGCACCTCCGGCACCGCCGAGATCGGAGCGGACCGGATCGCGGAACGTGTCCGGGCGGGAGTGGAAACGTCCACGGTCACCGAACCGGTCAGCGCCCTGATCGCCGCCTGCGCGCATCTCGGAGTGGCGCGGCTTGCGCTGGTCAGCCCTTATGTCGAAAGCGTCTCGGCGCGGCTTCGTGCGGTGCTGGCCGACGCCGGAATAGACACGCCGAACCTCGTCAGCTTCGAGGAACCGGTCGAAGCCAACGTGGCGCGCATCGCGCCGGCCTCGGTGGAGGCGGCCGCTGTGGCCGCGGCGGAGACGGGCGGGTGCGACGCCGTGTTCCTGTCGTGTACCAACCTCCGCACGCTGGGCGCGATCGAGGCGCTTGAAACGCGCCTCGGGATGCCGGTGTTGTCTAGCAACCAGGTATTGGGCTGGCATCTTTGCCGTCTCGCCGGTGTCGCGCCGGCTGGAGACGCGCGCTGGCGGTTGTTCAGGTGATTTGCGCGGAATTCCAAATGAATATATTGGCGCAACCGTCTTGGCTGGCTTTGTTTTTAACCCAACCTTAATACGCCGCGCCCTAAGTTAGGGGTGGGAGGACGGGGGCACATCCTCAAAAATTTTTCGATTCGCCTCGTGCCGCCGTCATCCTCAGAACAACCCCTCGATCTCGCCGTCGTCGTTGAGCCGGATGCTTTCGGCGGAAGGCACGCGGGGCAGGCCCGGCATGGTCATGATCTCGCCGCAGATCGCAACGATGAACCCCGCCCCGGCGGACAGCCGCAC
>JAJDOD010000198.1 GCA_022340315.1 Silicimonas sp. | reverse complement strand
GATCAGTTCCAACGTCGATAGCCGCGTTATCGTCGCGATGCAGTTTGATGAAGACGCAGTGCAACAGTATCTGCCCGAGGGGTGGACGCTTATGGCCTTCCCGGGCGGGGCGGTCGCAGGTGCGAATTCCCTGTTGATTTTTGCGGACCGTTTCCTGGCAATGGGGGCCGATGGGAAACCCAGCGATCCGCCGACCTACCGTGCCGTGGCTATGGCCAGCCTTGCCAAGTCCTCGACTTCCGACGAGGTGCGGACGTTCGTTACCAAGGTCTTCAGCACGGATGAGCGCGTCGATCCTTACGGAAATGCGAGCCTTGCGCAGATCAGCCGTCGCGCGGGGGTCGAGAGTTCGGGTAGCGATGAACCCAGGCTGAGTGAGGATTGGGTCTTGAAGGCGGGTGGCGGCGAGTTGTCCCTGTCGCTTTCCTACACCAGCGGACCATTGTCCTGGACCGGCAGGGAGTCCCAGTCATTCTCCAATGTCGATCCCTCGATTCACCACATCAACCGCTTCGAGCAACTGTCCGACCTTGCGATGAGCGCCCCGCTGGGCAAGGCGCTGAATGGCGACATGACAATCGAGTCGGACATTCCCGAACTGGAGTCTCTCTTCGGCGGGCAAGAACAGACGATCGCGGTCATCGTCATACCGATGTACACGCGCGACATGTTCACGCCCTAGGCGGCTTGAGGCCTGCGCCCGTGATTCGCGCCGCAGACCGGCGGTATCGCGGGCGTTTGGGCCGGGTCTCAGGTGCCGGAAAGTCTGTGGAACGCCACGATCGCGTCGGTGAGAAGATCGAGCGTGTCCACCCCGGTGACGCCCGGCGCCACGCTGTCCGCGATCAGGGAGAACTCGGAGCAGCCGACCAGCTGGAAGACCGCGCCACGCGCGGCGAGGTCTGCCGAGGCCTCGTTGAGAGCTGCCCTTGCGCGTTGGAGGGGGTTGTTCCTCTTGATGTCGCGGATGGCTGCCAGCAGGGGAGCCTCGTTTGCCGGCCAGGCGACCGTAAGCCCGCGGCGTGCAAGCGCCTTGTCGAAAAGTCCCGTCCGCTGCACCGCAGGCGACGCGAGGGCGCCGACGCATCCGCCCTTGCCGACCGTTCCAAGGGCATGATCGGCGGCGATTTCAACCATGTCGAGAAGCGGGATTTCGACGGCGCCGGTTATGGCCTTGGCATAATGGTGCGCCGTGTTGCATGGCATGGCGAGTGCGACCGCCCCGGCTTCCTGCAGCCGGCGCGCCATTGCTGCAAGGGTCGGTCCCGGGTCCTCGCCCGTGCCTTCAACCAGGTGCGCGATCCGCGAGGGCACCTGCGGGTTCATGTCGATCAGCAGGGGAATGTGGTCGTTGTCGTCGTTTGCCGGCGTCGCGTCGATCAGCTTGCGTTGCAACAACACCGTCGCCTCGGGGCCCATGCCGCCCAGAATGCCAATTGGACGGTTGGACAAGGTCGTTCACCCGTTCGTCAGTAATTCACCCGGCAAATGTAGCCGCGACCGGGCGATCTGCAATGACCACGTTGAACTTCCTGCCAAAGGACGCCGTCCCGACTATCCCAGCACCCGCCAGCCGATGTCGCGGCGGCAGAAGCCTTCCGGCCAGTCGATGGCGTCGATCATGGCGTAGGCGCGGTCACGGGCTTCGGCAAGCGTCGCGCCACGTGTCGTGACGTTCAGGACACGGCCGCCGCTGGCGGTGATCTGGCCGTCGATTTCCCTGGTGCCGGCGTGGAAGACCATGTTGGAGGAATCCTCGGGCAGGGCTTCGAGACCGCGGATTGCGCTGCCTTTCTCGTAGGCGCCCGGATATCCCCTTGCCGCGAGAACCACCGTCATCGCATGATCGTCGGCCCAGTGGACCGCCGTTTCCGAGAGCCTCCCCTCGGCGGCGGCCTGCATCAGGTCGAGCGCCTGGCCGCCGAGGCGCATCATCAGGACCTGGCATTCCGGGTCGCCGAAGCGGACGTTGTATTCCACCAGGCGGGGCGCACCGTTCTCGATCATCAGCCCGACATAGAGGACGCCGAAATAGGGCGTGCCGCGGCGCGCCATCTCGGCGAGTGTCGGCTCGACGATCTCGCGAAGCGCGCGCTCGGCCACGCCGTCGGAGAGGACCGGGGCAGGCGAATAGGCGCCCATGCCGCCGGTGTTGGGTCCGGTATCGCCTTCGCCGACGCGCTTGTGGTCCTGGGCAGTGCCGATGGGCAGCGCGGTCGTGCCGTCGCAGAGGACGAAGAACGAGGCTTCCTCGCCGGTCATGAACTCCTCGATGACGACCTCGGCACCGGCGTCGCCGAACTGGCCGGAGAACATGTCGTCGATGGCAGCCGTCGCCTCGCCCTCGGTCATGGCGACGATCACGCCCTTGCCCGCGGCGAGGCCGTCGGCCTTGACCACGATGGGGGCGCCGTTATGCGCGATATGTGCCTTTGCGGAGGCCGCATCGGTGAAGCGGGCCCAGGCGGCGGTGGGCGCGCGGGCGGCGTCGCAGACCTCCTTGGTGAAGGCCTTGGAGGCTTCGAGCTGGGCGGCGGCCCTGGAGGGGCCGAAGGTGAGGAAGCCGGCGGCGCGCAGGTCGTCGGAAACGCCGGTGGCAAGCGGGGCTTCGGGGCCGACGATGACGAAATCCACCGAGTTGTCTTCCGCGAATTGCACGACCGCCTCGCCGTCCTCGATGTCGAGGTCCGGGGCGACCCAGGCGATCTCGGCGATCCCGGCATTTCCGGGGGCGACGATCAGGCGGTCGCATTTCGGGTTCTGCTTGACGGCCCAGGCCAGGCTGTGTTCGCGGCCGCCGCCGCCGAGGATCAGGATGTTCATGGGGCTTCCCGTTAGCCGAGCGGCGCGCGGGGGGCAAGCGCCGCGCGGGGTTGTGAAGCGTCGCGCCATGCGTATTTTTCAAGAGATGAAATGGCAGGCGGGTTCATGAACGATCTTTTCGAGGATGCGACACCCACGGGCAGCAATGCGCCGGAGTTCACGGTCAGCGAGATCGCGGGCCGGGTGCGGAAACTCATCGAGGAGGAGCTTGGCTGGGTCCGGGTGCGCGGCGAGGTGGGGCGCGTGTTCCGGGCGCGGTCGGGGCATCTCTATTTCGATCTGAAGGACGACAAGTCGGTGCTTCAGTGCATGACCTGGAAGGGGCAGGTCGCCGACCTGGGCATCGAGCCCGAGGAGGGGATGGAGGTGATTGCCGAGGGCAAGATGACCGCTTCGGGGCTGCAGTCGAAGTTCGGGATGAACGTGCAGCGGCTGGCCGTGGCGGGCGAGGGTGCGCTGATGGCGATGCTGGAGAAGCGGAAGAAGGCGCTTGCCGCCGAGGGTTTGTTTGACGAGGCGCGGAAGAAGGCGCTGCCTTACCTGCCGGAGATCATCGGGGTGGTGACGTCGCCGCAGGGCGCGGTGATCCGGGATATTCTTCACCGGCTGAGAGACCGCTTTCCGAGGAAGGTGCTGATATGGCCGGTCGCGGTGCAGGGCAAGGAATGCGCGCCGCAGGTCGCGGCCGCGGTCCGGGGGTTCAACGCGCTGACGCCGGGGGGCGCGTTGCCGCGGCCGGATCTTCTGATCGTGGCGCGGGGCGGCGGCTCGATCGAGGACCTCTGGGGGTTCAACGAGGAGATCGTGGCGCGCGCGGTTGCGGCGAGCGGCATTCCGGTGATCTCGGCGGTGGGGCATGAGACGGATACGACGCTGATCGACCATGTGGCCGACCGGCGCGCGCCAACTCCGACGGCGGCCGCCGAGATGGCGGTGCCGGTGCGGCTGGACCTGCTGGCCTGGGTCGAGGCGCAGGACGGGCGATTGGCGCGGGGCGTGAGCCAGGGGATCGCGCGGCGGCAGCAGCGGCTGAGCGACATGGCGCGGCTGTTGCCGAAGTCGGATGCGCTTCTGAACGACGCGCGCCAGAAGCTCGATCTTGCCGAAGCGGGGCTGAGCCAGGGTCTTGTGCGGATGATCGAGCGCAAGCGGTCGGGCCTTGACCGGGTGAGCGCGCCGCTGCGTCCGTCGATGCTGCGGTCGCGGTTCGGCGCTGCGCGCGAGCGGGTGTCCGATCGCGGAGCCCGGCTGGTGGCTGGCCAGGCCGCGCGGCTTACACGCCTGGGCGACCGGCTGGAAGCATTGGACCGCACGCGTCGGACGCTTGGTTACGAGGCAACGCTGGCGAGAGGTTTCGCGGTCGTCCGGCAGGGCGAGGCGGTGGTGACGCGTGCGGCGGAGGTGCGGCAGGCGGCGCTGGAGATCGAGTTCCGCGATGGCCGGATCAACGTGCGGACCGGGGACGACGGAGGCTCGTAGTCTGCCGGTGCAAACGGGTCTCGAAGTTCGGTGCTCAGACCCCGATCTTCGGTCCGAGGCATTGGAGCGGTTCGGACTGGCGTTCGGTTTCGTAAAGCTGGGTATCGGCCCCTTCGCCCATGTAGAACGCCGAAATGCGGCCGGAGTTTTCGAAGAACAACCAGCACTGGGGGTCGGCAATGTTCTCGTAGCGGAAACAGATCTGCTCGCCCGCCTGGTACCAGACGCCGTCGTGGCATTCGCCATCGAGATAGGTCCACTGGACGCGGTGGTTGTCGTAATAGGCCTCGGCGCCGTAGGGAACGCCGTTTGCGCCATAAGAAAAAGTCTTTCCGGTAACGAGACGCTCGAATTCAGCGGCCGAAATCGGAGCATCCGCCGCGGTGGCCACGGCGGGAACGAGGTACAGCAAGGCGACGAGAACTTTCATGGTCGAAATGCTGACACAGGCGGACGGGCTTGGCGAGTCCATTCGCCGATATCCCGTCAAACGGCAGAAACCTGCGATGCATCGTGAGGTCTTCCAAAACACGCGCAGGCGTTTTAGGTGGCGTTCATGGCATTCTTTTCAAAACTCAAGGAACGGTTGTTCAAGTCGTCCTCGAAGATCGAGGAGGGGTTGGATGCGATCGTCGAGGATGGGGGCGTCGAAGAGGCGGCCCCGGTATCCACCGAAACAGCCGATGACGGCCCGGAGGCGGTTGAGGAATTGACGGTTGACAGCGCTGGCCCGCGCGCATCCTTCCCTGAGCCTGAGCCTGAGCCTGAGCCTGAGCCTGAGCCTGAGCCTGAGCCTGAGCCTGAGCCTGAGCCTGAGCCTGAGCCTGAGCCTGAGCCTGAGCCTGAGCCTGAGCCTGAGCCTGAGCCTGAGCCTGAGCCT
>JAJDOD010000132.1 GCA_022340315.1 Silicimonas sp. | reverse complement strand
CTCGATGGGCGCCGTCTACGACAACCTGCACATCGGCGACGCCGCACCGCTGGCGCTATCGCGACCCTACGAGGCACAGGAGCGCGATTTCAAGGATCGGTTCCCGGATGAGGCGGAGGCCATCGAGGCATGGATCGCCGCACTCAGGGATGTGCGCCAGGCCTCGTTTTCGATCACCTCGACCCGCGCGATGCCCGGGATCATCAGCACGGCGATGATGTGGTGGCACGGCCGCGCGATCAAGCGCTGGTGCGCACGGACGACGCAAGAGGTGATCGACGAGATCACCGACAACCCCGACCTCGCCGCGGCCTTTGCCGCGCAGTTGTTCGATCACGGCGGCAGGCCCAGCAAGGCGAGTTTCGCGATGCATGCCCTAATTGCCGGATCCTACCTGGAAATCGGCGCCTGGTACCCCGAGGGCAGCGGAGCAGCCTTTGCCGAGCATATCCTACCGACGATCGAAAGGCCCCGGGGGCGAGGCTCGGGCGAATACGAAGGTCGAGGAGGTGCTGTTCGCTCAATTCGAGAAATACTTCCCTGATCTGGCCAAGCTCTTCGTGTTACGGAACCTGTCAACACCATTGTCCACTGCCTCGATCACCGGGCATCATCACGGCGGCTTTTACGGGATAGATGTCACGCCCGACCGCGTTCTCAGCGGTGCGCTGCAGGCAAAAACTCCGGTTCCGGGCCTTATCCTCGCCGGTCAGGACGTCTTGAGCCCCGGCATCCCCGGCGCCCTCTGGGGCGGGATCTTCGCTGCCGCCAGTGTCGATCCGAGGGTCTGGCGCAAACTCCTGGATAGCACTCGGTCGACGGTCCCGTGCTTCTGTTTGGCAAAATGGCAACCGGCAAGCGGTCAGACGTTCAATATCGGCCTTCGCGCGTTCCAGAGGTGCCGACCCTCCTGCCTCAGGCAAGGTCCCGTCTGAGCCCGTCATTGTGCTCGAGAACTGCCGCGGGCAATGGGGCAAGTCCGCGGACCATGTCGCTGGCTTTCTCGCCGATCATGATCGTCGGCGCATTTGTATTCGAGGAATTGATCGTCGGCATGATGGAACTGTCGCACACCCGCAATCCCTCGATCCCGCGCACTTTCAACTCGGGATCAACGACCGCCATCTCTCCATGCCCCATCTTGCAGGTGCCGACCGGATGGTGCTGGGTTTTGGCAAGTCGGCAGGCATAGTCGAACAACTCGTCGCGGGTTTTCACTTCCGGCCCGGGAAGCACCTCTCGCGAGAGGAATGGCTTCAGGGCCGGCTGTGCGAGGATCTCGCGGGAGATTTCCAAAGCCTTCAGCGATGCTTCCCTGTCCTTCGGCTCCGCCCAATAGTTAGGGTCGATCAATGGCGCATCTCGTGGGTCGGCGGAAGCAAGCGTTACCGATCCGCGCGACTTCGGACGCATGTAAGCACTGTTGAGCGTGACACCGCCATTCTCGATGGCGACAATGCCTTTCTCGATGCCGGAACCCTGGCCGAAGTGAAACTGAATATCGGGCAGCGGCGCGCTGTCGTCGGAATACCAGAAGGCACCGGTTTCAAACAGGGACGACGTGACCGGACCGGATTTGAAGAGACTGTATTGCAGCGCCGCGATGACGGAGCGTGGAAACTTATCCACACCGTCATAGCTGTAACGTCCGCTGCATTCGCACAACGCGCAGAGATCAAGATGGTCCTGCAGATTCCGGCCCACGCCGGGAAGGTCGTGCTGCACGTCAACGCCCACCGACGTCAGGTGATCGGCCGGTCCAATGCCCGAGAGCAACATCAGGCGCGGGCTGCCAATAGCACCCGAAGTAACCAAAACCTCGCGGCCGGCTCGGATGAGGCTTGCACGCCCATCCTCCTCGACCTCGATTCCGATGGCCCGGCCGCGCTCGAGAACGATGCGGCGCACTTGCTGGCCGGATCGAAAAGTCAGGTTCGGACGTTTCATGGCCGGATGCAGGAATGCCGAGGCCGCTGAGGATCGCTTCAAGTCACGTTGGGTGAGTTGATAAAAGCCAGTGCCCGCCTGTTGCCTTCCGTTAAAGTCCGGGTTGTAAGGGATGCCGTATTGCTGGGCCGCCCGGATAAAGGCATCGCAAATCGGCAAAGCGCCGCGCGGTACCGACACACCAAGCGGGCCTTCGCTTCCGTGGTAGTCGTCATGGAAACGCTCGTTTCCCTCGGCTCGTTTGAAATAGGGCAGAATGTCCCGATAGCTCCAGCCCTCGCAACCCTGGTCCGCCCAGGCGTCATAGTCCCTGCCGTTGCCGCGGGTATAGACCTGCGCATTGATCGTGCTGCCGCCGCCCAGAACCTTGGCCTGCGTGTACCACAACACGCGATCCTTCACGTGGCGCTGCGGCACCGTCGACCAGCCCCAACTGGCAATTCCCTTGGTCATCTTGGCGAAGCCCGCGGGCCAGCGGAAAAGAAAGTTGCTATCCGTACCGCCGGCTTCCAGCACCAGGACCGAGACATCCGCATCCTCGCTCAGCCGGGCGCCCAGCACACAGCCGGACGAACCTGCGCCGACGATTATGTAATCGAACTCCCGCTTGTGATCCGTCATTTCAGCCCTTGAAGAACCCTTGGGTTGTTTCCGAGATTTTACAGCCGCGGTGGCCAAGTCAAGTCATCCGGCTGCAAAGCGCATCAGGCCCCCGGCACAACGATCGCCCGGACCTCGCCGGGCAGTGCCGGAGCGGCGATGGCACCCGCCGCCTCATCCAGCGTGATCGTCCGGCTTACAAGCGGAGCAACCGAGATCGTGCCATCCGAGATCATCTGCGCCGCCCGAGCGTGGGTGAAGGGGTTGAGAAAGCTGAAATGCATCTGGACCTCGCGGAACAGAAGGTCGAACGGCTCGACCGAAACCTCGGCACCCTGAGGCAGGACCCCCAGAACAACGACCCGCCCACCCGTCCGGGCGAGCCTGGGCGCAAGCGCAATGGTCTCTCTGACCCCGGCGCACTCGACCACCAGATCGGCACCCTGGGGCCAGACCTCGCGAAAACCGGTCTCGGAGTCGGCCGCATGATGCGCGCCGGTTTCCCTCCCCAGCGCCTGCTTCGACGCGCTTCGCGTCAGAAGCATCACCTCTGCGCCGGCAAGGCGCGCGATCTGGACTGCCATCAGACCGATCACGCCGCCACCGATCACCAAAACACGCTCTCCAGGCCTTGCGGCCCCCATGTCCATGCCGTGCAGCGTACAGGCGAGAGGTTCGCAGAATGCGCCTTGGAGCGGATCAAGATCGTCCGGCAGCGCAACGGCCTTGGAGGCGGGAAAGGCGCAATATTCGGCGAAACCGCCGTCTCGGTGAATTCCCGTCGCGACGTTCCTAGTGCACAGATTGACCCGTCCGCGCTGGCACTGCTCGCATGTTCCGCACCAGGTGTTGGGATCGCAGGTCACCCGCGTTCCCTCGGCAATACCGCTATCGCCGCTATCGACAACCAGGCCCGAGAACTCGTGCCCCAGCGTCTTGCCGGGGACAGACGGAAACTCTCCGTGATAGAGATGCCGGTCCGTACCGCAGATGCCCGCCGCCTCGACCTTGATCAGGATCTCGCCCGGTCCGGGCACCGGCTGGGGAACGTCCACCGTGCGAATATCCCCGGTCTTGAACAACTGCGTCGCGCGCACATCTCTCTCCTTCTGACCGTCAGCCGCCGCGAATTGCGTCGATCGCCTCGATTGCCGCTTCCGTTTCGGCGGCAGTGAGCAGCCCGAGTGTAAAGTCGATCCGCCAATCGCTGCCACCGGCAAGCGTCACCACCCTGCCCTTCTGTTTCTCCACGCGATAGCCTTCGACCCCCGACGTGGCCGGGAACGCCACGCCGATACCGTCCTGGTCAGGCGTCCGGCATATCCACCGCATGCAGAGCGGTGCTTGCGAAGGCCTGTATCTCACATAATCCGAGGTGCCATCGGGATGTTTCTGAAGCGCCCGCGCATACCCGTCTGCATCGGCTTTCATGTCGATCTCAAAAACCGCCTCGGGATCGAACGTCAGGCCGGGCTCCAGCACATGATGTGCCGAAGGGTCCTTCGACAGGCGGTCAAGAAACTCCACGTATCCGGGCTTTGGCGTGACGTGCGATGGTATCGACCTGCGGACGCGCACGGTTTCAGGACCGTAGTCGGCCGAATAGTGCAGTTCGCCCAGATCGACCGGCCGGAAATTGGCATGCGCCAGGTACATCAGGTCCATCGGAGTGCGTTTCAGGTTCTTCACGCGAACCGAAAAATCAATCAGCGCCGAAGCCGCCGAGAGGGTCGTCCGGATCGTGACTTCGTAGTCGGTCGAGAAAGCAACCGTATGGCGATAGGTACCCGCGACCGTTACCCGCTGCCCCTCGGCATCCACCTCGAGCCACGCCGACTGGAAAGGCGCGTTGGGAAGCTCTCCATGAAGCGGGTGGCCGTCGCCCGGCCCCGGTGCGCCCAGGCCGGTGATACCGCAATGGTTCAGGAACGCACCGTATGTTTCCAGGTAGACCCGCGTCGCCACGGGCTGGTCGAACATTGATTTCATGGTAAGGCCGCGACCATCGAAGGTTGCCCGCCACACCTGTTGCCCCTGATAGGGCAAGACGATCACCTCGCCGCGCGCATTTGACACCCGCAGCGCCGAAACACCGCTGTCATAGCGGAACGCCGAGACGGCGAACTCCTCCGCCCGGCAGATCGAAAGCTCGCTCGCCCCGAACATCGCGTCCTGGAGATCGAACCTCACCGGCATCGACGGCCCTACCGGACCCGCCTTCCGTCGGCCCTGTCAAAAACGAAAATGTGGTTGCGGGGAATATGCACGCCAACTTCGTCGCCCTGCTCGCCCGTGAAGTCCTTCGGCGCCTTGACCGAGATTTGGTCGTCCCCCCATTCAACGGTTACAAGCGCATGATCCCCGATCAGCTCGTTGGTATAGATCTTGCACGTCAGCGTTCCCTCCGACGGCGTCGCAAGCGAACAATCCTCGGGCC
The DNA here is from genome assembly GCA_022340315.1 of Silicimonas sp. GTDB lineage: Bacteria > Pseudomonadota > Alphaproteobacteria > Rhodobacterales > Rhodobacteraceae > JAJDOD01. The sequence continues at coordinate 16,964 of JAJDOD010000132.1, read as the reverse complement.
GGACACCCATGACCCCGTCTTCTATCTGCCCGGAGGCCGTTGTCTGAACTCGAACTCCATTGGTGACAAAATCCTGACCGTCGAGCTTGCCGTGAATGACATTCATTGGCGGCGATCCGATGAATTGGGCAACGAACAGGTTGGCCGGATCGTTATAGATCTCGGCAGGCGTCGCCAGTTGCTGCAATATGCCTCTTTCGAGAATGGCGACCCGATGGGCCAGCGTCATGGCCTCAATCTGGTCGTGGGTCACGTAAATGGTCGTCGTGCCCAATGACTTCTGCATGTGCTTCAGTTGCGCTCGCATGTGCCCGCGCAACTTGGCGTCGAGGTTGGACAAGGGCTCGTCCATCAGAAAAACCGAAGGGCGCCGGATGATGGCGCGGGCAAGTGCCACGCGCTGCCGTTGGCCACCTGAAAGCTCGCGTGGATAGCGCTCCAACAGGCTTTCCAGTTGCACCTGCCTTGCGGAATCGAGTGTCGCCGCGTCGATCTCCGCCTTTTCCATCCCGCGCACCCGCAGAGGGAAGCCGATATTCTCGGCGACCGTCTTGTGCGGATAGAGCGCGTAGGACTGGAAGACCATCGAGATATCTCGGTACTTTGGCAATATCTCGGTGACGTTCCGCTCGTCGATATGGACGCTTCCGGCCGAGGGCTGCTCCAAACCGGAAAGGATGCGAAGCGCGGTTGTCTTGCCGGACCCCGAAGCGCCGAGCAGCACCACGAACTCACCCGGCTCAACCTCCAGATCGAAGTCGCGCAGCACCTTCACGTCGCCGAAGCTTTTTTCGACGTTCTCGAACCGGACCGATGCCTTGTGGCCGTATTCCGCCATTGCCTAACCTTTCACGGCGCCCAGAAGGACGCCTTTCGAGATGAACCGTGTGAGAAGGATCGCCATGACAATGACGGGAATGATCATCACCACGATGACGGCGCACATCTCCCACCAGAAGACGCCCTTTTCGCCCGCATTCTTCGCGGCCACCATGATCGGCATCGTCTGCACCTTCACCGTGGCAAGGAACACCGCGAAGAGATACTCGTTCCAGCTCAGGACCAGGATCAGAAGCGTCGTGGCCGCCAAACCCGGCCGCGTAAGCGGCAGGACGATATCCCAGAAGATATAGGGCCGCGTCGCTCCGTCGAGTTGCGCCGATTCCTCCAGCTCGATCGGAAGATTCGAGAAGAAGTCGTACATCAGCCAAACCACGATGGGCATGTTCGCGACCGCGTAGAGCAGGATCAACGCCAGATGCGTGTCGAGCAATCCGACCGCCTGGAACATGACGTAGAGCGGGATGACAACGACGATGGGCGGCAGAATGCGTTGCGAGATGATCCAGAAAAGAATGTCACCGTTTCGAAGGTGCATCTTGAAATAGCCGCGAAGCGCACGGACGAGGAAGAAAAAGAACGCCAGCGCAACGCTCGAGGATGCCCACCACGGGATGCCGGCATAGGTGGTGGCAAAGATCACGCCCACCAGCAGCAGCACGAACATCATGATATTTCCAAATCGCGGCGCGTACTGGATGCGCGCAAGCGCATAGGCCGCCATCGAGCCAACAATGACGCAAACCGCGGTCGAAAAGATGCTGATGACCACGGAATTGGTGAAAGCGAGATAGATCTTGCAGATCTGCGGCTCCATCGGGTCAAGCGAAACGACCGGCGAGACCACGAACACGAAGGAATTGTAGACCAATAGCCAAAGCTGCCGCCCGATGGCGCCGACCGTGCAGAACGAATCTTCGGTGAACTGAGTGCGCCAGGCATCGAGAGTCGGATGGAAGTCAACGAAAGGAATGTAGAATGGTCCCTGATTGACCGCAGCGGCATCCTTGAAAGACGTGATGATGACCCAGTAGATCGGGAAAAGCACGAAAACCGACCAGACCGCCAAAAGCGAATAGGCCACGATCTTGGCGACAGGAGACATCTTGCCGACGGCGGGCGCCTCGAACAGCCGCTGCATCAGCGTGCGTTCGCTCTCGCGGAACCGGTAGGAGGCGTTGCTCATGCGCGGGCCTTTCTGATCTGTCCCATGACAACGTAATTGAAGAACGAGGCACATGTGACAACAGTCAGTAGCAAGAGCAGATAGGCGATCGCCGCCGACTGGCCGAAATCGTTGGCCCGCCAGATGTACATCGAATGGAGCGTCATCGATTCCGTGGCCGAACCCGGACCGCCTCCGGTCATGATGTTCGGCAGGTCCACGATCTTGAAGGCTTCGATCATCCGGATCAGCAGCACCGAGACGGCGACGGGAAGTACCTGCGGCCAGGTGATCTCCCGGAAGATCTGGACGCTGGACGCACCGTCGACCTGGGCGGCCTCGACGTGGTCGCGCGGGATGTTCTCAAGCGCCGCCAGCATGCAGATGAAGATGAAGGGGATCCATTGCCAGCTGTCGCTCACCATCATCATGAAGCGCGCCGACCAGGCATCCGCCGACCACACCCAGTCCGACAGGCCGATGGCTTGCAGAAGCGGCTCGAACGGCCCCTTGGTCACATCGGCCACCATCCGCATCGCATAGCCGACGCCGAGCGGCGTGATCATCAGCGGGATGAAGAAGATCACCCGGAAGAAGTTCTTGCCCGAGATCGGCTGCGAGCAGAGGAAGGCAAGCCCCGTCCCGATAACGAACTGGATGCCGCATCCGATGATGACGTAGAACAGCGTGGTGTAGAGCGTGCCGATGGAATTGCCCGACAAGAGCGAGGCGCAGAGGATCCACGAGAGGAAGATCGCCATCGCGGCCGAGATCGTGCGCCCGAGCATGCCGACCCAGGTCGAGGTCCGGAACGAGCGGATCCACCAGTAGAGGACGGCAATCACGACCGCGGCGAAGCAGGCATATCCGAAGAGGCTGACTGGATCGGTGCGGCCGAGGAAATGCACCTCGCTCGACCCGAAGAACTGCTTGGAGAAGTTGCGGAGCCCCACGAAGCGGAACTGCAGCCCGTCGCTGGTAAAGCGCACGCGGCTGAGAGCGAAGAAGATGGAATAGATTGTCGGGAAGATCGCGAAAATCAGGATCAGCGTGACCGCCGGGGCGATGAAGAAGGTGCCCGAATTCCGGTCCACCCATTCTGCCAGTCGTTCCCGCCGGGACACACCAGCCGGGATCGCTCCCGGCTGGCTTATCGTCGTATCGGTCGGCATCGCCGGCGTTATTCGCCGAGGGCCAGGGCCTGGGCCTCGATCTGTTCGTCGCGGCCGAAGTCCTCGGTGATCTCCTCCCAGCCTTCCTCGATGTTCTCGAGCGCTTCCTCGACGGAAATCTCGCCGGCGAGATAGCGGGCCAGCTCGGTGTCGAGAACGACGCCGGTATACTGCTGGGCGCCGGGGATCTTCATGTCCGAAGCCATGTTGAGGTTGTTGAGCGCCCCGTTGATCGCGCCGATGTAGTTCTCGGCAAGCTCCTGGGGCATCCCCGCCTCGACCCAGAGGTCGGTGCTGGCCAGCTGCGACAGACGGTATGGGTTGTACCCCGTCGCGCCGATGGTCACGTCGACCGAGGACTGCGCCGACTGGTTCATGTAGGACAGAAACGCATAGGCCGCGTCCTTGGTCGCCTGGTCGGCGTTCGCGTTGACCGCGCCTGCCCAGCCGCCGAAGGCCGCGAAGGGCGCATAGTTGATGCCGTCGACCGCATAGGGCGCGTTGTCGGCCGTCACCGGCTCAAGCTCGCCCGTTTCGCGGTTCAGCACCTCGCGCGAGCCGACCGCGGCGATGGCGTAGATCAGGCCCTTCACCTTGGTCGCGTCGTCGTCGAGCTGCAACGGACCCGGATCGCCCCACTCGATCAGAAGGCCGCAGCGGCCGTCCTTGAAGACCGCGCGGGTGTCGCCGATGTCCATGTTCAGCTCTTCGGGCGGGCCGTACTCGCCGGTCGCCTTGTAAAGCTCGAACGCCTTCTTCCAGCCCGCGTTGTTGACGATGGGCTTCATCGTCGCGTTGTCGAAGTGGAAGCCCTGCGCCGTGCCCTGCGTCTGCACGATCGAGGAGGCGATGGTCTGGATGGCGAAATAGGACTGCGCGTTCCGCTTCTTGAAGATGCAGGAGCCGTAATCGCCCTCGCCGTCGCCGTTCATGTCGGTGCCATGGATCTTGGACGCCACGTCGAGGTAGTCTTCCCAGGTCTTCGGCGGCTCCAGCCCCGCGGCCTCCAGCACGTCCTTGCGGTAATAGACCATCTGGAAGTCGCCATCGACCATCAGCAACTTGGTCTTGCCGCCAACCTTCTGACCGAATTCCCGGAAGTAGGGCGCGATATCCGCCATGTCGATCTTGTCATCGGCGGCAACGTAAGGGTCCAGGTCCTCAAGCAGGCCCGCAGCATCAAGTTCGACACCCCAGCCAGCAGCGAAAACTCCGACATCAATCGAGTTCGTACCCGTCGCCCAGTCGTTCTGGATCTTCGGGAAGATCTCGGCGAAGGGAACCTCGGTGACGACGATCTTTGCGCCGGTCATTTCCTCGAATTCCTTGCCACGCTCGATCAGGCGGCCAGCAATCACGTAGCCTGGTCGCGTCAAGATATCGACCGTCACTCCCGAATAGTCCTGCGCGGCAGCGGGCATCGCCATGCCGGTCACAGCGGCGGCGCTGAGCATCAGGCCGGCAAATTTAGTGCGAAAAGACATTCAAATTCCTCCCTGTCTTTCACTATGAATGCAGGCATTCTATGGCCTGTCTGCTCGTCAGCTTATGGGGCAATCCTTTGCCTGGCTAGAAAAATTCTCAGGATACGCCGATTTCGGATACTCAGCCCGCATGCAACGGACTGTCGATCGCCGCACCGATCTCCAAAGCGTCAAAACGAACTTCGAGGCCCCCGCGCTCCGGTGAACACGCCATTGGTCCGACCCGCACAGCGCATGCGGCAGGGAAATCTGCCAGCCGCATCAGGTGCCAGGACCCGTCGGCCCCCCGATAATGCACGATAGCCGCGCCGCCTATTCGCGTCAGCCGCACGGTTTGAGGGCCAGAGACCCGGGGTACGCCGATCACTGACCAGTCCGAGCGCCCGGCACGGGTCACGACGACCGAGAAATTCGTCACGTCGTCGGAATACTCGATCCCGGTCTTCAGCCAGTTCTCCGCATCGCTTCGCATCATCAGGCCGGCCTGATCGTAGAGCTGCTCATAGGCCGCGTCGAAGGTGACCGAGGCCGTAAAGTCGCCCGTCACGGCGCAGCCAAGGAAATGACCGTCGTCCCGACGGAAACCGTAGAACGTATCTTGCCAGAAGTCGGTCTTCTCTCCGGTCGTCAACGTCAGGGCACCGTCGGCCCAGGCCCAGACAGGCGGTTCGTTGTGCCATGCCTCATCCGACAGAAGCTCTTTCAGGCCTGCCATCGCCGTCGCCCTTCATTCGCAATGAACTCATCATTGGCTATTGCGGACGGACAGATCATTCAACCTAATTGCCCAAAGCGGCAATGCCGCGACTGGGAGAGATCAGATGGACACGGGATTGAAAGACCGCAGGATCCTCGTCACCGGAGCAACAGGCGGCATCGGCGCAGCAACCGTGCGGATGCTGGTTGGCGAGGGCGCTCGGGTGATCGCGGCGGGGCGCGACGAGGGAAAGCTTGCAGACCTGGCGGACAAGACGGGGTGCGAAACACGCTCCTTCGATCTGACCTCGGAAACCTCCGTCGAACAGGCGCTTTCCGATCTCGAACTCTACGGAGTGGTCAATTGCGGCGGCTGGGGCGGCGAAATCGCGACGCCGATGGACACCGACACCGCGGTTTTCGACAAGGTCATCGACATCAATGCGCGCGGCACGCTTCTGGTCACCAAGTACGCCTCCCGTGGCATGGTAAAGGCGGGGAAAGGCGGCTCCATCGTCAATGTCTCAAGCCAGGCATCGCTTGTCGGCCTCTCCGGCCATATCTCCTATGCCTCCTCGAAGGGCGCAGTCGACGCGATGACCCGTGTCTCCGCGCTCGAACTCGGCCCGCACGGCATCCGCGTGAACGCGGTGAACCCGACCGTTGTCATGACGCCCATGTCCGAATGGTACTGGGGCCGCGAGGACATCGGCGGGCCGTTCCTGGCGACCATGCCTCTGCGCCGCTGGGCGACGGAAGAGGATTGCGCGGCGCCGATCGTCTTCCTTCTGTCGGACGCTTCCGCCATGATCTCGGGCGTCTGCCTGCCGGTCGATGGCGGCTTCACGGCAGTCTAGGCAAGGCCAAATGCGCGGCTAGCCCGAAGGTACCGGGACCGCCTCCGCCAAGAGGGACCTCTCCTTCAAGGCGGACCAGAAGTCCGCCGGAATAGGCATCTCGAACCAATCCAGGATCTGCGTCAGTTCAGCCTTGCTGCGCGGACCGGGGATGACTGACGTCACAAGATCGCAGCCAAGCGGGAACTGAAGCGCCGCCGCCGCCAGCGGGATGGCAAACTCGTCCGCCACAGCGCCCAGAGCGCGCGCCCTGGCAACGATGTCCTCCGGCGCCTTGGCATAGTTCCACATCGCCCGGCCCACCAGGATGCCCGAATTGAAAGGGCCGCCGCAGATGATGGATGTGCCCGCCGCCCTGCATGCCGGGAAAAGCCCGTCAAGCGGCGTCTGTTCAAGAAGGGTGTAGCGCCCCGCCAGCAGGAACACGTCCCAGTCACCGATCCCCAGCGCGTCCGCGCAAACCTGGTTCTCGTTGACGCCCAGACCGATCGCCCTGACCTGCCCGGCCGCGCGCAACTCGTCCATCGCCCGATAGCCACCCTCGGCAAGGTCGCGGAAGTGGCGGGCGTTCTCGCCGCCGTGCTGGAATACGCCGATATCATGGGCCAGCAGGATATCTATCCGGTCCAGCCCCAGCCGTTGGAGATTGTCCTCGTAGGCCCGCATGATCCCGTCATAGCCGTAGTCGTAGACGACGTTGAATGGCAAAGGGTCGATCATTCCGAAGTCCATCGGGTTCTCGACCGCCCCCGGCCTGAGCAAGCGGCCGACCTTGTCGGAAAGGACGTAATCAGAGCCTCTGAGCATGTCACCCATGACCCTCTCGGACCTGCCGAAACCGTACCAGGGCGCGGTGTCGAAATACCCGATGCCGGCATCCTGCGCAGCGCGGATCAGCTCCGCCGCCTGATCGTAATCGAGATCAGCGAAATTCCCGCCAAGCGGCGCCCCTCCAAGCCCAAGCGTGTCAATCTCAAGTGCCGTCCGGCCAACCTGTCTTTTCTTCATCGAATGCCCCAAACCGTTTGCGAATTCATAGGACCAGAATTGGTGATGGTTTGCCAGTTCGCGGGAAATGCCGTCATGCGTTCCAGATCACGTTCCCGATCTCCGAGATGTCGTAGCCGCCGCACCCCTTCGCGCGGTCCACGAACTGTTCGGTCCGGAAAAACGCCAGCAGCATCTGAACCGGAGCGTCGAACCAGACCTTGCGATCGACAAGAAGCGCAAACCGCTCTTCGATGATCGGAAGGAACTCAAGCCCGTAGATGCGCGCAACCGCTTCAAGACCGAAAGCCACATCCGCCTCTCCGCGCCTCACCGCCTCGACGGCCTCATCCTCGGTCCGGGCCACATCGGCCATGTCCAGCCTTGAGACATCGAGGTCGTGCCGTGCCGCCAGTTCCCGGAACAGCGCGTCCGTACCCGATTCACGCTGGCGCGGCACCATCCTCATGCCAGCCAGGTCGGACATGCCCGACGGGACCTTCTCCCCTGCCCTGAAGACAAGCCCGCGCTGTCTGGCCGCGAATGACACCAGGACCGCGTTCCGGCCTGCCGCCGCTTCCGAAACCGCGGTCACGTTCCAGCTGTCCGATCCCGCATCGTAAAGGTGCAGGCCCGAGACCACGCCCTCACCACGGACAAAGCGCTCCAGCCCGTCCAGCGAGCCGTCATAATAGGTCGCAAGCCCGCAACGAGATTGCCTGATCGCCCAATCCAGCAGAGGATCGTGGCTCCCCAGGACGATCGGCGGCCGTGGCGAGGAACCTGACTCCTGCCCCGGCACGCCACCCGACTTGGCCCGTTCAATCCAGGCGCGGATCTCGGCGGCGGGAAAAAGGAGTTTCCCCGTCGCTCTCGAACACGGTACCGCGCCGGACGCGGCAAGGTCATAGACCTTGCGCTCCTTCAGCCGCAAAAGCTCGGCCAGTTCCTTGACGGTGAGGTACTCGTGGTCAGGAATGGCAAGGTCTGTCATGGCTTCCCGGTCGGTTGATCACGGCGGCAGGTCGCGCCGCCTCCGGGCAAGCCTATCAATTCTCCGGGGCGTTGGGGAAGAACAGTTGCTGACCCGACACCTTGTAGGCCGCGATCGCCGCCTGACCTTCGCCGGAGACCAGCCAATCCGCGAAGATCTTTGCGGCATCTGCATTCACGCTCGGGCATTTCGCCGGGCTGACCGGGATGACGCCATACTGGTTGAACATATCCGGGTCACCTTCGACCGCGACAACATAATCCTGTTTGTTGTTGAAACTGATCCAGGTCGCGCGGTCGGTCATGACATACGCCCCCATCCCGATGCCCGTGTTCAGCGTCGCGCCCATGCCCGACCCGGTCTCGCGATACCATTCCCCCGAGGCCGCAGTCGGATCAATGCCGGCGGAACTCCAAAGCCGCATCTCCGCCTTGTGCGTTCCGCTGTCGTCGCCGCGCGAAGCAAACGGGGCGGCCGCCTCTGAGATCTTGGCCAACGCGCCCTGAATGTCATTCATGCCCGCGACACCCGCCGGGTCGGCAGCAGGCCCCACAACGACAAAATCGTTATACATCAGGTCAGTACGCGCGGTTCCGAAACCCGCCGCAACGAACTTTTCCTCGGAGGCCTTCGCGTGGACCAAAAGCACGTCACCGTCACAGTTCTCGGCGTTCCTGATCGCCTGCCCGGTGCCCACCGCCACGACATTCACCTGGATGTCAGTCTCGTTCTGGAAGATCGGCAGCAAATAGTCGTAAAGGCCCGAGTTCGCCGTCGAAGTGGTGGACTGGACCAGTATGGAGTCCTGCGCCCAGGCGGTTCCTCCCGCGACAAGAGCGACGGCGACCGCCGCAATGTGTCTCGCAATCATGATCTCTCCTCCCATTTACGTTGTTCAAAGGACAATTTTTCCATCCAGATAATCCCGCGCCGCCGCCGAACGCGGTTCGGGAAAGAAGTCGGTCGCGGGGCTGTGCTCGGCAACCCGGCCGCCATGCAGGAAAACCACATCGTCGGCCATTCGCCGCGCCTGGCTGACATCATGGGTCACGAAAATGATCCGCACTCCCCGCGCACGGGCATCGCCCACGATCTTCTCGATCGCGAGAACCGACGCGGGATCGAGGCTTGCCGTCGGCTCATCAAGAAACAACACCTCGGGTTCCGTGGCCAATGCGCGCGCCAGAGCCAGGCGTTGCGCCTCTCCACCGGAAAGTAGACGCGCCGGCTGGTTCGCCTTGTGCGCCAATCCCACGTGTTCCAGCAACGTCCGGCGGGCACTCGGATCGCGGCCTCGCGCCTTCAGCACAAAGTCGATGTTGGCCGCCACCGAGCGGCGCAGCAGAACCGGCTTCTGAAAGACCAGTGCCTGCCGTGCAGTTATCTCGGAAGGGGCATGGTTGCCCCATGCGATACGGCCGGATGTTGGCTGCAGGAGACCGTGCAGAAGTTTCAGCAGAAGGCTCTTCCCCGATCCGTTCGGCCCCAGCACGATCGTGCAGCCCGTCGGACCCAGGTCGAGCGACAGGCCGTCCAGAACGGTGGCCTCGCCGAAGCGCAGAACAAGGTCACGAACCGTCAGCGGGAGAATCGCCGGAGAATCGGCGCCAACGTCGAACGGCAGGGTCATGGCCATCGCATCAGGCATATGCCTGCCTCATGGCAGTCAGGCGCACCGACTGAACTGCCGCGTTGACACCCAGCGCGATGACCAGAAGGATCATCCCGAGCGCCAGGGCAAGCGCAAGCTCGCCTTTCGATGTCTCAAGCGCGATTGCCGTGGTCATCACACGCGTCAGGTGGTCGATGTTTCCTCCCACGATGATCACCGCACCCACTTCGGCCACCGCACGACCGAACCCGGCAAGTCCGACGGTCAGCAAGGAAAATCTCGCGTCCCACAAAAGCGCCTGCACCGTCTGTGTGCCTGTCAGACAAAGCGAGCGGAACTGGTCCGCGTACTCGGTGTGAAGGTCTTCGAGAACCTGCCGTGACAGCGCGGCGACAATAGGCGCGATCAAGATGGTCTGCGCGATGATCATGGCCGTCGGTGTGTAGAGAAGCCCGAGGAATCCCAACGGCCCCGAGCGGGACAGGTGCAAATAGACCAACAGGCCGACAACGACCGGCGGAAGCCCCATCAGCGAGTTCACCAGGATGAGAACCGCGTTTCGCCCGGGAAACCGACCGATGGCAATCAACGCGCCCAACGGCAGCCCGAAAAGACAGGCAAGAACCGAAGCAGTCACGCTCACGCGCAAGGAAAGAAGCACGATCTCCAGAAGGTCCGCGTCGCCAGAGAAGACAAGTGCCAACGCAAGACTGAAAGCCTCGCCCATGCCTTGCATATCCTCCCATACTGCGCAATTTTTTCGTTTCCGCGACAGTTATGCAGCAAATTGATTGGCGATCAAGCCATGATTGAAGGCAGATTTCACCAATTTTCAGAGAAAGCGCGCGTGACGATAGGCTCCGGCGCGTGCCGCCAAGGACTGCAAAATTTCCGGACGCATTCGCCGACTCCAGGACACACCGCTGGCAAGGACAGTCATCAGCACCGCCTGGCACCTTGCCTGGTTGTTCGGAAAACCGGGTTGCTCCCTTCGATACAGACGCAAGTACCCTGGAGTAGCGAACGGAACCCTCCGCGCACCGGTTCTCCCCGGCGATAGGCTACCTGAGCTTCAGGTCGAACCGAACGACATCGCCACGATAGATCCCCTCTGCCACCAGAATGGTGCAGCCGCTGGCATCGACCACACGCCGATGCACGAAGGCCACCGGCGAGTTGAGCGGTATCGAAAGGGCATGGGAAACATCAATGTCCGCGCTTCCGATCGTCAGCGTCTGCCGCGCCTCGGAAATCTCCAAGTCAGGAATGTCGTGGACGAGTTGAAGCGCGGTCTTGGCGGTCAGGTCGATCCGGGAAATTCGGTCCATCAACCGCTCATCCAGATGAATGTCGGTCAGCAGGAACGCGGCGCCCCGCCGGGTGTGCATGCGTCGCAGATGGCGATATCTAGATACAAGCTCGCCAAGCGGATAGGCGACTTTCTCCAGCGCCACATTCTGCTCTTCTGACAGAATTTCGATCTCGGCATCCCCGAGAGGTGTGAGAAGCCCGGACCAATCCGTACCGACGGAACACCAAAGCTCTTCCTGCGGCCGCCTCCGGACGAATGTTCCCCGTCCTCGGTGTCTCTCGATCAGGTTTTCCTTCCCAAGCACATCCAGCGCCTGCCGTATCGTCGCGCGCGCGACACCGCATTCCGCGGCCAGATCGTCCACCGTCGGGATCTGAATCCCCAGCGGCCAGGCTCCCGACGCGATACGATGCCGGAACAGCGTCGCAAGCTGGATGTACCTCGAAATCGCACTCCGGCTGAAATCCGGGACAGGCTTCTGCTGCACGTTCATCTTGCCCGGTTCTCCCTGGATCGAGAACGTCCGGGATCGCCGTCAGACTGGCCCGAAGCTTCGTCGGCCATGCCGTCTTCTCGCGATCCGGCAAGTCGAGATGAACGAGGACCGAGGGTCGTGAAATGGCTCGTGTCTCGCACAGGTCAGTGCCCGACCCTGTAGTTCTCCTCGATCCTCCGGCCCACCCTGGACATCGTGTTGCAGAAGAGGAAGTAGATGGCGCCGGCGAACACGAAGCCCTCAAGCTCCATTCCGGTCCAGCGCGTATCGCTAATGGCCGCATTGATTGATCCCATCAGGTCAAACAGCCCGATGACGATGACCAGTGTTGTGTCCTTGAAGATCGCGATGAACTGGTTCGTGATGCCCGGAATGGACATGCGAAGCGCCTGCGGCAACACGATCAAACCGGTGATCTGCCAATGCGACATTCCTAGGGATTTTGCCGCTTCCGTCTGACCTGACGGAACGCCCTGCAGCCCGCCGCGGACAACCTCGGCCATGTAGGCCGACACGAACAGCGTCAACCCGATCAGGGCACGCAGCAGCTTGTCGATAGTCATGCCCTGCGGCAGGAAAATCGGCAGCAAAATCGACGCCATGAACAGCACGGTGATCAGCGGCACCGCCCGTATCAACTCGATGAACGAGACAGACAGGATCGACACCACCGGCATTTTCGACCGGCGGCCAAGCGCCAGAAGCGTGCCCAACGGCAATGACAGCGAAATTGCAGTAAAGGCAATCGTCAACGTCAGCGTCAGCCCGCCCCACTGGGTCGTCGGCACATGTGTCAAGCCGAACATGCCGTAGATCAGGACGACCACCATGACCGGCACACCGACCACGAGGAACAAGGCGACGTACTTCTTGTACGGTACGTTCTTCAGCATCAGCCAGACGAAGCTCAGCAGAACCATGACCGCCACGATATTGATACGCCACTGTTCCTCGCGTGGGTAGAAGCCGTACATGAACTGGTTGAAACGCGCGTAGATGAACGGCCAGCACGCATAGTAGATGCTGCAGTTCTCTTGCCCGTCACCCGTGAACGTCGCACCGAATAGTACCCAGTCGAGAAACGAGTAGATCACGAAGACTGCGAAGCTGATCGAGCCGACGCTCAGGAAAACGTGCAACGGAGATTTCAGAAAGTTCTTCCTGAACCAGTCGGCATAGCCAGCGTATTGGGGCGGCGCTTCTCTTTCGTCAATTTCGACAAACTCGGTCATGCCCCCTACCTCTCGACCAGCGCCACGCGCTTGTTGTACCAGTTCATGTAAATCGAGATCAGCAGACTGATCGTCAGGTAGAATGCCATCGTCATGGCGACGATCTCGATCGCGCGGCCTGTCTGGTTAAGCGTCGTGCCGGTAAAGACGGACACGACGTCCGGATAGGCGATCGCCACACCAAGCGACGAGTTTTTGACCACGTTCAGGTACTGGCTCGTGAGTGGCGGCACGATCAGGCGCATGGCCTGCGGGATCATGACCAGCCGCATTACCCGCCAATCGCTGAGCCCCAACGATGAAGCCGCCTCGTACTGGCCTTTCGATACGGCCAGAATGCCGCCGCGCACCAATTCGGCAATGAAGCCGGCGGTGTAAATGGAAAGGCCAAGCATCATCGCCACGAACTCGGGAGGCAGATAGGCACCGCCACGGAAATTGAACCCCTTCAGAACCGGCACCTCCCAGGTGCACGCAGCGCCGAAAATCAGCCAGGCCCCGGCGATCAACGCGACGAAAATTCCAAAGCCGATGGCATTCCCCGGGACAGACTGGCCCGTATTGACGCGCTTGCGCAGCGCCCAGCGGCTCAGCACAAACCAGGTGACGGCTCCCACGATCAGTGCGACCCAGAACGCATTCGTCCCCTCGGCTTCGACCGGCCAGGGCACGTAGAGTCCCCTCACGTTCAGGAAGAAGGCATCGAACAAAGACAGGCTGTTCTTGAGATGCGGCATCGCCGAGAGCACGCAAATGTACCAGAACGACAGTTGCAGAAGGACAGGAATGTTACGCGTCGTCTCGATATAGGCGCGGCAGACCTTCTCCAGCGGCAGGTTCCCGAGCAGCTGCAGAATACCGATGACCGTGCCCAGAATCGTCGCCAGAACGATACAGACCAGCGACAGGAAAAGCGTATTTGTGACACCCACGAAAAAGACCCGCAGGTTGGTCGCGGTTGTGCGGTCATACTCGATGATGGAGAAGGAAATGTCGAAACCGGCCAACTGGTTCAGGAAGCTGTATCCCGAGGCCAGCCCCAACGCCTTCAGGTTCTCTGCCGCGTTCGTCACAAAGTAGTACAACCCGAGCAGAATCAAGATGATGACGGCCGCCTGTATAAGAAGTGACCGCGTTTGCGCATTCGACATTTTGCTACCGGCTCTTATCTGATTGTCAGTTTCTTGTCGCGTACTGGCGCCGCCCGGTGAGAGCGGCGCCAGCTTCAGCCCCGACTAGCGATCAGTTGAAAGGCATCGAGTACTGAAGACCGCCGTCTTTCGCCAGCGCGTTCTGATCCCGGTCCAGGCCGATCGGCGAACCCTTTCCAAGGTTCCGCTCGAAAGATTCGCCGTAGTTGCCGACCTGCTTGACGATCTGATAGCCCCAGTCGGCCGGAATGCCGAGGTAGTTGCCGAACTCACCTTCGAGGCCAAGCATGCGGCGGACCTGCGGGTTCGTCGCGGTCTCCTTGATCTCGTCCACGTTCTCGGACGTGATCCCGTTCTCCTCGGCGAAAACCATTGCATAGAAGGACCAGCGGACCACATCACCCCAATCGTCGTCACCCTGGCGAACAGCAATCGAGAGCGGTTCCTTCGAGATGAGACCCGGAAGCACAAAGTGGTCCTGTGGGTTCGGAAGCTGGCTGACGCGCACGGCAAGCTGCGACCGGTCGCCGGACATGGCGTCACAGCGACCCGCGGCGTAGCCCTCGCGAATTTCGTCGCTGGTGTCGTACACGACAGAGCTGAATTCCATGTTGTTCGCGCGGAAGTAGTCGTTGAGGTTCACTTCGGTGGTCGAGCCGGCGCGCAGGCAGATCGTGGCACCATCGAGTTCCGACAGGCTGGTGATCCCGCTGTCCTTGCTGACCACGATGCCCTGACCGTCGTAGTAGTCGACAGCCACGAAATCGAGGCCGAGACTGGTGTCACGCGTGAACGTGTGCGTCGACGTGCGCGGCAGCACGTCGATCTCGCCCGACTGAAGCGCTGTGAAGCGGTCCTTGGAGTTGAGCGGGACAAATTCGATCGCGGTCGCGTCGCCCAGCACGGCGGCGGCCACTGCCCGACAGATATCCACCTCGAAACCGGTCCACACGCCCTGGTCGTTGGGTGCGGAATACCCTGAGACGCCCTCGCTTGTACCGCACTTCAGAATGCCCCGCTCCAAAGTGTCTTCAAGCGTTCCGGCGGATGCCGAACCGGCAGCCGCAATCGCGCAAACGCCCCCGAGTGCGGCGGCAATTGATTTCATCTTCATGGTAGTCGTCTCCCCTGTTGGATTAGGTGTCTTGGATCCATGCCGAAACTCCCTGATGGCTTCCGCCAAGGCAGAGATTCCGGCGCGAATTTGGTCGGTGGTCGGTAGTGAGTAGGAAAGGCGGAGCGTATTCCGCCCGGAACCGTCGGCGTGAAAGGACCCGCCGGGAACAAAGATAACCCTGTAATTCTCAAAGGCGTGGGGCAAAAGCTTCGCCGCATCCATGCCATCGGGCAATTGTACCCAGACGAACATGCCTCCCTTCGGCCGGGTCCAGGTGACGCCCTCCGGCATGCAGACGTCAAGCGCCTCAAGCATCGCGTCGCGCTGCGCACGGTAGAATGCGCGCAGCACCGGACCATGACTTTCGAGCGCCTTGTTCGCAACTGCATGAACAAGGACCTGGTTCAGCGTTCCCGAATTCAGGTCCGAAGCCTGCTTGATCGAAACCAGCTTCTCGATGACTACCGGCGGAGCCACGATCCAGCCCACCCGCAATCCGGGCGTCAGTGATTTCGAGAAGGTTCCCAGGTAGCAAACGATCGGATCGGCACCATCCTGTGCCCGATCTAGCTGCAGAAGAGTGGGAAGCGGCTTTCCCTCAAGCTGCAACTGGTCATAGGCCTGATCCTCGATCAGCGGGATGCGGTACCTCGTTGCAAGATCCAGGATCGCAATTCGCTGTTCGAGCGGCACGGTCGTCCCGCTGGGATTGCCGTGATCCGGCATCAGGTAAAGAAACTTCGCACCGGCCTGCATTTCCGCTTCCAGCAGCGTCAGGTCCAGTTCCTGATCGTCGACCGGAACGGAAACGAATTCGGGCTCATAAAGCCCGAAAGCCTGCAAGGCGCCGACATATGTCGGGCTTGTTACAATGATCCGGTCACCCGGATCGAGGAACACCTTGCCGATGAAGTCCAGCGCCTGCTGCGACCCGCTTGTTATGATGACGTCGTCGGCCGAAATGCTCCCATCATCAGGAACAAGCATGCGCGCGATCAGGTCCCGCAGCGGCTGATACCCCTCGGACGCACCGTATTGCAGCGCCTGCACACGAAGGACCGGGTCGCTCATGATCTCCGATAGCGCCTCCTGGACAGCATCAACCGGAAATTTCAAAGGACTGGGCGCACCGGCCGCGAATGAGACGACGCCCGGCAAGGACGCCTGCTTTGCCATTGCACGAATGGCAGACGGCTGAAGTTGCAGTGCGCGCCGAGACAATTTCAAGCTGTCATCTGCCATGTTCAGTTGCGTTATCCTCTTGCACTCTTCTCGCCGGATGGGACTGAACGCCACGTCTGCAACGGCACCCACGAAATGCTTTCTTGGCAAGGATTCTTCATGTTTGCCGTCCTACAACCCTATAAGATAGATATATGGGTTTTATTGATTCGACAATGCAGAAATTCGGAGCCGTGAGACCAGTCGTGCGCAAAGAGCCATAAAAACGGGCCATCGCGGTTGCAGCGGCCCCGCAGGGGCGCGAGATCTTCGACGACACGCACCGCCGTTCTGTCCGATTGGCGGCACATGTCATTCGCCCTGCTCGGCAGCAGGCAACGCGCCGCTCCCTCCGCGCGAAAACTGACCAAATTGCGCGGAGAAACCTGCAGCCCAAAAGCGCGCGAAGGTCCCCCCGACGTCACGGCAGACGCGTTTGCCCGGCCAACACTCACCCCGACGCACACCCCCCCTGTGCCGAACACGGTCCGGCAACGTGTCGCCGAGAAATCCCGGCAACGTGTCCCCCGCGATCGGCAATCAAAGACCTGGTCGCCCACCTGTCGTAAAAAAATGCTCACATGCGCGTTGCGACAAAGTGAATACCCAGATCCGCCGAAGCCCACTC
>JAJDOD010000125.1 GCA_022340315.1 Silicimonas sp. | reverse complement strand
ATCCTCGATCGAGAACTCGTAGAACAGCGCGCCCTGCGCCACTTGCCTCGGCCCCATCATCGCCAGAACTCCCTTGCCTCAAGGGAAGTGAATCAGCCTAAATCGCGCTGCTCAAGCGGAGTTTTTCAACACAATCAGCCCTTACTCGACTTTCGTGAGGCAAGATCGATCAGAGCAACCTCGGCAAGAGCGCGCAGATCACAAATTTTGTCAAAGACGTCATTCGAGGTATCCTTTGCGGGCCGAGACCGTGGGAGGAAGGCGCATGGAATATTACGACATCGACGTTTACGAACGGCGGGTGACGACGTCGTCGCCCGAGGCGCAGAGGTGGTTCAATCGTGGGCTTGTTTGGACTAACGCTTATTTCCACGACGAGGCGGTCGCCTGCTTCCGCCGCGCGCTCGAGGCAGATCCGACGTGCGCCATGGCGCATTGGGGCGTCGCCTATGCCGCCGGGCCGAACTACAACATGCCGTGGGAGCGACGCGACGCGAATATGCGCGCCGCGACCGCAGAGACCTGCCATTCCGCGACGCGCGCAGCCCTGTCTCTCGTCAAAAATGTAACGCCGTTCGAGCGCGCGATGATCGAGGCTTTGCCGTCGCGCTTTCCTCAGGATACGCCTGAGCCTCTGGACGTGATGCGCGGCTGGAACGACGACTACTCCGATGCCATGCGGGCGGTCTACGAGAGCTTTCCCGGCGATCTCGACGTTGCGTGCATCTTCGTCGAGGCGATCATGAACCGGACGCCGTGGAAGATGTGGGATCAGGCGACGGGCGACATCGCCGAGGGGGCGGGAACGAAAGAAGCGCAGGATGTTCTGGAACGTATGTTCGATCAGCACGAGGAGGCTTGGACCCATCCTGGCCTCCTCCATCTCTATGTGCACCTGATGGAAATGTCGCCGATGCCCGAGAAGGCGCTCAAGGCGGGCGACGCATTGCGCGAGCTCGTGCCCGATGCCGGTCACCTGATGCACATGCCGACCCATATCGACGTCCAGTGCGGGCACTACCGCGACGTGTTCCACTGGAACTGGAAGGCGACCCAGGTCGACAGGAAGGCGCTGGAAGATATGGGCGTTTACACGCTCTACACCGGCTACCGCATCCACAACTACCACTTCGCCGTCTACGGAGCGATGTTCCTTGGTCAGTATGAACCGGCGATGCGCGCGGCGCGGGAACTTGTGGCGGTCACGCCGGAGGAACTGCTTCGGGTCGAGTCTCCACCCTTCGCAACGTTCTTCGAGAGTTACTTCGCCCTCTGGGTGCACGTGATGATCCGCTTTGGGAAATGGCGCGAACTGATCGCGGAGCCCTTGCCCGAAGACCCTGCGCTCTGGGCGAACCTGACCGCTACCCTGCACTACGCGAAAGGCGTGGCCCATGCAGCCCTGGGCGAGGTGTCCGAAGCAGAATCCGAACGGATACAGTTCCTCGCCGCGCGCGAAGCAATGCCGGAGGACCGGCGGTTGCACAACGTCCTCTGCCTGGAACAGCTTGCTGTGGCCGAGGCGATGCTGGACGGCGAAATCGAGTATCGGAAGGGCAACTATGATGTCGCCTACAACCGGTTGCGTGACGCAGTAGCCCTGGAGGACGCGCTTCCCTACGACGAGCCTTGGGGCTGGATGCAGCCTGCCCGACATGCGCTGGGGGCGCTCCTGCTGGAACAGGGTCACATCGATGAGGCCGAAGCGGCCTATCGTGAGGATCTGGGCCTCGGCGGCAACCTGACACGCGCGCAAATCCACCCGGACAATGTTTGGAGCCTGAGAGGTCTTAACGACTGCCTCAAGGCGCGAGGGGTATCCGGGAGCGTGGAGGGGCGGATGATTGCTCAGAAACTGGCACTTGCCGAAGCCCGGGCTGACGGCAGCGTCAGTGCCTCCTGTTTTTGCGCGCAGGCCGCTCAGTAGCCTCGGATAGCAATGTCTGCTCGGTCCGCTCACCGGCCGTTGCCTAAATTTTCGCGAGTGCCCGGTGTTGGAGCAAGCGGTCGTTGAGGAGGAAAATCTCGGCTCGCCGCCAACCAATGACGGCTTGCCGCGGCAGAGAAGTCATCTGACAAAAAGCCTAAGATGTCTCTCTCGAGCCCAGGGCGGAATTCAAGACATCTAGCGGAAACCCCCTGAGATGTTTCCTTAGGCTGGCGCCGGACCCGACGAGCCGCGTACCTTGAGAACTGGCTGAATTATTTTGTGACGAGGCGGGCCACCGTCCAGTATCTGGCAAGCCGCATCTCGCCCCTTCTGCACGCCCATGCCATCGACAGTCGTCAAGGAAGGAACGCTATGTTCAGCAGCAGGGATATCATTGAATCCAACGACCGATAAATCCTGCGGCACTCTCAAACCCCTGGATATCGCCTCGCCGATGACCCTGATGCCCTGCATCACCGACATGGAAAGCACGGCCGTTGCCTCTGGTGCGATATCGAGAAGTTTTCCAGCCGCCTCCGGATCGTTGGCGTCCGCCTGCACCATCGGAACTGCACCGATGTCGATGCCGGCTTCAGACAGAGCGTTGGCGTATCCCATAAGCTTTTCCTGATCGGTTGCGATCCCCGCAGATTCCGGAAGCCGCGTCGACCCGGTTTCAATGACGTTTGAGCCACGGCCCTCGCGCAGAAACGACAGTATTGCAAACTTTCGGTGACCCAATTCAAGGAGATGCCTTGCAGCCTGGTATCCGCCGGCTTTCGCATCGACCCGCACCGAATTGACCTGAGGTCCCGGGTCAAAGTCGACCACAGCATAAGGAATTCGTCTCAACCGCGCCGTCTCGGCTTCCTCCAATTGGTCCATCCTGCTGAAGATGATCCCGTCGGCGAGAACACTTCCGAGGTTGTTGCGGCCGGCATGGCCAGAAACCACGACGAGGCTCGCGCCACGCTCGTCGCAGACTTCGCTAACGCCTTGCAGGAGTAGATTGAACACGGGGTTGCGGATCACATCGACCATGCTTGTCTTGATCGGTGGCATGACGGCAATTGCGTTGAATTTGCCCTCGCGAAGCAAACGTCCTTTCGGATCGGGACCGGCATATCCCAGCTCGTTCGCCGCGGCCTCGACACGCTTTCGCAAATTTGGCCGAACAATATCCGGATTGTTGAAAACGTTGGAGGCGGTACTTCGGGACACGCCCGCCGCCTTCGCCACATCAACCAGTCGGACCATTTTCTTTCCTGTTCCTTCAGGGACTTCACAGCGGCATTTGGACCGATCCAAGAATCTTGTTGACGAATCGGGTGCAGCCTTCTAGCCATTTATTAATGGATCGTTTCAAAGTCAAATATAAAAGGTTTTGGAACGATACATTTAGATCGGTACAATGGAGGAGAGGCGCTATGGCAATGCTCGAGTCTCTGGAGTCGTTCACGATCGAACCGAACAGGACGCTCGCGTTGGTCAGGCTTGTCGGAGGCCGTTTCCAAGCATGGCTTCGGAGTGCACGAAAATACCGTGCCGCGCGGCGCGAATTGCTTCAATACAGCCAACACGAACTCACCGAACTTGGCATGCGCGAGGCGGACATCGAAGGCGTTGCCACGTCGCTGACGCTCGACGAACCGACCCGGTGCCGGTTGGTCGAAACGAAACAGAAACGGATACTGGCGGGAGGACGAACATGACCGACGGACTGGAAACGATGAACCCCGCAACCTGGGACCTTTCCCTCGATGCTGTTGCGGCCGCACCCAAGAACCACAAAGTCATCTTTGAGAACGAGAACCTTCGCGTGCTGGAAGTCATACTGGAGCCAGGTGAGGAGGAACCGGTCCATCACCACCGCTGGCCGTCCGTCTTCGTTCTGGATTCCGTCGATGGACCCATCAACGATATGGCACCGGACGGGACACAGCTTCCACCCAACCGGGATGTTATTCGTGCCATCCATGGCTGGGACGGTGTCGGATGCGTGATCGCGCATATGGAGCCACAACCGGCGGGACGTGTCCTGAACGGGTCAAAGACAACGTGTCACGGTATAAGAGTTGAGATGAAGAAAATGCCCGTCGGCCGCATGCGCGAGACTTACGGCGACTAGCGACGAAGACGCGCCGTGTTGATCGGTGATGCATGCGAAGTGATCACCGATCATATGGGGCAATGAAATAATCAGGCTTGCCGAGACTGACTGATTTTTTCCGCACATCGAACCTTGGGGACGGTTCCGACAAGCCGTGCCCTGGAAGACGCCCCGATGAGCGGAAATTTAGCGCGGATGGCCTGTAAGCCGGATTCTGTACGTCCGAGGACGCGATGACCATTCCTCTACCCCCGCCGTTGCCGGCGGGGTCTAGCTGGCAACCCGGGGTCCGGACCGAAGCGCGTCCATGCGGACCCCCTATTCGCCATTGCTCCTGGAGGGGCTTGCCGTGCCGTCCCTGTTGCCAGGTCCGCGGTGGGCTCTTACCCCACCGTTTCACCGTGACCGTGCATGCACGGCCGTCTGTTCTCTGTGGCGCTATCCCTCGGGTTTCCCCGGCCGGGCGTTACCCGGCACCATCGCTTCGTGGAGTCCGGACTTTCCTCGTGAACCGAAGTTCCCGCGGCCATCCAGCCATCCGCAGGCGGGAGATAGGCGGGAAACGCCGCCTCGTAAAGGTCTAGCTTTCCTCGTGGAGCGGCCGGGTGGGCGTTCGCCGCGCGGTGCGCTCGGTGACATCGGCGGGATACTGGCGCGCCAGGCCAGCCATCATGGATTCGTCCGCGACCGAAAGCGGTCCGGTCTCGAAAGGGCGGAAGCGTTGGCGGAAGGCGTTCAGGATATGCGTTTGCCCCTTTTCAACAGGGTAGCCGAAGTAGCTGGCATCCTTCATGAAATCGCCGCGCATGGACGGCTCGGGCCAGACCGAAAGCCCCTTCGCGGCCAGCCTCTGCCAATCGAAATATGGGCCGGGATCGCTCTTTCGGTCCGGCGCCATGTCGGAATGTGCGATCACCGACTTCGCGGGCAGGTCGTGGCGCTCGAGCAGATCGGCAAGCAATTCCTCCAGCGCCGCCATCTGCGGCTCCGCGAAGCGCGATGCCCCGTCATTGTCCAACTCGATGCCTATGGAACGCGAGTTGATGTCGTCGTGCCCGGCCCAGGACCCTTCGCCCGCATGCCAGGCACGGTGCTTTTCGTCCACCATGCGGTAGAGCGTGCCGTCTTTCGCAACAAGGTAGTGCGCCGAGACCTCGTCCTCGGTATTGCAGAGGCGGGTCAGTGCCGCCTCTGCATCGCTCATGCCGGTGTAATGCAGAACGATCAGGCTGACCGCGAGACCGCGCCGCCGCTCGCCGAAACTGGATGAGAGACGGTCGACGATCTCCATCGCCCTACCCGCCGCGTGCGGTCCGGAAGGGCGACGGATCCCAGAAGCAGGCGAAGCCGTCGCCATCGGGATCAAGCCCACGGCGGTCGCGTTCGGGCCCGCCCGAGGCAAGGAACGCGGCCTGCGCCTGGTCCGACGAGGTGAACTCGGCGCAACTGCGGCGATACCGGTCCTCGTTGTAACGGCTCGACCGGTTGTAGACCGGCCGTCCGACAGGATTGCTGGTGGTCAGCGCATAGGTCACGATGTTCGGCGCGGCGCGGCCGGTGGGCCGGTCCGGCACCGCCTCGGGCTGCGCGACCTGGAATGTCTCACGCTGGCGCGCAAGGCGCTCGCGGTCGCTCTCGATGCTCTCGCGGGAGGAGACGGCGGCAAAATCCTGTTCGTCGGAAATGTTCGAGTTTTCCCCGCCGAGCGGGGCCACGGCCACGGTGGCCACCGGTGCAGGCGCCGCGGCAGTGCGGTTCAGCACGTCCTGCGTTTCCTGCGCGATCATCACCTCTTCCGAGATGGGCACCGCGGCGCGCGCCTCAAGCTGTGCATCCCTCGCCGCGCGTTGCGCTTCGTAGGCTCCGTAGTCTCCGAAGCCCACGCCGCGCGCATTCGGATTGCTGTCAGGTACAGTTGAGCCGCAGCCCGCAAGGGCCAAAACGGCTACTCCCGCCGAAAATCTGGAAATCATGGTCTGCTCTGCCGTTTTGTTTTTTGGTCTTTTACCACCAATTCGACGGTTTGGCCACAAATCCGGCACGCGTTTCCAAGGTTTGTGCGAAATTCAGCAACTCGCCCTCTTCCCAGGGCTTGCCGATCAGTTGCAGGCCGAGTGGCAATCCCTGTCCGTCGAGACCCGCCGGCACCGCGATCCCCGGCAGGCCGGCAAGGTTCACGGTGACCGTGAAAACGTCGTTGAGGTACATCTGCACCGGGTCGTCGAACTCCTGTCCCAAGGGAAAGGCCGCCGAAGGAGTTGCGGGCGTCAGGATGGCATCGACGCCTTGGGCGAAGACATCCTCGAAGTCCTTTTTTATAAGGGCGCGCACACGGCGGGCGCGGTTGTAATAGGCATCGTAGAAACCGGCCGAAAGTACGTAGGTCCCGATCATCACGCGGCGCTTGACCTCGGCCCCGAAGCCCTCGGCGCGGGTCTTTTCGTACATCTCGGTGATGCCGTCGCCCTGCCCCAGCTTTGCCCGGTGGCCGTAGCGCACACCATCATAGCGGGCGAGGTTCGAGGACGCTTCGGCGGGGGCCACAACGTAGTAAGCGGGCAACGCATATTTGGTGTGCGGAAGGCTGATATCGACGATTTTCGCGCCCGCATCGGCCAGCATTTCGCGCCCCGTGGCCCAGAGCGCCTCGATATCGTCGGGCATTCCCTCCATGCGGTACTCTTTCGGGATACCGACGGTCTTGCCGCGAATGTCGCCAGTGATCGCCGCTTCGAAGTCGGGGACGGCCAGTTCGGCGCTGGTCGAGTCCTTCGGGTCATGCCCGGCCATCGCCTGCAGCATGATCGCCGCGTCGCGCACCGTCTTGGTCATCGGCCCGGCCTGATCGAGCGACGAGGCGAAGGCCACGATGCCCCAGCGCGAGCAGCGCCCGTAGGTGGGTTTCAGCCCGGTGATGCCGACGAAAGCGGCAGGCTGCCGGATCGAGCCGCCGGTATCGGTGCCGGTTGCCGCGAGGCAGAGGTCCGCCGCCACGGCTGCCGCCGAGCCGCCGGACGAGCCGCCGGGCGTCAGCGCGGTATCCTCGTTGCCGCGCCGCCAGGGATTGACGACGTTGCCGTAGGTAGAGGTCTCGTTGGACGAACCCATCGCGAACTCGTCCATGTTCAGCTTGCCTATCATCACCGCGCCGGCGTCGAAGAGCTGGCTGGTGACGGTCGATTCATACTCGGGCCTGAAGCCGTTCAGGATGGCACTTGCCGCCTGGCTTGGGACGCCCTTGGTGCAGAAGAGGTCCTTGATGCCAAGGGGGATGCCGCACATCGCGGGCGCATCGCCGGCCTGGAGCCGCGCGTCCGCCGCCTTGGCCTGTTCGCGCGCCAGCTCGGGGGTGTGATGCACCACCGCGTTCAGGGCCGATGCCGCCTCGGTCGCCGCGAGGCAGGCTTCGGTCAACTCGACCGAGGTGATGTCGCCCGCACGCAGCTTGTCGCGCGCCTCGGCAACGGTCAGTTTGTTCAACTCGCTCATCACTCGACCACCTTCGGAACCGCGAAGAACCCTTCCCGCGCATCGGGTGCATTCGAGAGGATCTTCTCCTGCTGATTGCCGTCGGTCACCACATCCTCGCGCCGTTTCAGCCGCATGGGCGTGACCGAGGTCATCGGCTCGACGCCCTCGACATCGACCTCGTTCAGTTGTTCGACGAAGCCGAGGATGGCGTTGAACTCGCCCGCCAGCGCGTCGAGGTCGTCTTCCTCGACCTTGATCCGGGCGAGTTTCGCGACCTTCCTTGCGGTATCTCGATCAATCGACATGGGACCACGCCTTTCCTGACAATCAGCGGCCCGTTTAGCGCGCGGGCGCGGCGATGCCAAGCCTTGCCCTTGGCCCGCTGCCGGGCCAGTCTCGCCGCCATGAAACTGACGCTTCATCACATCAATCTCTCCACCGACAAGGTGGAGGAAATGGACCGCTTCTATCGCGACGTGCTTGGCCTTGAGCGCGAGACCAGCGGTCTGCCGACGCTGGAGAAGGGACAGGGCTATGCGGGTGACGTGGCCTTCGTGACCGACGGCGCCATCCAGACCCATATCGCCGAACGCGACGTGCTGGCCGGGTTCAAGACCGGCCAGATCGTGAACGCCGTCGCTCGCGGGCATATCGCCTATCGGACCGACGACCTGGACGGCTTCAAGGCGCATCTGGACGCGGCGGGTGTGCCGTACTCGGACTGGGGCCACACGGCGGTGGCGGGGTGGCGGCAGATCTTCTTCTATGACCCCGACGGCAACGTGATCGAGGTGCACGAAGTCAGCGTGTGACGTGCCGCCGCCAGGTCTCGATCATCCAGCCCAGCATGAGGGCGTTCAGGATGTGCCAGAGGAAATGCGTGCCCAGCGGCAGAGCCGTGCAGAGCGGTTCGTCGAGCGACCGCGCGGCAAGCGAGAGGCAGAGGATCGCCGCGCCGATGGCGAGGTTGCGCGCGGTCGCGGGTGCGCGGGTCCGCAAGAGGGCGGCATAGGCGAAGATCAGAAGCGGCAGCGGCCAGTAGAAGCTGGAGATCGTGAAGAATGGCAGAGCTTCGAAGACCGGCGTAACCGCCATCGTGTAGGGAATGTAAGCCGCCATCCCCAGCGCCGACAGCCAGAGCGGCCAGCCCCAGAAGTCGCGGTTTGCCAGGAATATGTAGACCAGCGTGAAAACCAGGATGGGCGTCGTGTCCAGCATCGCCGCCCAGGGCGTCGCGTGGGTGTGGAAGAGGTACGATCCCAATCCGATCGCAAACAGAATGGCCGCCAGCGCCCGGCCTGCCGTCAAGCCAGCACAGCGGCGCCACAGGATGAATGCGGCGACCAGGAAGGCGAGATTGGTGACCGCATTGACCGGTTCGGACCAGTATGCCGGGTCCGTTCGCTCACAATAGGCGTCTATGGATCGCGTCCAGTTCATGGTACAATTTGACAACTAGTTTCGGCGCGTGTTTCGGCTAGCTTCTACGAAACTATTGGAAGGGAGAACCATCATGAACTTCGTCTGGCTGGGCCACGGCACGATGCGAATCGAAAGCGGCGGCACGGTTCTTCTGATCGACCCCTGGCTGAACGGCAATCCGAGCATGCCGGAGGATCAGCACGACGCCGCCGTGGAGGGTGTGACGCATATCCTGCTGACCCATGCGCATGTCGATCACATAACGGATGTGTTGCCGTTGGCCAGGAAGCTGGGCGTGCCGGTCATCGGTCAATACGACCTGATGAGCTACTGGGGAGAAAGCGAAGGCATCGAAGCCGTCGGGTTCAACAGGGGTGGCACCGTGGACGCGGGAGGTATCGCTGTGACGATGGTGCCGGCAAGCCACTCGACCACGCTGGCGACGCCCGAGGGGCCGGTCTGCGTCGGAAGCGAATGCGGCTACATGCTGCGCGCCGAAGGCAAGACGGTGTATGTCTCGGGCGACACGGACATCATGGCCGATATGGCGTGGATGGGCGAGTATCATGCACCCGAGGTCGGCATCCTTTCAGCCGGCGGGTATTTCACGATGGATATGAAAGCGGCGGCATGGGCGGCCAGGAAGTACTTCAATTTCAATACCGTGATCCCGGTGCACTACAGGACCTTCCCGATCCTCGCTCAGAACGCCGATGCGCTTGCCGAGGGCTTGCCGGGTGTTGACGTGAAGACGCCAGAGGTGCTTGAGGCGATCGAGATCTGACCGAGGCTAGCGCAGCCCGTCCTTGCCCTCTACCTCGCCAGCCGTCAGCCCGCCGACCCTTGGCAACGGGCGGCCGCTATCGGTGACGGCGATGGCGACCACGATCTCGTCCGCGCCCGGCGCGTCCGGCAGACGCGCTTCGACGGCGTCGAAATGGCTGCGCACGTAAGCCGCGTTCTTGTGGCCGAGCGGCACGTCCAGCGTCTGGCCCGGTCCGCCGCGCTTCTTGGCAGAGGGCACCAGCGCCGCACCTCCGCCAACCGCCGCGCGAAGCGGCGCGCCCATTGCGGGATGGAGGAGCGCCGCCGCGTGCTCAAGCTCGCCCCGCTCGCCGACCATCGCGGCCTTGCCGTAGCTTTCGATCTGGCCGGGTGACACCCCAAGAGCCTCGACCGCACGCCGTCCAAGCAGGTCACCCAGCATCGCGCCGGTCTCGATCAGCGGCGTCAGGTCCTCGACATGGGTGCCGGCGAAGGGGTTGGCAATGACGGCGATTGCCAGCGCCTTGCGCGTTGGCGGGTCGATGGCCTGCCCCATCTCGGTGCGGGTTTCCTCGACCGTGACCACGATCTTGCGAATGTCCGTCATGTGTCCCGCCTGTCCCTGAAGAATGCCTGCAGCATCTCGCGCGATGCCGCCTCGCCGATACCGTCGTAGACCTCGGGGGCATGGTGGCACTGTGGATGGGCAAAGACCCGCGCACCATGCGACACGCCGCCCGACTTGGGATCCGGCGCGCCGTAATAGAGCCGCGCGATACGCGCCGCCGAGATGGCGCCGGCACACATCGGGCATGGCTCGAGCGTCACGTAGAGATCGCAACCGGTGAGGCGCTCTGATCCGAGGGCCGCGACACCGGCGCGGATCGCTTCCATCTCGGCATGAGCCGTCGGGTCCCCAAGCTCGCGCATCCGGTTGCCCGCTGTCGCGATCACCGCGCCCTCTGGACCGACCAGAACCGCGCCAACCGGCACCTCGCCGCGCAGAGCGGCAGCTTGCGCCTCGGCCAGTGCGGCATCCATATGACTGCGAAACCCGGTCTTCATCTCTTTTCAAATACGCAAACCCGAACGTGCCGCAAAGCCCTGGCGCCACTTTCCAGGCGCGCACGGTTGCGCTATCCGGCATCCCATGAGCGACAAACCCGCCTCCAACCGCATTGCCAAGGTGCTTGCACGCCACGGCGTCGCCTCGCGCCGCGAGGCCGAGCGCATGATCGAAGCGGGGCGCGTCGCCGTGAATGGCAGGAAGATCGACAGCCCGGCCCTGAACGTAACGGATAGCGACAAGATCACGCTCGACGGTCAGCCGCTTGGCGAACTCGAACCTCCGCGGCTCTGGCTCTATCACAAGCCCGCCGGCCTTGTGACGACCACCAGCGACGAGAAGGGGCGTGACACGGTATTCGGAGCGCTGCCCGAGGACATGCCGCGCGTGATGTCGGTCGGGCGGCTCGACCTCAATTCCGAGGGGCTGCTGCTTCTCACCAACGACGGCGAGATCAAGCGCCGGCTGGAGTTGCCATCCACAGGTTGGCTGCGCAAGTACCGGGTCCGGCTGCATGGCGCGCCGAAGGACGAGGACTTTGCCCCGCTGCGCAGCGGGTTGACCGTCGAGGGCGAACGGTTTCGCCCGATGACAGTGACGCTCGACCGCCAGCAAGGGCGGAACGCCTGGATCACGGTGTCGCTTCGCGAAGGCAAGAACCGCGAGATCAGGCGCGCGATGGAAGCGATCGATTTCCCGGTCAACCGTTTGATCCGCATCAGCTACGGTCCTTTCCGGCTGGGCGATCTGAAACCGGGCGCGGTCGAGGAGGTGCGGCAGAAGATCGTTCGCGAACAGCTCGGCCTTGGCGATCCGGAAGGGGGAAAAAACCTCCCCGTGTCTCAGAAATCTGCGGGCCGCCGCGGCAAGCCTGGCAAGCGGCGGCGTCAAGATGCTGAGAAGAAGCGCTAAAATTTCTTGTCGCGGATTCTCAGAGCGTTTGTCCGAAGCTCATTCCGAACCCGGCGTCATCTCGCTTTCATGCGCTGTGGCTATGGCAAGCACGACAATGATTTCATATGTTGAGTTTGAACAACCGGGGTAAGTGCAGCGCATGCAGCGTTTCGCATTGGCATTGATCGCCGCGGCCATCGTTGCCGGCATTGCCGCGCTTCTGATCCGAGGCGCGGCGCGAGGCGTGGCACGTGCTGGCGGCACCGACGCCCTGACATCGGGAGGGACCATGCAGAAGGCCGCCTTTTTCCTGCTACTTTGCCTGATCCTTTATGTCTCGGTGAGCGGGGGGTCCTGATGGCCGAGCGCTACGGCGGCAAATTCAGCCCCGGCTCGGCTTCGCATCCTCGGGCTCCCGAAGGAATGCGCCGGTCCCGGTCGGGCGCGCGTGTGAACTTTCTTTTCATAGCGCCGGTGCCAATGCTGCTGGTTGGCTTCCAACTGGAACCGACGGGTCTGTTCCTGAAAATGGCCGCCTTCGGAATCATGATGCTCGCGGCCTGGCTGACCCGCGAAGGGCTGGTGGCCGAGGATGCCTATCATGCCCGCAGGGTGGCGAAGAAACCCGCCATTCCGCGCAAGATATTCGGCAGCCTGCTCACCGGCCTCGGTCTGGCGGTTGCGGGGCTCGATCCGGCGGGGTTCAGTCTTCTTAACCCCTTGCTCTATTTTATCCTGGGCGCCGTGCTTCATGTCACCGCCTTCGGCCCCGATCCGCTCGCGGACAAGGGCACCGAAGGCATGAACCAGTTCCAGACCGACCGCGTGGCCCGCGTCGTGGACGAGGCCGAGCGCCACCTGGCCGCGATGAAAGACGCCATCCGGCGCGCTCAGGTGCCCGCACTTGAACGCCGCGTGGCGGATTTCGTCGAGACTGCGCGTGCCATGTGCCGCGTGGTCGAGGACGACCCCCGCGACCTGACCAGTGCGCGCAAGTTCCTCGGCGTCTATCTCTTGGGAGCGAGGGACGCGACGGTACAGTTTGCGGATCTCTACGCGCGCTCGGGAAACGAGGAGGCGCGGGCCGATTACGAAGAATTGCTGGACGACCTGGAAAGTTCGTTCGCAAAGAAGACCCAGAAGCTATTGCTGGATGACAAGTCGACGCTGGACGTGGAGATCGAAGTGCTTCGCGAGCGGCTGGAACGCGAGGGCGTCCACAGTGAATTTTAGAACCTAGGAGGGAACAGATGGACGAAACCGTGCGTCAGAAGGCAGCCGAAGATTTGGCGATGGTGAAGGAAGTCAGCGACGCTCTGCTGCCCGAGCCGGTGCCTGCAAATGAGATCGTCGCGTTCGAGGCCGCCGACGCCGAGACTACCGCCGAGATCGAGAAACGACTTGGCGAGATCGACATGGGCGACACCAACTCGATCGTATCGTTCGGGTCCGCCGCCCAGGCCGAGTTGCAGGAAATCAGCCAGGCGATGCTGGCGGATGTGCGCAACAAGGACGTCGGCCCGGCGGGCGACAGCCTTCGCAACATCGTTTCGACCATACGCGGTTTCTCGATCAGCGAGTTGGACATCCGCCGCGAGCGGTCCTGGTGGGAAAAGCTGCTGGGCAGGGCCGCGCCGATCCACAATTTCGTGGCGCGGTTCGAGAATGTCCAAGGGCAAATCGACAAGATCACAGACGACCTGCTCCGCCACGAACACACGCTGCTGAAGGACATCAAGTCGCTCGACCAACTCTATGACAAGACGCTGAATTTCTACGATGAGCTCGCGCTCTACATCGCAGCGGGCGAAGAAAAGCTGAAGCGCCTGGACGAAACCGACATTCCGGCCAGGGAAAAGGCGGTCGAGGACGCCGCCGAAGAGGAAGGCGTGATGAAGGCGCAGGAGTTGCGCGATCTGCGCGCCGCGCGCGACGACCTGGAACGCCGGGTGCATGACCTGAAACTGACGCGGCAGGTCACCATGCAGTCGCTCCCCTCGATCCGGCTGGTGCAGGAGAACGACAAGTCGCTGGTGACCAAGATCAACTCGACGCTGGTCAACACCGTGCCGCTCTGGGAGACCCAGCTTGCGCAGGCGGTCACGATCCAGCGCTCCTCGGAAGCCGCCGAGGCGGTGCGCGAGGCCAACGACCTGACCAACGAGCTTCTTACCGCCAATGCCGAGAATCTGCGCCACGCGAACAAGATGATCCGCGAGGAGATGGAGCGCGGCGTCTTCGACATCGAGGCCGTGAAGAAAGCCAATGCCGACCTGG
Organism: Silicimonas sp.; assembly: GCA_022340315.1. Lineage (GTDB taxonomy): Bacteria > Pseudomonadota > Alphaproteobacteria > Rhodobacterales > Rhodobacteraceae > JAJDOD01. Next base: position 26,623 of record JAJDOD010000125.1, on the reverse strand, counting down.
TCGCCACGATCGAGGAGAGCCTCGCGATTGCCGATGAAGGCAAGAAGAAACGGGCCGAGGCGGAAGTCGAACTGAAGAAAATGGAAGAGGAACTGAAAACCACTCTCGCCGCGGCGAAGGCCCGAAAGGACGGCACCGGCTCGAACGCCGGGGAAAGTGTTCCGTCCTGACGCCTGTGCAGCGTATCCGCGCCCTGGTCGTTGGGACGGCCGTTCTTCTGGTTGCGGGCTGCGACCAGCTTGACGGGCTGTTCGGCGCGGGCGCCCCTGCCACACCGCCGCCCGCGGTCGTGACCGAGGGGCGATCGCCCGAGAGCGCCGCTCTCAAGGCCTATTACGCCCGCGTCGAGAGGGGGCAAAGAACCCGCGGACTTCTGCGCGTCGATGGCGGCGGACCGGATGCGCCCTTCGACGCGCGTCGCCTTGGCGAGACTTTCATGGAGATCGCATTCGCCCGCGAATTCAGCGATGTCGGTACGACGCTTGTACGCCAGCGGTCAGAAAGCATCCTGCGCCGCTGGGAGAAGCCAGTGCAGATCGAAGCCATATTCGGCGCCAGCGTCGAGCCTGCCACGATTGCCGACGACCGTGCGGCGATCCGGCGGTTTTCCGATCGGCTGGCGCGCGCAACGGGGCATCCCGTGAGTTTCGTCGAACGCGGCGGAAACTTCCGCGTGCTGGTGCTCTCCGAGGAGGAACGCCGCGTCTCCGGTCCGACACTCAGGCGGCTCATTCCCGGCATCCGCGACCGCGAGATCGACCTGATCGAAGACCTCGGGCGCGAGAACTACTGTCTGGTTGTCGCGGCAGACCCCGCCGATGACGGCAAGATTGCCCAGGCGGTCGCCGTGATCCGGGACGAGTTGCCGCTTTTGCTGCGTCTCTCCTGCATTCACGAGGAACTGGCCCAAGGTCTTGGACTTGCCAACGACAGCCCGACCGCGCGACCTTCGATCTTCAACGATGACGACGAGTTCGGACGGCTGACGGCAATGGACGAACGCATGCTGGCAATGCTTTACGATCCGGCGCTGCGGCCCGGCATGGACGCCGCGACGGCGCGGCCCATCGTGGCGCGGCTGGCGCGTGCACAACTGGAACCAAGCTTTTGACCGGGCGCGGAAAATGACGCATTTTCCGACCCGATTTCCGACACGGAGATCGCCCCTGTCGGGGGTGAGAGGAACCGCGTCAAATTCTCATGCATTCTCTCCTCCGGAGAGTGCCACGACAGGAGAACCATATGGGCATTCTTGATTTCCTTACCGGCGAATTCATCGACGTCATCCACTGGACCGACGACACCCGCGATACGATGGTCTGGCGTTTTGACCGCGAGGGCCACGAGATCAAGTACGGCGCGAAGCTCACCGTGCGCGAAAGCCAGGCCGCCGTCTTCGTCCATGAGGGACAACTGGCGGATGTCTTTATGCCGGGTCTCTACATGCTGGAGACGAACAACATGCCAATCCTGACCACGCTTCAGCATTGGGACCACGGCTTCAAGTCGCCCTTCAAGTCCGAGATCTATTTTGTCTCGACCCGGCGCTTTACAGATCTCAAGTGGGGCACAAAGAACCCGATCATGATCCGCGACCCCGAGTTCGGCCCGACGCGGCTACGCGCCTATGGCACCTACACGGTCAAGGTCACCGATCCGGGCAAGTTCCTGCTGGAAATCGTCGGGACGGACGGCGAGTTCACGATGGACGAGATCAGCTTCCAGATCCGCAACATCATCGTGCAGGAGTTCTCGCGCGTGATCTCGGCAAGCGGTATCCCGGCGCTCGACATGGCCGCGAACACGCGCGATCTGGGCAAGGTGTTGGCGGAGGCCATCTCCGGGACCATCGCCGCCTATGGCATCGAGCTGCCCGAACTTTACATCGAGAACATCTCGCTCCCGCCCGCCGTCGAAAAGGCGCTGGACGAGCGGACCTCGCGCGGGGTCGTCGGAAATCTCGACGAGCATTTCCGCTACAAGACCGCCGAGGCAATGGGCCAGCCGGGCAGTGCCGCCGGGCAGGCAATGGGCATGGGGCTCGGTGCCGGCATGGGCATGGCGATGGGAGGCGGTGCGCCCGGTCCCTGGGGACAGGCGCCCGCCGCGCCGACGCCACCGCCGCCTCCGCCGGTCGAGCATGTCTGGCACGTGGCCAAGGATGGCCAGACCAGCGGTCCTTTCTCGAAGGCATCGCTGGGGAAAATGGTCGCCGACGGCGCGCTCGAACGGGAAAGCTGGGTCTGGACCCCCGGCCAGGACGGCTGGAAACCCGCCGAGGACACCGAACTGGCGGAGCTGTTCACCGTCGCTCCTCCCCCGCCACCGGGAGCGTGACCGATGGCCTCGATGCGCACCGGCTACAGCGGCCTGCAAATCGCGCTGCACTGGATCGTCGCCGTGCTGATCTTCGGCGCCTGGCTCACCCACGACGGGATGGGCCGGGCGCTGCGCCAGAGGATCGAACAGGACCTGAGCGGTTTCGAGGGCGCGACGCTGCACACGCTCCTCGGCGGCACGGTCTTCGCGCTGGTCCTGATCCGGCTCATCGTGCGGCTGAAACGCGGCGCACCCGAACCGCATGGCTCGCCCGCCATACAGATGGCGGCAACCTGGGGGCACCGGCTGCTCTATGCCCTGATGATTCTCGTTCCCGCGCTGGGTGCCGCGACCTGGTACGGCAAGATCGAGGGACTGGGAGAGGTTCACGAACTCGCCGGAAACGCCCTGATGCTTGTCGCGATCGGGCATTTGCTGATGGCGCTCGTACACCAGGCGCTTTGGTCGGATGGCACATTGAGCCGTATGTTCGCGGCAAGCAGGGAATGACCGGGCGTCGTTCAATCTGATGGGAACCGAAGAACACCGCTTCCCCTGCGAAAGCTGCGGCTCGGATCTCCGCTTCGATCCGGGCGAGGATCGGCTTGTCTGCGATCATTGCGGCAATACGCGCGCCATCGAGCATGGTCCGTGGAGCCGGTCCGAGGCAGTCGCGGAACAAGACCTGACCGGCGCGCTGCGGGCAGGCAAGGGCGGCGCCGAGATCGAGGAGGCCCGCACATCGACCTGCCCCAATTGCGGCGCGCGGGTCGAATTCGATGCCGCTCTCCACGCAAAGGAATGCCCGTTCTGCGCCACGCCCGTCGTCATCGACACCGGGCTTTCGCGGCAGATCAAGCCTGCCGCCGTTTTGCCCTTCATGCTGGAAGAGAGCCAGGCGCGCGGCGCGATGACCCAGTGGCTCGGCTCGCTCTGGTTCGCGCCGTCGGGGCTGATGGAATACGCCCGGAAGGGCCGCAAGATGTCGGGCGTCTATACCCCCTGCTGGACCTTCGACGCCCAGTCCGAGAGCAGCTATCGCGGGCAGCGCGGGATTGTCTATCACGAGCGCATGACGGTCACGCGGAACGGCAAGCGCGAAACGGTCAATGTCCCCAAGGTGCGCTGGACACCCGTGCGGGGCCGCGTTGCGCGCTTCTTCGACGATGTGCTGGTCCTTGCCTCGACCGCCCTGCCCGACCGGTTCCGGCGGACGCTGGTGCATTGGGATCTGACGCGGCTCGAGCCTTACCAGCCGGAGTACCTCGCCGGGTTCAGGGCCGAGGCCTATACGATCGAGCTGGAAAATGCCTTCACCGAGGCGCGCGGGATCATGGACCGGCAGATCCTCCGCGATATCAAGTTCGACATCGGCGGCGACCGCCAGAGGGTCGATGATGTCGATACGCGGCTTTCGGAGATGACCTTCAAGCACATCCTCGTGCCGGTCTGGATCGCGGCCTACAAGTTCCGCGGCCGCTCGTTCCGCTTCGTCGTCAACGGCCAGACCGGCGAGGTTGTGGGCGAACGGCCCTGGTCGCCGTTCAAGATCGCGCTGGCCGTGATCGCGGGCCTGATCCTGGCCGCTGTCGTCGGGTTTCTCTATGCGGAAGGACAGGCGCGCTAGGCGCCGCGCGCGCCCCGCGTTCAGTTCAGGCGGTGAAGCTGCCCGCCATCCATGCGATGCGACACCGCGTAATCCGAGCTTTTGCCATCAAAGGTGAACACCACTTCGGACTGAGTGCGGGGACCGGCGAGTTGCTTTGCCATCCAGGCTTCCATCAGCCGCTGTGCATCGCGCCCCTCGGCATTCACAATGTCCACGGTCTCGCGTGTCGGCGCGGCGAGCAGCACGCGCGACCACCCTTTCTCGGCCATGACCTGCGCGATCAGGCCGGGCACGAACAGCACGCTTGTCCCAAGCCAGTGATAGCCGTTCAGACCCAGCGACATGACCCCCTCATCGCGCTGGCCGGCGCAGAAAGCGCCCGTCAGAATATCGACGAAATTCCGCTCGGCCGCGATCAGGATATCCTCGGGAGCGAACCCCGCCTTGCGCACGGTCGCTTCGGTCAGCGTGGCAACCCCGGCACCCTGGTCCGACAGAACGACACTGACCAGATCGCCGGGCGCGTCCCCGATCATCCGGTCCTTTCCGGAGGCGCCGGCGGCATCGAGAAATGCGCGGTGGCGGAACCCCGGATAAACCGACTTGAGCGTGATCCGGGGCGGCCCCATCGCGCGTTTCGCCATCGTGACAAAGGCATTCACAAGCTGCTCCGCCGTGTCGGGGCGCGACGCGCGGACTTCCTCGACAAGGTTGCCCAGATTGAGTTCGATATCGCCAGCCTCGGGATGGGTCAGCGTCAGCCGGTAGGGCTCACCCTCGCGCGGGCGGAACGCCATGCCGGGAAGCGCGGCCCGGAGGCGCTGCATGACAAAGGCCCGGATGTCCTCGGGCGCAAGCGATTGGAGGGCGGCAGACGAAAACATGGCTTCAACCTTTCAACAACACCTTGAACCTGCCGGGGGAATGCGCCCAAACTTTGAAGCGGATAAGGATTTGCTGGGGGAAGATTGCGCCCTTGTCAGCGCTAACATCACATTCTAGTGGTGGAGAAACGGGGAGGTGACCGATGATCCTTTGTTCGGGCGAAGCCCTGATCGACATGCTGCCGCGCGAGACGACCGATGGCGGCTCGGCCTTCCGACCCTTCGTGGGCGGATCGGTCTTCAACACCGCGAACGCGATCGGGCGGCTCGGCCAGCCGGTCGGGTTCTTCAGCGGAATTTCCACCGATTTCTTCGGTGAGATGCTGATCGAGACACTCCATGCCTCGAATGTCGATACCACCTTCACCGCGCGCTCCGACCGCCCGACCACGCTTGCCTTCGTGCGGCTTGTCGACGGCCATGCCAGCTATCTCTTCTATGACGAGAACAGCGCGGGCCGGATGCTGGCGGAAAGCGATATCCCCGCGCTCGACGACAGCATCGACACGCTCTTTTTCGGCTGCATCTCGCTGGTGCCCGAACCCTGCGCCGCGACATACGAGACGCTGCTGATGCGCGAGGGCGGCAGCCGGGTGACGATGCTCGACCCCAATATCCGCGCCGGGTTCATCACCGACGAACCCGCCTATCGCGCAAGGCTGGACCGGATGCTGGCCAAGACGGATGTGGTCAAGGTCTCGGACGAGGACCTGTTCTGGCTGATGGGCCAGGGCGATCTGGCCGAGAAAGCGGGCGAGCTTCTGGCCAAGGGGCCGGCGGTGGTCTGCGTCACCGAAGGCGCGCGCGGCGTGACCGGATACACGCGCGAAGGGCCGCACTTCGTCCCTGCCCCCAAGGTGCAGGTGGTCGATACCGTCGGCGCGGGCGACACGTTCAACGGCGGCTTCCTGACGGCGCTGGGCGAGTTGGGCGTCCGCAGCAAGGCGCGTATCCGAAACCTCACCCGCGACCAGCTTGAAGCCGCCTTGACGCTTGGCGCGCGCGCCGCCGCCGTCACCGTCAGCCGCGCGGGCGCCAACCCGCCGACACGGGACGAATTGTGAGAGCACTGGTCCAACGGGTCAGCGAGGCGCGCGTGACGGTCGATGGCGAGACCATCGGCGAGATCGGCGCGGGGCTGCTGATCCTTGTCTGCGCGATGGAGGGTGACGGCGAGGCCGAGGCCGCGAAGCTTGCCACCAAGATCGCCAAACTTCGCATCTTCCGCGATGACGAGGACCGGATGAACCGGTCGCTTCTCGATACCGGCGGCGGCGCGCTTGTGGTCAGCCAGTTCACGCTTGCCGCCGATACCTCTCGCGGGAACCGGCCCGGCTTCTCGGCCGCCGCGCGCCCCGAGACGGGCGAACCGCTGGTCCGGCATTTCGCCGGGGTTCTCGAAGCGCTCGGCATCACGGTCGCGCAGGGGAAGTTCGGCGCCGATATGAAAGTATCGCTGGTCAACGACGGGCCGGTTACCGTCTGGCTCGACACCGAGGCATGAGGAATCCGGCCACCCCGACACCGAAGCCCTTTCGGATCGCGCGAGTTCTTGTCATAAGGCCCGCGAGATGACCAACAGGATCGCACTCTATATCGGGCTGACGATACTCGTGATCCTGGCGCTGGATTACGCGTTCGGGCTGGGCCTCGCCCTGTTCCTCGCCCGGCGCTTCCTTGAACTGATAAGCCTCATCGCCGTCTGGCGGTGAACCGCAAACCGAGAAGGAGACACGTTCATGGCTGTCAAAGTAGCAATCAACGGATTTGGCCGGATCGGCCGGAACGTCCTGCGCGCGATCATCGAAAGCGGCCGCGAGGATATCGAGGTGATCGCGATAAACGACCTCGGCCCGGTCGAGACCAACGCGCACCTCTTGCGTTATGACAGCGTGCACGGACGTTTCCCGGTCGACGTCAAGTCCGGCAAGGACTGGATCGACGTGGGTCGCGGCAGGATGACGGTCACCGCCATTCGCAACCCTGCGGAACTGCCCTGGGCAGATGTCGACGTGGTCATGGAGTGCACCGGCATCTTCACCTCGAAAGAGAAATGCCAGGCGCATCTCGACAATGGCTCGTCCAAGGTCCTGATTTCGGCGCCGGGATCGGATGCCGATGCCACCATCGTGTATGGCGTCAACCACAAGTCGCTGAAGAAATCGCACAAGGTCGTCTCGAACGCCTCCTGCACCACCAACTGCCTGAGCCCGGTGGCCAAGGTTCTGAACGATGCCGTTGGCATCAAGAAGGGCTTCATGACCACGATCCACAGCTATACCGGCGATCAGCCGACGCTGGACACGTTCCACAAGGATCTCTACCGCGCCCGCGCCGCGGCGATGAACATGATCCCGACATCGACAGGCGCCGCGAAAGCGGTGGGTCTCGTGCTGCCGGAACTGAAGGGCAAGCTGGACGGCGTCGCGATCCGCGTGCCGACGCCCAACGTTTCGGTCGTGGACCTGACCTTCGAGGCCAAGAAGAAAACCTCGGTCGAGGAAATCAACGCCGCAATCAAGGCCGCCGCGCGGAAGGCGCCGCTCAAGGGCATTCTTGGCTATACCGAGGAACCGCTGGTCTCGAGCGACTTCAACCACGACCCGCATTCGTCGATCTTCCACATGGACCAGACCAAGGTCATGGACGGCACGATGGTGCGTATCCTCACCTGGTACGACAACGAATGGGGGTTCTCGAACCGGATGAGCGACACCGCCGTGGCGATGGGCAAACTCATCTGAGACACGCCTAGAGGCCCCGGACTTGATCCGGGGCCGCATTTTCCCTTATCTTCTGACCTGTTGTAAAACTCGGGGGGAAAAGATGTTCCGGTTCGCCGCAGCCGTTCTGGCCTGCCTGACACTTGCCGTTCCGTCTCCGGTGTTCAGCGCCGACCTCAAGGCGCGCATGAAACTCTTCGAACGTCAGACCGCCATCCTCGACAAGAAGACCGCCGCCCGGCGAACGGCGCCCGTGGCTCTTGGCCCGGCGAATGTCTTCATTCCAGGCGTGCCCTCGTCGGAATTCATTCCGCGTTTCAATGCGGGCAAGCGCAGCCAGTACGAAGGCGAAGCCCGCAAGGCCGCGCGGCGTCACAACGTGCCCGAAGACCTCTTTCTTCGCCTCGTCAGCCAGGAAAGCGGCTGGAACCCGTCGGCACGCTCGCACAAGGGCGCGATTGGCCTCGCCCAGCTGATGCCGGGCACCGCCGCAAAGCTTCGCGTCAACCCGCACGATCCGCACCAGAACCTCGATGGCGGCGCGCGTTACCTGGCCGAGCAATATCGCGTGTTCCGCTCGTGGCGTCTCGCGCTTGCCGCCTACAACGCCGGTCCCGCGGCGGTCGAGAAATACAACGGCGTGCCGCCCTACAAGGAAACCCGCGGCTACGTCCGCGCCATCCTCGGCGGCTAGGCCCTTTCCTCTTCATCTCTTTCCAAATACGCAAGGAGGTGCAGCGGTGGAGCCGCCGCACCCGTATGAACGAGGCAAACACATGGCCCGGAAATCCAGCGGCAGAGGACAACGAGACCTGCGCGTGAAAGTGAAATCCGCACGCGGACGAAAGCTGTCTTCTACCCGCTGGCTCGAACGGCAGTTGAACGACCCTTACGTACGCCGTGCAAGGGACGAAGGCTATCGCGGCCGTGCCGCTTTCAAGATCATGGAGCTTGACGACAAGTACGGCTTTCTGAAACCGGGGGCCCGCGTCGTCGATCTCGGCTGCGCGCCGGGCGGCTGGTGCCAGGTCGCTGTGCCGCGGGTGAACGCTCTGGGAGAAAAGCCGGGGCCGCGAGGCAGCGTTCTAGGTGTGGATCTGCAGGAGGTCGAACCGGTTCCCGGCGCAGAGATCCACCAACTCGACTTCATGGAAGACGGGGCGGACGACAAGGTGAAGGCCTGGCTCGGCGGTCGGGCCGATGTGGTGATGTCGGACATGGCCGCCGCGTCCTCGGGCCACAAGCAGACCGACCATTTGCGGATCGTGGCCCTGTGCGAGGCGGCGGCCGAACTGGCTTTCGACGTGCTGGAGCCGGGCGGCACGTTTGTCGCAAAAGTGCTGGCTGGCGGGGCTGAAACCGGGCTTCAGACGCTTTTGAAGCAGCGTTTCGACAAGGTGGCGAACGTCAAGCCGCCCGCGTCCCGGTCGGATTCGTCCGAGAAATTCGTCGTCGCAACCGGCTTCCGGGGCTAGGCTCGAGATGCCCAATTTCCGTGCCGATTTCTGCGCAGAATTCGCGGCCCCCGCTGGAAACCCGGACGCAGATCAAGCAAGGTCTCTCTCGTGAACACCGTTATCCTCATCCCCGCGCGCTATCCGTCCACGCGCTTTCCCGGCAAACCGCTGGCCATGCTGACCGGCGCGACCGGCGAAGCCCGTTCGCTCATCCACCGAAGCTGGGACGCGGCCCGGGCCGTCCAAGGCGTCGATGCCGTCTATGTCCTCACCGACGACGACCGCATTGCCGAGGCAGCGCGCGGCTTCGGCGCAGATGTCCTCATGACCTCGGAGGCACCTCGCAACGGCACCGAGCGCTGTGCCGAAGCCCTTCCGCTTCTCGGCGCCACACCGGAGATCGTCGTGAACCTCCAGGGCGACGCCCCGCTGACACCACCGCATTACGTCGAAGCGTTGATTGCCGCCATGCGCGGCGACCCCGACGTGCGCATGGCCACACCGGTTCTGCGCACCGAACCGCATCACCTGACCGCGCTTCAGGCCGACCGCAAGGCGGGCCGCGTCGGAGCAACGACCGCCGTGTTCCGCGACAATGGCGACGCGCTCTACTTCTCGAAGGAAGTTCTTCCCTTTGCCGACAAGGCGCATGAGACCGGCATCCCCGTCTTCCACCACGTCGGATGTTACGCGTACCGGCCGCAGGCCCTTGCCGCCTATGCCGACTTGCCAATGGGTCCGCTGGAGAGCGCCGAGGGGCTGGAACAGCTGCGCTTTCTCGAAAACGGCATCCCCGTCCGCTGCGTCGAGGTCGACGCGCGCGGACGCGCCTTCTGGGAGCTGAACAACCCGACCGACATCGCACTGATCGAAGACATCATGAAACGGGAGGGCCTCGCATGAGCGTCACCGTCGGCAACGTCACCTTCGGGCAGAAGCTGCCCTTCGCGCTGATCTCCGGCCCTTGCCAGCTGGAAACGCTGGATCACGCCCGGATGCTGGCCGAGACACTTGCCGGTCTCTGCGACAAGCACGGGATCGGCTATGTCTTCAAGGCCAGCTTCGACAAGGCCAACCGCTCGAGCCTCGGAGGCAAGCGCGGCCCAGGCATCGACGAGGGGCTGACGATCCTCTCCAAGATCCGCGCCGAGTTCGGCTGCCCGGTGCTGACCGACATTCACACCGCCGGGCAATGCGGCCCGGCCTCAGAGGCGGTCGATATTCTGCAAATTCCCGCCTTCCTCTGCCGTCAGACCGATCTCTTGCTTGCGGCGGGCGAGACCGGTGCGGCGATCAACGTCAAGAAGGGCCAGTTCCTGGCTCCCTGGGACATGAAGAATGTCGCCGACAAGATCGCCTCAACAGGGAACAAGCGCATCCTTCTGACCGAGCGCGGCGCGAGTTTCGGTTACAACATGCTGGTCTCGGATTTCCGCGCCCTGCCGATCATGGCCGAAACCGGCTATCCCGTGGTCTTCGACGCCACCCACTCCGTGCAGCTTCCCGGCGGCAAGGGAACCTCTTCAGGCGGGCAGGCCGAGTTCGTGCCGCCGCTGGCGCGCGCCGCCGTCGCGGTTGGCGTCTCGGCCGTCTTCGTCGAGACCCACGAAGAACCGGCCCGCTCGCCCTCGGACGGACCGAACATGGTTCCGCTCGATGGCATGGACGCGCTGCTGACGACGCTGACGGCCGTCGACAAGGTAATCAAGTCACGTCCCTGATCCACCGCCGCTTGTGCGGCGAACATGTTTGACCTATCCCCGGGGCCATGACGAGAAACGACGATATCGGCTATGTCCGTGCGGCGCTGGCAACCGACCTGATCGGCCTGCAGACCCTCGAAGGTTCGCTTGATGGCATGTCCGCCGCAATAGACGCCGCGCTTGACCTGATCATTGCGATGGAGGGCCGGCTGATCGTCACCGGTCTGGGGAAATCCGGCCATATCGGCACCAAGCTCGCCGCCACGTTCGCATCGACCGGCACGCCCGCGTATTTCCTTCACCCTGCGGAAGCGAGCCACGGCGATCTGGGGATGGTGCAGCCTGAGGACGTGATACTTGCGCTTTCCTGGTCCGGCGAGACCCGCGAATTGTCCGACGTGATCGGCTATGCCAAGCGCCACGGCGTGCCGATCATCTCGCTGACCGGCAATGGCGACAGCACGCTCGCGCAGGCGGCGACGGTGGCGCTTGTTCTGCCCTCGGTACGCGAAGCTTGCCCGCACAACCTGGCGCCCACCACCACGACACTTCTGCAACTGGCCCTTGGCGACGCGCTCGCCATCGCGATCCTGCAAAGGAAGGGCTTCACCGAGGAGAGCTTCCACGGCTTCCATCCCGGTGGTTCGCTAGGCGCGCAGTTGAAGCATGTCGAGGAAATCATGCATCCTGCCGACAGCCTGCCATTGGTCGATTCCAACGCCTCGGTTATCGCGGCGATTTCCGAGCTCTCCGCGAAGGGATTCGGCATTGCGGGGATTATCGAGGACGGTGAGCTTCGGGGTGTCATCACGGATGGAGACATCCGGCGTTATCTCGAGAGGAACGCGGGCGCGACGATGCGGGGTGCGCTTCACGACACGAAGGCGGGCGAGATCATGACCACCGGTTCGGTGACGCTCACGCGCAGCACAATCGCGGGCGAGGCCCAGGCCATCCTTCAGGACAGGCGGATACAGGCGGCTTTCGTCGTCGAGGGCGAACGGCCGGTGGGCCTGGTCACCATGCTGCGCCTGCTCAACCGCGGCACGGCCTGAGCACCGGCTTCAGCCCATTCCACCGCCAACCAGCCGCTTGGCCAATTGGCTGTAGGCTTCGGCGACCGGCCCCTCGCCCAGCGCCACAGGAGCACCGGCGTCGCCTGCCAGCCGAACGTCCAGCGACAATGGGATCTCACCGAGGAAGGGCACGCCCATCTGACCGGCCTCGGCCCGCACGCCGCCATGCCCGAAAAGATGCTCCTCATGTCCGCAATTCGGACAGACGTAGCTGGACATGTTCTCGATCAGCCCGAGAATCGGCGTGTTGAGCGTCTTGAACATGTCGACCGCCTTGCGCGCATCCAGAAGTGCTACGTCCTGCGGCGTCGAGACGATGATCGCGCCGGTCACTTCAGTCCGCTGGCAAAGCGTCAGCTGAACGTCGCCGGTTCCCGGCGGCAGGTCGATCAGGAGCACGTCCAACTCGCCCCACTGCACCTGCCCCAGCATCTGCTGAAGCGCACCCATCAGCATCGGCCCGCGCCAGACGACCGCCTTTTCGGGCGCCACCATGAAGCCGATGGACATCAGCGTGACGCCATGCGCCTGCAAGGGGATGATCGTCTTGCCGTCCGGCGAGGCCGGGCGCTTCATCACCCCCATCATCTTCGGCTGCGACGGCCCATAGATATCCGCATCGAGCAACCCGACGCGCCGCCCCTCGGCCGCCAGCGCCACCGCGAGGTTCGAGGCGACGGTCGATTTCCCGACCCCGCCCTTGCCCGAGCCGATGGCGATGATCCGGTCCACACCCGAGAGCTTTTGCGGACCGCCCTGCTGCGGCGCGGGATGCCCGCCGATCTTCAGCGATGGCGGCTTCGGCGCCGCCGGCGCCGGCCCGTGCGCGGTCAGCACCGCCGAGACGACCTCGACACCCGGCAGCGCACGGACGGCGGCCTCGGCCTCGGCCCGCGCACCTTCAAGCTGGCGCGCCTGGTCGGCATCGGGGGCCTCGATCACGAATCGCACCGTCTGGCCGTCGATCTGAACCGCGCGCACCATGTCGCGGGACACAAGATCCACGCCGTCCGGCGCTAGCACGGATTTCAGCCTGTCAAGGATGTCACTGCGGTCAATCGGCATTTTCGGCACCTTCTCTCCTGAAGTGATGCGTTTTGAGCAACGTATCTCAGCAAACGCAAGTAGACGCAGCGTCGCTGATGAACATTTACGCAAAAGTGAAATCTTACATAAGGTTAACTATGACTTCCCTGCATAGCTGCGTTGCAGCATTGTGGGATTGTGCACCTGCAGCAATCACCTATCTTTGTCCCAACGAAACGAGATGCAATCACGCATCGCAACAATAGGAGCAGACAGATGGGCACTCGCTTCAACAGCCTGGCTCAACGCTTCAACCGGTACCGCAAGTACCGCGACACGCTGCATGAGCTCGATCAACTGAGCGAACGCGAACTCGATGACCTGGGAATGCACCGGTCCAACGTTCGCCAGGTCGCTCGCCTGGCCGCATACGACGGCTGACAGCTTCGGGGTTCCGTCCTCCTCCCTGGAACCCTGATGGACTCGGCGGCGCCTTCCTCCTCCCTGGCGTCGCCGGACCCCACATAGCCTGAGACCACGGTCACAGGCGCGAGACACAAAGAGCACCTCCTCCCGCTCTTTGTCTCCAAGACGGCGGCACCTTCCTCCTCCCTGGTGTCGCCGTCTCTATTTGCAGGACATGGCACGCGCGAAACTCGACCGGCCCTGGTGAGGGCCGAGACGGTCCAGGCCGAATGCCTTTCCGTCCCAGCGTATCGCCAGCACCTCGCGCCAGTTGGCGTCCGCCACGACAACCTCGGGCCCCTTGCCGCAGGAACGGATGCCGCCCGCGATATCGCGGTCCCCGATCCGGTGATTGGTGACAGCCTGGAATGACGCCTCCAGCTTCAGAGATCCGGGGCGGAACTCGTAAATGCGCAAGGTCCGCGCCAAATGCGGCCGGTCGACATATACCAATTCGACCCGCCCATCGCCGTCCAGGTCGGCCGCGCCCACACCTGCCGGCGCCAGCCAGCGATGGGTCTGACCGATGAAGTCGTTGGACGCCACCAGCCCGTCGGGGTCATAGACGGAGAGCCTCGCCCCCAGGGCGACGTCTGTTTCGACCACGATAACTTCACGCTCGCCGTCGCCATCGACATCGAACAGGCGGGGCGCTGTATCCTCGAAAACGCGAGTCTCGGGCAGGCGCACCCGCACGCCCCGACCCGAGGCGGTTTCCATCACCAGCGCGCCATGCTCGATCTCATCGCCCAGTATGCCATGTGCATAGCGCGTGGTCGGTTCATCGAAACGCGCCGAAGAAACATCTTCCGCCACGGCAAAGCCCGCGACCAGGCTGAATGCCAGGGCGGCAAGCGGTCTCATATCTGCTTTTCTGGCATCTGTACCACGAGGCCGTCCAAGGCATCCGAGACCTTGAGCTGGCAGGTGAGCCGAGACCGCGTCGGATCGGGTTCGAAGGCAAAATCGAGCATGTCTTCCTCCATCGCATCGACCGGCGGAAGTTTTCCGACCCAGTCGGGGTGGACATAGACGTGGCAGGTCGAGCAGGCGCAGGCGCCGCCGCAATCCGCTTCGATACCGGGGATGCCGTTGTCGCGCGCGCCTTCCATCACCGTCAGCCCATTCGCGACGTCGACGACGTGCTCGGTGCCATTGTGCTCGATATAGGTGATCTTCGCCATGATCCCTCCGTAACTCAGCCGGGGCTTATCTAGGCCGCATGGGCGCGGCATTCCAGCCCTTATTGGCGCAAGTGCCGCTCACGCGGGGAATGGCCGCTGCCGTTCCGATATCCGCGCGCCCTCGACGACGCCGGTCGGGGTCCAGGAAAACCTCGCCGGGCGGCATTTCAGGAAGGTTGATCGCGCCGGAATTCACGCAACATTCATCGACCGCCTGCAAGGATAGGGGTGGGAGGACGGGGGCTTTACGAATTTTCGCGTTAACGGATCGTTCAGATTCGGCTCCGCCTGGGCCTCGAAGCTTTCCCCTTGAAACCCGTGCCCCGCCCCGGTTTAGTGAACGAGCGTTCAGACGGAGGGGAAGGCCGATGGATTTCGCACTTTCGGAAGAACAACAAGCGATTTTCGACACCGCCCGCGACTTTGGCTTCGACGCGATCGCGCCTCATGCCCGTGACTGGGAGCAGCAGGGAACCATACCCAAGGCGCTTTGGCGCGATATGGCCGCACTCGGATTCGGTGGACTGAATGTCAGCGAGGAGGCCGGCGGCGCAGGGCTGTCACGGCTCGACAGCACACTTGTTTTCGAAGCCTTGTCACACTCTTGCGCCAGTGTCGCGGCGTTCCTGTCGATACACAACATGTGCGTCCGAATGATCGACAGCTTTGGCTCGGACGAGATGAAAGCCCGTGTTCTGCCCAAGGCTCTGACTATGGAAACGGTCATCTCCTACTGCCTCACCGAGCCCGGTTCCGGCTCGGATGCGGCTGCGATGAAGACCAGGGCCGAGCGGACGAACGAAGGGTGGCAACTTACCGGCACCAAGGCGTTCATCTCGGGCGGCGGGTACTCGGACGCCTATATCGTGATGGCCCGTTCCGGCGAAGAGGGTCCGAAGGGAACATCGGCGTTTTTTCTGGAAGACGGGACCGAGGGGCTCAGCTTCGGCGGGCTGGAGGACAAGATGGGCTGGCGCGGCCAGCCGACCCGGCAGGTTCAGATGGACGCCTGCCCGGTCTCGTCCAGGAACATTCTGGGCGAGGAAGGCCGCGGGTTTTCCTACGCCATGGCAGGCCTCGACGGCGGGCGGCTGAATATCTCGGCCTGTGCCCTTGGCGCGGCGCAATCGGCGCTCGACCAGACGCTGGCTTACATGGGCGAGCGCAAGGCCTTCGGGAAAACGCTCGACCAATTCCAGGCGTTGCAATTCAAGCTGGCCGATACCGAGATCGAGTTGCAGGCCGCGCGCACCTTTCTCCGCCATGCCGCCTGGGCGCTGGACACCGGCCAGCCGGACGCCACCAAGCGCTGCGCGATGGCCAAGGCCTTCGTGACCGAGCGGGCGTTCAATGCTGCCGATACATGTTTGCAGCTGCACGGGGGCTACGGGTATCTGGCGGATTACGGGATCGAGAAAATCGTCCGCGATCTGCGGGTGCACAGGATCCTCGAGGGCACGAACGAGATCATGCGGGTCATCATTTCCCGCGACATGCTGAGAAAACGATGAGCGAAATACACCTCAGGAAGCGTGGACGAACCGGGCGGATCACGCTGAACCGCCCGAATGCCCTGAACGCCGTGACCCATGACATGGTACGTCAGATCGCAGCCATCCTGCCGGAATGGGCGGAAGACGCGGACATCGCCATGCTGGTGATCGACGCCGAGGGCGAGAAGGCCTTCTCGGCCGGAGGCGATCTTTTGGGTATCTACGAGGCGATGTCGGCCGACGACTTCCAGACGCCGCGGCAGTTCTGGCGCGACGAATACGCGATGAACGCGGCGCTCTTTCACTTCCCCAAACCGGTCGCCACCTTCCTGCAGGGTTTCACGATGGGCGGCGGCGTCGGTGTTGGCTGCCACGGCTCGCACCGCATCGTTGGCGACAGCAGCCGCATCGCCATGCCCGAATGCGGCATCGGGCTTGCGCCGGATGTCGGCGGCACGCTGCTTCTCGCTCGCGCGCCGGGGCGGCTTGGCGAATATCTCGGCACGACCGGGCACAGGATGGGTCCGGGGGATGCAATCCTTGCCGGATTCGCGGATTATTACATTCCCGAAGCCAATTGGCCCGGCCTTATCGCCAAATTGGAATCGACCGGCGACTGGGAAGAGATCGACCGCGCTGCGCATCCCGCCCCCGCCGCGCCGCTGGCCGGCCTGCTAGACCGCATCGACGCGAATTTCGGCGGCGAGACACTCCGCGACATCGTCAACGCGTTGCGCCACGATGGCAGCGACTGGGCGGCCGAAACCCTTGCCAGGATGGACCGGAACGCGCCGCTCGCGATGGCGGCCGCTATAGAACTGATCCACCGCGCCCGAGCCCGTGACCGGATCGAGGAAGCGCTGAAGAACGAGTACCGTTTCAGCCACCGCATCGCCGAGAAAGGCGACTTCCGCGAAGGCATCCGCGCCCTGATCATCGACAAGGACAAGTCGCCCGCCTGGGCGCGGGACGCGATCGACAGCGCCTCGGTCATGGATGTCGCACAGATGCTGATGCCGCTCGGCGCAGAAGAACTCAAACTGGAGGACCAGCGATGAAGATCGGATTTATCGGGCTTGGCAACATGGGCGCGCCGATGGCCCGGAACCTTGCGAAGGCAGGGCACGAGGTGGCCGGCTTCGACGTCGCCGCGCCCATCCCCCAGGGCATTGCTTCCGCAGAGAGCGCCGCGAACGCCGCCACCGGTGCCGACGTCGTGATCACGATGCTGCCGGACGGCGCCATCCTGCGCCGGGTGGCGGGCGAGGTCATCCCTGCCATGTCTCCTGGCGCCATCCTGCTCGACTGCTCGACCGTCGACGTCGAGAGCGCGCGCGCCGTGGCAGGCCAGGCCATTGCCGCCGGAACACGCGCGCTCGATGCCCCGGTCTCGGGCGGCATCGGCGGGGCCGAGGCAGGAACGCTCACCTTCATGGTCGGCGGCAGCGACGACGCCTTTGCCGATGCAAAACCTCTGTTCGAGATCATGGGCCAGAAGGCCGTCCATTGCGGCCCCTCCGGCAATGGCCAGGCGGCCAAGATCTGCAACAACATGATCCTCGGCATCACCATGATCGGCACCTGCGAGGCTTTCGCGCTGGCCGACAAGCTGGGCCTCGACCGGCAGGCGATGTTCGATGTGGTCTCGACCTCCTCGGGCTACAGCTGGACGATGAACGCGTACTGCCCCGCACCCGGTGTCGGCCCGACATCCCCCGCCGACAACGACTACAAACCGGGGTTCGCCGCCGAGTTGATGCTGAAGGACCTCCGCCTCTCGCAACAGGCAGCCGAGGCGTCGGATGCCGATACGCCGATGGGGCAGCGCGCCACCGAACTCTACAGAAGTTTCGTTGAGGACGAGGATGGTCGGGGCCGCGACTTTTCAGCCATGCTCCCCCGTTTCGAGCGGCGCGGGCGCGGCTAGCAGCCCCATCAGCGCACGCGTGTTCGCCGAGAGCATGTCGCGCCGCCAGAACAGCCGCGTCGACAGCGTTCCAAGGGCGCCCGGCAAGCGATGCCGCACCAGCCGCGCTTCGTCGGGAAATGTCGAGATCACGCTCTCCGGCACCAGTGCCGCGCCCATGCCCGCCAGCGCGCAGCCAAACATGGCGTGATACGATCCTATCTCGATCAACCGCCCGGTCTGCCAGCCTTCACGCGCATACCACTCTTCCAGCCGCGCGCGGTGCGGACATCCCTTTTCCAGTACAAGGAGCGGGCTTTCGGGCTTGAGGGTCGCCGCGGTCGAAACCACCGTCACCCGTTCTTCAAACGCCACGACACCGTCGAGCCGTTCGTCACGAGGCGCGCCGGCTGCCAACGCGGCCTCGATCTCGCCCGCGAGGACAAGCTCGCCCAGTGCAACCGGGTTGCCGGTAACCAGTTCAATTTCGATGTCCGGATAAGCGACCTGCAACTGGTTCAGCAGGTCCGGCAGGCGAACCGCAGCCGTGCTCTCCATCGAACCGAGGCGAAAAACGCCGCCAGGTTCCTGTTGCCTCATTGCGCTCTCTGCCTCGGCCGCGAGCGCGATCAGACGGTCGGCATAGGCCAGAAGCTTGTGACCGTCCGCCGTCAGCACCATGCGGCGGCCTTCGCGCAGGAACAGACGCAGGCCCAACTGGTCTTCCAGTTTCCGAATGCGAGTCGTCACGTTCGACTGCACCCGGTGCAGCTTCTCGGAGGCGCGTGTCACGCCCCCTTCCCTGGCAACCGTGGTGAAATATTGGAGGTCGGTCAGATCAAGCATCTCAAATCAAGATAGTTTATATCTTTATTATTCATTTTTTTTGATATCTGACAAGCGCTATGTCGGTCGCGTCCACATGGCAATTGAAAGGAAATGATATGCCCAAGGGATACTGGATCGTCCGCGTCTCCGTCCGGAACGAGGAAAACTATCCCCACTACCTCGCCGCCGCGAAACCGGCGTTCGAGGCTCACGGCGCTCGCTTTCTCGTGCGCGGCGGCGCGTTCGAACTGAAGGAAGGCCAGGCGCGCGATCGCAACGTGGTGGTCGAGTTCCCGGACGTCGAGACCGCACAAGCCTGCTACGGCTCTGACGCCTACCAGGCGGCCCGCAAGATCAGGATCGCCAACGCCGATGCCGACTTCCTGATCGTTGAAGGCGCCGCCTGATCAGTGCTTGGCGCTCGCCTTCTCGGGAAAGAACACCGAGAGGACCGGCACGACGGCGCGCGTGACAATCGGGATAAGCAGCAGGCCCAGCACCAGCCCAATGATCCCGTCCAGCGCCGCCGTCACCGCCCAGTTGAGGAACCCGGCCTCGCCGCCCACCGACTTGGCGATGCCCTTGATCGTCTCATAGGGCAAGTGCCAGCCCAGCACCTCAAGCCCATGCACGATGATATTGCCGCCGACCCATAGCATCGCGGCGGTGCCTACCGTGGCGATGATCCTCATCAACCCCGGCATCGCCTTGACCAGCCATCGCCCGAACTTGCGCGTCGCCGACAATCGCCCGATCTGGCTGAGCTTCAGCCCGGCGTCATCCATCTTCACCAGGAGCGCCACTGCCCCGTAAACCAGCGAGGTAATCCCTACTGCCACGATCGCCAGCACGACGCCCTGTGCCAGCCGGTCGTCGGTCTCGATCGCGGCGAGCGAAATCGTCATGATCTCGGCCGACAGGATGAAGTCCGTCTTGATCGCCCCCTTGACCCGCGTTTCCTCCAGATGCGCCGCGTCCAACTGCTCGGCCTCCTGGGCATGGCTCTCGGGATGCGGGTGCAACCAATGCCAGATCTTCTCGGCTCCCTCGAAAGACAGATAACAGCCCCCCAGCATCAGAAGCGGAGTCACCAGCCAGGGCAGGAATGTGTCCAGCAGCAGCGCCGCCGGCAGCAGGATCACGAGTTTGTTGAAGAACGAGGCGCGCGCGATCTTCCAGATGATCGGCAATTCGCGTGTGGCGGGCAGACCGGTCACGTACTTGGGCGTTACCGCCGCGTCGTCGATCACCACGCCGGCAGCCTTGGCCCCTGCCTTGGCAGCATCATCAAGCACCGTCGCCGAAATCTTGCCCCCGACCTTCGCCGCCTGGGCCGCAATGTCATCGACCTGCGCCGCGGTCAGCCGCGCGATGGCCGCAACATCGTCGAGTAACGCCAGCAATCCGCTCATTTCACCGCCCTTGTTCGCACGTCGTCGCCTTTCTCGACCTTTGACACAGGCAACAAGGTGGCTCAAGGCAGCGGCATGTCCATGCCTTCTGTTCCGAAGGGCAGGAAATCGAGTGATGACGCAGGTGAAAATAATTTCGATACAAAAATTCGTTTCGACCTCGGCGAGGAATGCGTATGAAGTAGGGCATGCGCGACTTTTCAAGTTTTGTGCCGGTCGTCGAACAGGATCCGACAGACCCGGCATTTGTAGAAAATCCTTACCCCTTCTACCGGCACTTGCGGGCACAAGGCGACGTCGTCTTCTGGAAAGACTACGGCTTTCCCGTCGCCACGACCCTCGAAACCGTGCGGCAGGTCATGAAACACCCGCATTTGGGCCGCGCAGTCCCCAAGGCGCTGCGGCCGACCGCGCGCCCGGAGCTTGCCGCGTTCGACAAACTCGAACAACATTCGCTCCTCGAGATAGAACCACCGGACCATACGCGCATCCGAAAGCTTGCCATGCAGGCCTTCGCGGGGCCGAAAATCGCTGGCATCGCGATCCCGATCAGCCAGCTTGCCGACCAGTTGATCGACGCACTCCCCGAGGGACCGTTCGACCTGATCGAGGCCTATGCGAAACCGCTCGCCGCCCGGTCGATCACGGCATTTCTCGGGGTTTCGCAGGACCACGCCGCACGGCTCCAGACCTGGTCGAACGCGATGGTCGCAATGTACCAAGCGCGCCGCAATGCGGACGTCGAGCGCCAAGCCGAGGCGGCCGCCGGGGAATTCGCCGACTTCATGCGCGGTATCATCGCCGAGCGCCGAAAGGTGCCGCAGAACGATTTCATCTCGCAACTGGTCGCCTTCCAGCGTTCCGGTGACTTGAGCGAGGAAGAACTGCTCTCCACGGCCATCCTGCTTCTGAACGCCGGGCACGAGGCAACCGCGCACACGCTCGGAAACGCCGTACCACTCCTCCTCGATTTCACTGGCCGCGTCGAGGCGCTCGCGCCTGGCAGCATCGCGGGCACGGTCGAGGAATGCCTACGCTTCCGCCCGCCCCTTCATCTCTTCACGCGCCAAGTCTACCAGCCGGTAACTGTCGCAGGCGTGCCGCTGCAACCTGGGAACACAATCGGCTGCCTGCTCGCCTCGGCCTGCCGCGACGATGCAGTGTGGCCTGACGGCGAGAAATTCGACCCTTTCCGCATCCAGCACCGGCACACCGCGTTCGGCGTAGGGCTGCATTCCTGCCTCGGTGCCGCCCTTGCAAGGCTCGAGTTGCAGATCGGACTTCCCGTCCTCTTTGCGCGCTGCCCTGATCTGACGATCGTCGAGCCGCCGAGGGTAGCCAATCTCTATCACTTCCACGGCTACGAGGCGATGCAGGTCACCGTCAGACAGGCACCGCCGCCGTCGACTTGATCTCTTCCATCGAGAGCAGCGCGGTGACGTTGTAGATGTTCACCTCGGAAATCAGCGCCTGGTAGAATTCGTCATAGGCCCGCGCGTTCCGCACCCGGACCTTCAGGATATAGTCGATGTCGCCCGCCAGCCGGTGCGCCTCCAGCACCTCGGGCCGCGAGCGTAGTGCGTTCAGGAACCGCGCCTGCCAGCCAGCTTCGTGTTCCGACGTGCGGATCAGCACGAAGAAACACGCTTCGAACCCCAGCTTCTCGGCGTCCAGCACGACCGTCTGCTGACCGATAACCCCCGCCTCGCGCATCTTGCGGATCCTGTTCCACACCGGGGTCTTGGACGACCCCACCGTTTTCGCGATATCGTCCAGCGACTGGCTCGCATCCGCCTGCAATTCGCGCAGAATTTTCCGGTCAAGCTCGTCAATTCGCACCGCCATTCCATGCCTCGTCATTTTTCAGGGAATATCGTCTGATCGGCGGTCAATTTAGAACATATGTCCTTATTTGCAAGCCAATACTGCAACAGATCGGAATATTGTTCTATATTGGCGCCAACGCAAAAGGTACCGACATGAAGCACTTTCCGATCTTCCTCGCCGTCGAGGGCCGCCGCATCGTCGTCTCAGGCGGGGGCGAGGCTGCCGTGGCGAAACTGCGGCTCCTGCTCAAGACCGAAGCGCGGCTCGTCGTCGTCGCCAAGGACGTCGCGCCCGAGATCGACGCCTGGGCCGACGCCGGCAAGCTCACCGTGATCCGCCGCCCGATGGAACCCGGCGACGCAACCTGCGCCGCGCTCTTCTACGCCGCCAACGACGACGTTCGGGAAGATGCCCGCGTCACCGGGTTGGCGCAGGCCGATGGCGCGCTCACAAACTGGGTCGACAACCTGGAAGCCTCGCAGTTCATCACCCCCGCCATCGTCGATCGCGACCCCGTCACCGTCGCTATCGGCACCGAGGGCGCCGCACCGGTTCTGGCACGCGCCATCAAGGCCGAGCTGGAGGAGCGCCTGCCCCGTGCCCTCGGCACGCTCGCCCGCATCGGCAAGAGTTTCCGCAAGGCTGCCGAGGCCCTGCCCTTCGGCGCCAAACGCCGCGACTTCTGGTCTGAGTACTACTTCGGTCGCGGCCCGACAGCCTTCGACGAAGGGGGCGAGGCGGCGCTGCTGCCCGCACTCGAAAATCTTCTCGCCGAGCGCCTCCACGACGCAGATGCCAACGGGCACGTCACCTTCGTCGGCGCCGGACCCGGCGATCCCGAGCTTCTCACCCTGAAAGCCCGCCGCGCGCTCCACGAGGCCGACGTGGTCATCCACGACAGGCTGGTGACGTCGGAGATTCTCGAGCTTGCCCGCCGCGAGGCGACGATCATCGACATGGGGAAGGAAGGCTTCGGCCCCTCCACTCCCCAGGCCGACATCGACGCCGCCATCGTCGCCCATGCCGCGCAGGGCGCGCATGTCGTCCGGCTCAAGTCCGGCGATGCCACCGTCTTCGGCCGGCTGGACGAGGAGATCGACGCCTGCACCGCCGCGGGCATCGCCTTCTCCGTCATCCCCGGCATCACCTCGGCCTCCGCCGCCGTCGCCGCCATCGGCCAGTCGCTCACCCGGCGCGGCCGCAACTCGTCGGTCCGCTTCATCACCGGGCATGATGTGAAAGGTTATGCCGACCAGGACTGGCGCGCGCTGGCCGCCCCCGGCCAGGTCGCGGCGATCTACATGGGCAAGCGCGCCGCGCGTTTCCTGCAAGGCCGCCTGATGATGCACGGCGCCGAGGCCGCAACCCCGATCACACTGGTCGAAAACGCTTCGCGCCCCGAACAGCGCATCGTCGCCACCACGCTCGCGACCCTGCCCCATGACCTCGACGACGCGGCGATGGACGGCCCCTGCCTGATCCTTCTCGGCCTCGCGCCGCGGAGCGCCACCGCCACTCTTTCAACTCTCAGCCGGGAGGTCGCCCTATGACCCGCCGTCCCTTCGCTCCAAAGGTCGTGGCCGCGAACGACCTTCTAGACGGCGACGCCGTCTGGCTGACCGAGGAGGATACCTGGACCCGTGACATGGGCGAGGCCGAACTGATCGAGGACGAAGCGGTGGCGGATGATCGGCTGCTCTTCGCACTTGGCCAGGCAAACTTCGTGGTCGGCCCCTACCTGGTCGACGCCAAGGCCACACCCAAGGGCCCCGCGCCCACCCATTTCCGCGAGGCGTTCCGCATGCGCGGCCCGTCGAACTATCCCCACGGAAAGCAGGCCGGAGAATAAAGATGTACCATTACAACGACTTCGACGAGGCCTTCGTCCGCGAGCGCGTGGCGCAATTCCGCGGCCAGGTCGAACGCCGCATCGACGGCTCGCTGACCGAGGACGAGTTCAAGCCGCTCCGGCTGATGAACGGCCTATACCTGCAACTGCACGCCTACATGCTGCGCGTCGCCATTCCCTATGGCACGCTCAACAGCCGCCAGATGCGCCAGCTTGCCATGATCGCCGACCGCTGGGACAAGGGCTATGGCCACTTCACCACGCGGCAGAACATCCAGTTCAACTGGCCGAAGCTTGGCGAAGTCCCCGACATTCTCGAGGCGCTGGCCGATGTCGAGATGCACGCCATCCAGACCTCGGGCAACACCATCCGCAACGTCACCGCCGACCACTTCGCCGGCGCTGCTGCCGACGAGATCGCCGACCCGCGTCCCGTCGCGGAACTCATCCGCCAATGGTCCACCGACCACCCGGAATTCCAGTTCCTGCCGCGCAAGTTCAAGATCGCCGTCACCGGCTCGCCCAACGACCGCGCCGTGACACGCGCGCATGACATCGGCCTCCGCATGGTCCGCAACGACGCCGGAGAGCCGGGTTTCGAGGTCATCGTCGGCGGCGGTCTCGGCCGCACGCCGATGATCGGGCAGGTCATCCGCGATTTCGTCGCGCAACAAGACCTCCTGCCCTATCTCGAAGCCATCGTCAGCGTCTACAACCTGCTCGGACGGCGCGACAACAAGTACAAGGCCCGCATCAAGATCACCGTGGCCGAGAACGGCATCGACGAAATCCGCGCCCGCGTGGAAGCACAATTCGAACAATCGAAGGCCGAATGGGGCGGCTTCGACCAGGAGCTTCTTGCCCGGATCGAACACTCATTCGCGCCTCCCGTCTTCAAGCGCGCCGGGTTGGAAAAGTTCAACGCCAACCTCGCCGCCAACGGCGCATTCCGCGCCTGGTGCGACACCAACCTTTCCGAGCACCGCGACCCGGAGCACGCCATCGTCACCGTCTCGATCAAGGCGCACGGGGCGACGCCGGGCGATGCCAGCAGCACCCAGATGCGCGTCCTCGCCGATCTCGCGGAGCGTCTCGGTTACGACGAGCTTCGCATCTCCCACGAGCAGAACGTGATCCTGCCGCATGTCCACAAGTCGGACCTGCCCGAGATCTATGCCACGCTCCGCGACCACGGCCTCGCCACTGCGAATGTCGGGCTGATCTCCGATATCATCGCCTGCCCCGGCATGGACTATTGCGCGCTGGCCACCGCCCGCTCGATCCCCGTCGCGCAGGAGATTGCGACCCGCTTCGACGAGCTGAAACTCGAACACGAGATCGGCCCGCTGAAGATCAAGATCTCGGGCTGCATCAACGCCTGCGGCCACCACCACGTCGGGCACATCGGCATCCTCGGCCTCGACCGCGCGGGGGTCGAGAACTACCAGATCACGCTCGGCGGCGACGGCACCGAGACCGCGACGATCGGCGAGCGCACCGGCCCCGGTTTCCCGGCGGACGAAATCGTGCCCGCCGTCGAACGCCTGGTTGGTGCCTATCTTGAGCACCGCAAGAGCGAGGAGGAAACCTTCCTCCAGACCTACCGCCGCCTCGGCATGGACCCGTTCAAGGCGGCGCTTTACCCCGAGAAGGCCCAGTCGCGTGCCGCTTGAGGCACCGATATCCCCCGTGGCCGAGCGCGTAGCGGACCTTAACCGCCGCTACGTGCACCACGCCGCGCTCGACGTGCTGGAACACGCGCTGTTCGACCCGGAAGTGGGGCGCACTGCGATGGTGTCCTCCTTCGGCGCCGAATCCGTCGTGCTGCTGCACATGGTTTCGGTCATCGACCGCACAACGCCGATCCTCTTTCTCGACACACAGATGCTTTTCCCCGAGACCATCGAATACCAGCGCGAACTCGCCCAGCGCCTTGGCCTGACCGTTCAGGTGATCCGCCCTGACCCGACGGCGGTTTTCCTGAACGATCCGAACAACCGCCTGCATACAACCAACCCCGACGCCTGCTGCAACCTACGCAAAACCGAGCCTCTGGAACGCGCGCTCGCCCCCTTCGACGCCTGGGTGACGGGCCGCAAACGCTTCCAGGGCGGCGGCCGCGCCGCGCTCGACTTCTTCGAGGCCGAGGGCGAAAAACGTATCAAGATCAATCCCCTGGCGCATTGGACGCCCGGCGATGTCAGCGACTACATGACCAACAATCGCCTGCCGCGTCACCCGCTGGTGGCAAAAGGCTACCCATCCATCGGCTGCGCCCCCTGCACCACGAGGGTTGCGACAGGCGAAGACCCCCGCGCCGGTCGCTGGCGCGGACAGGACAAGACCGAATGCGGCATCCATTTCGAGAATGGCAGGATCGTCCGCCCCCAGGAGGCAAAATCATGAGCGTCATCGTCACTGACCAGGGTTTCGAGGCCGAGGACTGGACCCACGGCTTCCTCACGCCCGAGCAACTCGCCGCCAACGACGACGCGCCAGCCACCGGCCTCGACCTCGCCCCCGACGCCGACCTGTCCGCGCTTGCGGGACGGCTCGGCGACATAGACCTCATCCGCATCGCCTTCCCCGGCTTCGCCGACGGGCGGGGCTTCACGCTGGCGCGCAACCTGCGCCGCATGGGCTTTCACGGCCGGCTCCGCGCGAAGGGCCACGTCATCGCCGACCAGTACGCCATGGCCCGCCGCTCGGGCTTCGACGAGGTCGAGATCGACGAAGCCGCCGCAGAACGCCAGCCCGAGGACCAGTGGCTGCGCCGCGCCAACTGGCGCGATCACGACTACCAATCGCGGCTGCGCGCCTGACACACCTTTAACTGACCGAGATCAACGACTAGAGAGGGAG
>JAJDOD010000202.1 GCA_022340315.1 Silicimonas sp. | reverse complement strand
CATGGGCTGGATGAACGACACGCTGAGTTACATGCAACGTGACCCGATCCATCGCCGCTATCACCAGGGCAACATGACCTTCGGGATTCACTATGCCTATTCGGAGAACTTCATCCTGCCGATAAGCCATGACGAGGTCGTGCACGGCAAAGGCTCGATGCTGGCGAAGATGCCGGGTTCCGAGGACGAGAAATTTGCCAACCTGCGCGCGTATTACGGGTTCATGTGGACGCATCCGGGCAAGAAGCTTCTGTTCATGGGGTGCGAGTTCGCCCAGCCCGAGGAGTGGAATCACAACGCGGAGCTGAACTGGGACGCCGCGAGCCAGCCGAAGCACGGCGGCATGCGCGACCTGATCCGCGACCTGAACCGGCTCTACCGCGAGACGCCTGCGCTGCACGTCAAGGATTGCGACCCGTCGGGTTTCCGCTGGCTGAACGGCGATGCGGATCAGTCGACGCTGGGCTATGCCCGTTTTGGCTCCGACGGCGATGCGCCGGTCGTGGTGATGTGCAACTTCACGCCGGTGATGCGCGACAAGTTCCGCGTCGGCGTGCCGGTGGCGGGGCACTGGGAGGAGGTGCTCAACACCGATTCCGAGCTTTACGGCGGCGGGAACCGCGGCAATCTAGGCGGTTTGGCAAGCAAAGCCGAGCCTTGCGACGGCGAGGCGCAATCGGTTCAAATGACCTTGCCGCCCCTGTCGGTGGTCGTGCTGCGGCTGGCGGACAAGAAATAACGGGAGGGAGACAGAGATGGAGAACAAGCGGTTAACACAGCGCTCGATGGTGTTCGTACTGGCGGGCGGGCGCGGCAGCCGGCTTAAGGAACTGACCGACCGGCGCGTGAAACCTGCCGTTTATTTCGGCGGCAAGGCGCGGATCATCGACTTCGCGCTTTCCAACGCGCTGAACTCGGGCATCCGGCGCATGGCGATCGCCACGCAATACAAGGCGCACAGCCTGATCCGGCATCTGCAACGCGGCTGGAACTTCTTCCGCGCCGAGCGCAACGAGTTTCTCGACATCCTGCCCGCCTCGCAGCGCGCCGGAAACGAGAACTGGTATCTCGGGACGGCGGATGCCGTGACGCAGAATATCGACATCGTCGACAGCTATGGTGTCGATTACGTCATCATCCTGGCGGGCGATCACATCTACAAGATGGACTACGAGGTGATGCTGCAACAGCATGTCGACTCGGGCGCGGACGTGACCGTAGGCTGTCTGACCGTGCCGCGCATGGACGCCACCGCCTTTGGTGTCATGGCCACCGACAAGGACGGGCGGATCACGTCATTCCTGGAAAAACCCGCCGATCCGCCATCGACCCCGGAAGATCCCGACAAGGCTCTGGCCTCGATGGGCATCTATGTCTTCAAGTGGAGCTTCTTGCGCGATCTGCTGATGAAGGATGCCGAGGACGAGAATTCCAGCCACGATTTCGGCAACGACCTGATCCCTGAGATCGTCAAGAACGGCAAGGCGGTGGCGCACCGCTTTACCGAGAGCTGCGTGCGCAGCGAGGGCGCCCCCGCGTACTGGAAGGATGTCGGCACGGTCGACGCGTTCTGGGAAAGCAATATCGACCTGACCGACTTCACCCCCGACCTCGACCTCTGGGACAGAAACTGGCCGATCTGGACATATTCGGAAAGCGTGCCGCCCGCGAAGTTCATTCATGACGAGCGCGACCGTAGGGGTGTGGCGATTTCCTCAATGGTTTCAGGTGGTTGCATCATCTCGGGTACCGAGGTTCGGAATTCGGTCCTGTTCACCAATGTGCACTCCAACTCGTACGCGGTGCTGGATCACGCCGTGGTGCTGCCGCGCGTGGTGATCAACCGATCCGCCAGGCTGAGGAACGTTGTGATCGACAGCGGGGTAGAGATCCCCGAGGGCCTTGTCGTGGGCGAGGATCGTGTCGAGGACGCCAAGTGGTTCCGTGTCACCGAGCGCGGCACGACTCTGATCACCAGAACGATGCTGGAAAAGCGGGCCGCCAGCTTATGACACGCGTCCTCTCGGTCGCCTCGGAATGCGCGCCGCTCGTCAAGACCGGCGGGCTTGCGGATGTTGCGGGCGCGCTGCCCGGCGCGCTCGCCGACCTTGGCGACGAGATGAGGACGTTGCTGCCCGGCTACCGGTCAGTCATGGGGCAGGTGAAGAAGGCGAAGGCGGTCGCCACGTTCTCGGACCTCTTCGGCGGTCCCGCGCGCGTGATGGCGGCAAAGCTGGCGGGGCTGGATCTGCTGGTACTCGACGCACCGCACCTCTACGACCGGCCGGGAAGCCCGTACCTGGGCGAGAACGGGCACGACTGGCCGGACAATCCCGAGAGGTTTGCCGCTCTCAGCTATGCGGCGGCGCATATCGCGCTCAAGGGTGCCGACAAGTGGAAACCGCAGGTCATTCACGGCCACGACTGGCAGGCCGGGTTCATACCCGAGTACCTGCACGAGATGAGCGGCGGCAAGGGCGGCGTTCCCTTCGTCTTCACGATCCACAATATCGCCTTTCACGGCAACACCGGCCCGGATCGGATCAAGGCGCTTGGGCTGTCGGACTGGCGGTTCAACGCGGACCATTTCGAGTTCTGGGGCCATGTTTCGGCGCTGAAGGCGGGTTTGACGGGCGCGGACCGGATCACGACGGTTTCGAAGACCTATGCCGAGGAGCTGATGACGCCGGAGTTCGGCATGGGCATGGACGGGGTGCTGCGTGCCAGGCGTGACGACCTGACGGGCATTGTCAACGGCATTGACACCGAGGTTTGGAACCCCGGCACCGATCCGCAGATCAAGGTTTACAAGACCGCGAAGGGGAAGGGGCCGAACAAGACCGCGCTTCGCAAGGAGTTCGGGTTGAAGAAGTCGGACGGTCCGCTTTGCGTGCTGATCTCGCGATTGACCTACCAAAAGGGCATTGACCTGATCCTCGAAGCGCTGCCCGCGCTTCTGGCGCGTGGCGGGCAGTTGGCATTGCTCGGAACCGGAGAGACTGCGCTTGAAGTTGCACTACTCGAGCGCGCTGCGGCGGAGCCGAACGTGGGCGTGCGGATCGGCTATGACGAGGCGTTGTCGCATCGGATGATCGCTGCCGGCGACGCGATCCTGGTGCCGTCTCGCTTCGAGCCCTGCGGGCTGACGCAGCTTTACGGGCTGCGGTACGGAACGGTTCCGCTGGTGGCGCTGACCGGCGGGCTGGCCGACACCGTTATCAATGCCAGCCCCGCCGCATTGGCGCAGGGCGTGGCCACCGGCGTGCAGTTCACGCCGGTCACGGGCGAGGCGCTGGCCAATGCCTTTACCCGGCTCTGCGATCTCTATGCCGCTCCGAAGACATGGGCCGCGATCCAGAAGAACGCGATGAAACAGCCGGTCGGGTGGGAGACATCGGCGGCCGACTACAGCGCGCTTTATGCGGGTTTGCTTGAGGGCTGAACATGGCGGGCCGTTTCTCCATCCGGGCGGGAACGCCGTTTCCGCTGGGCGCGACCTTCGATGGCGATGGCGTAAACTTCGCCGTCTTCTCGCGCCACGCGACACGGGTTTCGCTTTGCCTTTTCGACGAGGCCGGGATCGAGTCGCAGATCGTTCAGATGCCCGAGCGCGAGGGTCATGTCTGGCACTGCTACATGCCCGGAATGCGTCCGGGTCAGCAATACGGATACCGGATGCACGGACCCTATGCGCCGGAGGAGGGGCACCGCTTCAATCCCTACAAACTGCTGATCGACCCCTATGCCAAGCGGCTGACGGGGCATCCGAAATGGCACAATGCACTGTTCGGCTACGACGTGAAGGACAAGAAGAAGGACCTGAGTTTCGACAAACGCGACAGCGCGCCCTATATGCCGCGCTCGGTGGTTGTTGACCCTGCCTTCACCTGGGGAAACACTCCAAGGCCTGGCACGCCGCGTTCGGACACGATTGTTTACGAAGCCCATGTGAAGGGTCTGACGGCGGGACGAAAGGACATCGACAACCCGGGCACCTTCCAGGCGATGGCGTCGGAGCCGGTGCTGGAGCATCTGACCAGGCTTGGGATCACCGCCGTCGAATTGTTGCCGGTGCAGGCCTTCATTGACGACAAGTTCCTGGTCGACCGGGGCTTGCGGAACTACTGGGGCTATATGACCTACGGGTTCTTCGCGCCTGACCCCCGTTACATGCAAGATACTGATATTGCAGAATTTCAGCAGATGGTCGCGCGGTTCCACAGCGCCGGGATCGAGGTGATCCTGGATGTGGTCTACAACCACACCGCCGAGGGCGGAGAACTGGGGCCGACGTTGTCGTTCAAGGGACTGGACAACGCGAGCTATTACCGGCTTGCCGAGGACAAGCGGTACTATGTCAATGACACCGGCTGCGGCAACACGCTGAATTTCGACAACCCGTTCACGCTGCGGCTGGTGATGGATTCGCTGCGCTACTGGGTCGAAGCCATGCATGTGGACGGGTTCCGTTTCGACCTGGCTTCATCTCTGGGCCGTAAGAACGGCGAGTTTGACCGCGACGGCCCCTTCTTTCAGGCGATCCGGCAGGACCCGGTGCTGAATGGCGCCAAGCTGATCGCCGAGCCCTGGGACGTGGGACCGGGCGGGTATCAGCTGGGCGCTTATCCCGCTCCCTTCTCGGAATGGAATGACAAGTTCCGCGACGATGCGCGCAAATTCTGGCGCGGCGATGCGGGAATGCTGGCAGCGATGGCGGCGCGGCTCTCCGGTTCGGCGCAGTATTTCGACCACGACGGGCGCTCGCCAACTGCCTCGGTCAACTTCATCACCGCCCATGACGGGTTCACGCTGACCGATACGGTCAGCTACAACGAGAAGCACAACGAGGCGAACGGCGAGGAAAACCGCGACGGGCATTCGCACAATGCCTCGGACAACCTCGGCGTCGAGGGGCCGACGCTCGATCCGGTGGTGCTGGCGGCGCGGGCGCGTCGCAGGCGAAACCTGATGGCGACGATGCTGATCTCTCAGGGTATGCCGATGGTTCTGTCTGGCGACGAGATCGGCAACAGCCAGGACGGCAACAACAACGCCTATTGCCAGGACAACGAGATCGGCTGGGTGGACTGGTCGAATCCGGATACAGATTTCATGACCTTCTGCGAGAAGGCCATTGCCTTCCGCAAGGCGCATCCCATCTTGCATCAACGCCGCTTCCTGCACAGCCAGGCGCGGCTGATCGACGGCGAGCCGGATCTGTTCTGGCGGCGCGTGCATGGCGCGGCGATGACCCAGGCGGACTGGGACAATCCCGAGCGTCGGACGCTGGTTGCCGAGATGCGCATGGCGTCAGGCTCGCCGGAGTATGTCGAGCGGAAGGGCGCGCTGATGATAGTGCTGAACGCGGGGCCCGCGGTCGAGGTCACGCTGAGCGAGCCGCCGGAGGGCACACATTGGGTGCGGCGCTTTGATACCGCCGAGCCGTTGGCCTGGGGGTTGTTTGACGGCACATTGATTGATGACGATTCCGTAGTGGTCTTCGTGCAGGAGCCGCTTGGAAAGGAAAGTGAGGGGGAGAGACATGAGCCATGACGTGGTGAAAACCGAACCGATCGAGGGCCAGAAGCCGGGAACGAGCGGCCTGCGCAAGAAGACCCGCGTCTTCATGGAGCCGCATTACCTGGAGAATTACGTCCAGGCGATCTTTGACGGCACCGGCGGTGTCGCGGGAAAGACCCTCGTTGTCGGCGGTGACGGGCGGTATTTCAACGACCGCGCGATCCAGGTGATCCTGCGGATGGCCGCCGCGGGCGGCGCCGCGCGCTGCATCGTGGGGCAGCGGGGGCTTCTGTCCACGCCCGCCGCATCGAACCTGATCCGCAAGCGCGCCGCCGATGGCGGGCTAATTCTGTCAGCCAGCCACAACCCGGGCGGGCCGGACGCGGATTTCGGGCTGAAGT
The DNA here is from genome assembly GCA_022340315.1 of Silicimonas sp. Lineage (GTDB taxonomy): Bacteria > Pseudomonadota > Alphaproteobacteria > Rhodobacterales > Rhodobacteraceae > JAJDOD01. The sequence goes on along the minus strand of JAJDOD010000202.1, from coordinate 3,493 downwards.
ACAACGGCCCCAACGGGGGACCCGCGAGCGAGGGCGTGACCGCGAAGATCTTCGAGCATACGAAGACAATCAGCGAGTACACCATCCTGAGCGCGCATGATGTCGATCTTGGATCGCTGGGCGAAAGCACGCTGGGCGAAATGACGGTCGAGATCGTCGATCCGGTTGCCGACTACGCGGCGCTGATGGAGCAGCTTTTCGACTTCGACGCGATCGCGAAGCTGTTCGCGGGCGGCTTCACCATGTGTTTCGACGCGATGCACGCGGTGACCGGGCCTTACGCGACCGCGATCCTCGAAGACCGGCTTGGGGCGGCCAAGGGAAGCGTCCGGAACGGCATGCCCAGCCCTGATTTCGGCGGCGGCCATCCCGATCCCAACCCGATCTGGGCCAAGGAACTGATGGACACGATGTACGGACCCGATGCGCCTGATTTCGGCGCGGCGTCTGACGGTGACGGTGACCGCAACATGATCGTCGGTCGTGGCGCCTATGTAACGCCCTCCGACAGCCTCGCCCTGCTGGCCGCACAGGCACATCTGGCGCCGGGATACAAGGATGGGCTGGCGGGGGTCGCACGCTCGATGCCGACCTCGGGCGCGGTCGACCGGGTGGCGGAAAGCCTTGGCATCGACTGCTACGAGACACCGACGGGCTGGAAGTTCTTCGGGAACCTGCTCGATGCCGGCAAGGTCACATTATGCGGCGAGGAAAGCGCCGGAACCGGCAGCGACCATGTGCGCGAGAAGGACGGGCTTTGGGCGGTGTTGCTCTGGCTGAACATCCTCGCCGCGACGGGCAAATCGGTGAAGGACCTGATGGCCGAGCTTTGGGAGGCGCACGGCCGCTGTTATTACTCGCGGCACGACTACGAAGATGTCGAGGCCGACAAGGCGGGCGCAATGATCGACCGGCTGCGGGGGATGCTTGCCGACCTGCCGGGGCAGGCGTTTGCCGGTCTCGCGGTCGAATGGGCCGACGAGTTCGCCTATGACGACCCAGTGGACCACAGCCGGTCCGAGGGGCAGGGGCTGCGCATCGGCTTCGCCGGAGGTGGGCGCGCGGTATTCCGGCTGTCCGGCACCGGCACGGTGGGTGCGACGATCCGGCTTTATCTCGAAAGCCTGGAGACCGATCCCGGCAAGTTGCAACTCGACCCCGAAGAGATGCTGGCGCCGATCAACGCGGCCGCGCTGGCCATTTCGGACCTGAAGGCGATGACCGGGCGCGACAAGCCGGACGTGATTACCTGAGGCGCGGATGACCAGGGACATCTTCGAACTGCGGCTGGACCGGAGCGCTTCCGACCTCTGGCCGATGCTGGAGGCGCTTTACGGTTCACATCCAGACTATCCGCGTGTCCGCAAGGACCTGCTGGCCGAGATGCGCAGGGCGTGGAAGGCGCGGCCTGCCGAGTTGAAGGAGCAAGACCTGCGCCGCGACCTCGAACCGGACTGGTTCCAGCGCCCGGACATGGTGGGCTACGTTTTTTATATCGACCGCTTTGCGGGCGATCTGAACGGGGTGCATGAGAAGCTCGACTATCTGGAGAGCCTCGGTGTGACCTACGTTCACCTGATGCCCTGCCTGAAGCCGCGCCCCGGCGACAGCGATGGCGGCTATTCGGTGATGGATTACCGCAAGGTTAACCCCGCATACGGTTCGATGTCCGATCTGGAACACTTGGCCGGGGCGCTGCGCGCGCGTGGCATGTCGCTCTGCGTCGACATGGTGCTGAACCATACGGCCAAGGAACATGCCTGGGCGAAGAAGGCGGCGAAGGGCGATCCGGTCTACCAGGAATACTACTGGATGTTCGACGACGACACGTTGCCGAAGCAGTACGAGGAAACGCTGGTCGAGATCTTTCCCGACAATGCGCCAGGCAGCTTCACCTGGTATCCGAAGCTGGAGAAATGGGTCTGGACGACTTTCAACGAACACCAGTGGGACCTGAACTGGTCCAATCCGCAAGTGTTTCTCGAGATCGCGAAGATCATGATGTTCCTTGCCAACAAGGGCGTCGACGTGCTGCGGCTGGATGCCGTGGCCTTCATGTGGAAACGGATGGGCACGCGGTGCCAGTCGGAGCCGGAGGTGCACAAGATCCTGAGGGCGCTGAGAGCGGTGACCCGCGTTGTAGCGGCCTCGGCGCTGCATCTGGAGGAGGCGATCGTCGGGCCGGCCGAGATGCTGACCTATTTCGGACGCGGCGAGCATGACGGGCGGGAAGGCAACCTCGCCTATCACAACAACCTGATGGTGCAATTCTGGAGTGCGCTGGCCACCCGTGACACTCGGCTGATGACGCATGTGCTGAAGACGCATTTCCCCGAGCATCTGACCAACGCGACCTATGCGACCTATATCCGCTGCCATGACGACATCGGATGGGCGATCACGGATGAGGATGCCGCGGCGGTGTTCGTCACCGGCTATGGACACCGCGCCTTCCTTTCGGATTTCTACGAGGGCAGTTTTCCCGGCAGTTTTTCGCGCGGGGCGTTGTTTCAATTCAACCCGGAAACGGGCGACAAGCGCATCTCGGGCACCTTCGCCTCGCTCGCAGGGCTTGAGCGGGCGCGCGACGATGGCGACGCCGAGGGCGTGGCACATGCAATCGAGCGCATCCTGATGGGCAACGCGCTGATCGCGTCTTTCGGCGGCGTGCCACTGATCTACATGGGCGACGAGATCGCGATGACGAACGATTATCGTTACCTCGGCGTGCCGGAACACGCCCATGACAGCCGCTGGCTGCACCGCCCAAAGATGGACTGGGAGGCGACGCTCAATGCGCGCGAGGATAGCCCAGAAGGCAGGGTTCTGGCCGGAACACGGCGGATTTACCAACGCCGAAAGGCGGTGCCGGAGATCCACGGCGGGCATCCCACTCGCGTCATCGCGGCGCCGAACCAGGCCGTATTTGCATTTCAGAGACTCGCACCGACAAGAAATTTGCTGTGTCTTTTCAATTTCTCCGAAGAGTGGCAAAACCTCTCGGTCGGCTGGCTGCGTGAGCGAGGAGCGGAGCATTTCATGGATGTGCTCTCGGACGGACCGGTGGCGATTGAACACGGGACGTTGACCCTGCCGCCTTACGGCCGGGTCTGGCTGACCTGAGAACCGAAGGCTGAAAGATTATGAACGCTGTGACCCCGATCCGCGCCGACGATCTGCGCGCGAGCATTCATCGGCACCTGACCTATACGATCGGCAAGGACAAGTCGCACGCCAGCACACATGACTGGCGCATGGCGGTCAGTTACACCGTGCGCGACCTGATCGTGGACAGCTGGTTCGAGGCAACCCGCAAGACCTACGAGGCGCAGGGCAAGCGGGTCTATTACTTGTCGATGGAGTTCCTGATCGGGCGCATCCTCGAGGATGCGGTGGTCAATCTCGGCCTGCGCGAACAGATAGCGGCGGTATTGGTCGAGGACGGAATCGCACTTCAGGACGTGGTCGAGGATGAGCCCGACGCCGCGCTTGG
>JAJDOD010000166.1 GCA_022340315.1 Silicimonas sp. | reverse complement strand
GCCGCCAAGGAGAATCAGAACAAGTGAAAGTCGCATGGGTCCCTCCGTTTGTCCCTGTTATGCCACTGCTTTCGACAGGGAGAAAGACAGGAAATCGCCTTCGCAGGTGCAGAAAGAGGCGGTCTCCAAGCGCGCGGATTTTTCCCCTGTCAACCTCCCGTGACGTCACACAAAACTGACTTATCCACAGAAATTTCCCCAATTATTCCAGATGCTTATCCCCATGAAATTTTCATGCTGCACTGCTTTTTTGTTGCCCGGGCCGCCGGTTTGCGCAAATCTCCTCTTACCGGCAACGAGCGCAAGTGAGAGGCCGGGGCGCAGGACCCCTCGGGGCCGGAGCGGAGCGGAACGGAACATGTGTCCGGGAAGTGAAGCGAAGGCTCGCGGGTCAGGGCCGGAAAGCGGTGGAGGTTCCTTCGGGAAGCGAAGCGGCAAGGTCAGGACAAGCGGGTTCGGGTGCGGCGTGACGGGCAACCGGAGCGTCAGCGGAAGGTCTTCGGACCGGAAGCATGCTGGGCCCAAGCCCTCTGGGGGGAAGGTTCAGGAAGGCGCCAGTGTCGTGCGGGTTCACGCCCAAACACCTGGCGCCTTTTGCATTTCAGCCCAAGCTTTCAAGCGGCGGTCGGGACGGCGTCAGGCGTCGAGAAACGCGCGCACCGCCGCCTCGAACTCGCGCGGTTTCTCGGCATGAAGCCAGTGCCCGGCGCCGGGTATCTTCGCGAAGCGGGCATTCGGAAACAGAGCCTTGATCCGGTCGCGATGCTCCCGCTTCACATAATCGCTGTCGCCGCCCGAGAGAAACAGCGCCGGTCCCTCGAACACACCCGTCACCTCGGGAAAGGACAAGACTTTCGGCATCTCGCGGTCCAGCACATCGAGATTCAACCGCCACCGCCGGGCCTTTACGTCGAGCGACTGCAACAGGAACGCCCGCACCGAGGCTTCGGCAACATGTGCTGCAAGCTGCTCGTCTGCCTGGCGGCGGGTTTCGACCCGGTCGAGATCGACGGCCCGCATCGCCTCGATCAGGTGCCGTTGGGTGTGCCCGTAAGACACCGGCGCGATGTCCCCCACGATCAGACGCCGTACCCGTTCCGGCGCGCTCAGCGCCAGCACCATCGCCGCCTTGCCGCCCATCGAGTGCCCCAGAACATCCGCCGGCTTCTGCAGCGCCCCGGCAAGGTCACTGGCCATTGCCGGATAGTCATGGGCATCCAGCCAGGGGCTTTCGCCGTGATTGCGCATATCGACAGCGCTGACCTCGCGGGTATCGGAAAGGCGTTTGGCGACGGCGCCCCAATTGCGGGCCGATCCGAACAACCCATGCGCGATAAGAAGGCCTGGCTGCTCGCTGGGCACGCCGTGAACGACTGTATTCAACATGGTCTTTTCTTAGCCGCTCGGGCGCGCTATCGCCAGACGCATGGACGTATCGGACTTGGCAGACGATCTGGCGGCGACAATGGCGCGCCAGCTCAGGCTTCGCGGCGGATCGCTGGCGGATGTCGCGGCGCGCGCGGGCCGCAAGCTGCCGCACCGTCTCAAGGCCGAGGTCGATGTGATCGCCGAAGCCGCGACGCTGGCGGAGCATCCCAAGCTGACCCATCGCATCGACGCGAAACGTCTCAAGCGCGCCGAACGAAAATTGCGCGCGTTCCTCGATAGCCAGAACCCCGGCGCCGAGCGGCGGGCCGAGTTCCTCGACCGCCTCGCTGCCGTTGTCTTCGTCATATTCGTCGCGGTGTTGGCGGCCTTCTTCCTGGCGCTATCCCGCGGCTATTTCGACTGAGCCCTCAAAGCGTCGGATAGATCGGGAAACGCTGGCAGAGCGCCAGCACCTCGGCCTTGACCTCGTCCTCGACCTCGCCATTGCCGTCCTCGCCGTTCGCGGCCAGCCCGTCGGTCACCCGCACGATCCAGCGCGCGATCTGGCGGAACTCGTCCTCGCCGAAACCGCGCGTCGTGCCCGCGGGCGTGCCAAGACGGACGCCGCTGGTGATCGTCGGCTTCTCGCTGTCGAAGGGGATGCCGTTCTTGTTCACCGTGATATGCGCCCGGCCCAGCGCCTTCTCGGTCGCGTTGCCCTTCACGCCCTTGGGCCGCAGATCGACCAGCATCACATGGGTGTCGGTGCCGCCGGTCACAATGTCTAGGCCGCCCTTCATAAGCTCGTCCGCCAGCGCCTGGGCGTTGTGGATGACCTTTTGCTGATAGTCCTTGAATTCGGGCCGCAGCGCCTCGCCAAAGGCGACCGCCTTGCCGGCGATCACATGCATCAGCGGCCCGCCCTGGATGCCGGGGAAGATCGCGGAATTGACCTTCTTCGCGATCTCCTCGTCATTCGTCAGGATCATGCCGCCGCGCGGGCCGCGAAGCGTCTTGTGCGTCGTGGTGGTGGCCACGTGGGAATGCGGGAAGGGCGAGGGGTAAAGCCCCGCCGCGATCAGCCCCGCGAAATGTGCCACGTCCGCCATCAGGTAGGCGCCCACCGTGTCGGCGATCTCGCGCATCTTCGCAAAGTCGATCACGCGCGGAATGGCCGAGCCGCCCGCGATGATCATCTTCGGCTGATGCTCCGCCGTCATCTCGGCGATCTGGTCATAGTCGATCGCCATGTCCTGCTGGCGGACGCCGTATTGCACCGCGTTGAACCACTTGCCCGACTGGTTCGGCCTGGCGCCATGCGTCAGATGCCCGCCCGCATCCAGGCTCATGCCGAGGATCGTGTCGCCCGGCTTTAGAAGCGCGGTAAACACACCCTGGTTCGCCTGGCTTCCCGAGTTCGGCTGGACGTTGGCGAAACCGCATCCGAAAAGCTCTTTCGCCCGGTCGATGGCCACGGTCTCGGCGATATCGACGAACTGGCAGCCGCCGTAGTACCGCCGGCCCGGATAGCCCTCGGCGTACTTGTTCGTCATCACCGAACCCTGCGCCTCCATCACCGCCCGGCTGACGATGTTCTCCGACGCGATCAGCTCGATCTCGTTCCGCTGGCGGCCAAGCTCGGCTTCTATGGCGCCGAAAATCTCGGGGTCGCGGGTCTCGAGCGGTTCGGTGAAAAAGGCATTGGCCCGATCGGGTGCGTTCATAGCGTCCTGTCTCCTCAGAAGGCTGTGCATCTGCGGGGTGCATAGACGGAATTGCGAATGACGGAAACCTTGAGTTTTCCCCCCATTGCGCGCAATCCTGCACTCCCACGGCTTGGAGATAGCATGCGCCCTTCAAATTCAATAGCCTTCCGCGCCAGCCGCGCGGAAAGCGCGCAGGAGGCGCAGGCCGCGCTGGAGGCCCTTTATGGGCAAAGCAGTGTCGAGGAGGCCGACGTGGTCGTGGCGCTCGGCGGCGACGGGTTCATGCTGGAAACGCTGAAGGAGGTGCGCCCGCTGGGGAAGCCCGTCTACGGGATGAACCGGGGAACCGTGGGCTTCCTGATGAACGAGTACAGCGAGACCGACCTGCGCGAGCGACTGGCGGGTGCCGAGGAGGCGGTGATCAACCCGCTCCTGATGCACGCGGGGAGGGCCGACGGGACCGTGGTCGAGGGGCTGGCGATCAACGAGGTGTCACTGCTGCGCCAGGGGCCGCAGGCGGCCCGGATGCGCATCTCGGTTGACGGGCGCCCCCGGCTCGAGGAGCTGGTCTGTGACGGCGCGCTGGTGGCGACCCCGGCGGGGTCGACCGCTTACAACTACTCCGCCCACGGCCCGATCCTGCCCATCGGTTCCGAGGTGCTGGCGCTGACCGCCGTCGCGCCTTTCCGTCCGCGCCGGTGGCGGGGGGCGCTGCTGCCGAAATCGGCGCGCGTGCGCTTCGACATTCTCGACCCCGGCAAGCGGCCTGTCATGGCCGATGCCGATGGCAGTCCGGTCGAGGATGTCCACTGGGTCGAGGTGCAGAGCGAACCGGCGGTCGAACACCGCATCCTCTTCGATCCCGGCCACGGGCTGGAAGAACGGCTGATCCGCGAACAGTTCCTCTGAGGTCTTGCGCCGGCTCCGCCGTCGCTCCGGCGAGGGGCGCTGCCCCTCGCGCTCCCCGGGATATTTGCAGGCCGATAATGGGGATGCGGCCCGCCCCGGAAAGGAACGGGCCGCCCGGTCATTACCGGCCACGGTCATCGGCTTCCCAGCCTGTTCCGTGCCCGGAACCTTTCCGATCAGGGTTACCAAATCGTTATTATCGGCCCGGAAATATCCTGGGGGAGGTCCGGACGCAGTCCGGGCCGGGGGCAAAGCCCCCGTGACGCCTCACGCCTGCGCATAACCGATGGTCCGGAGCGCCGTCCTGATCTCGTCGAGGATTGCCGGATCGTCGATGGTCGCCGGCAACTTGTAGCTCTCGTTGTCGGCGATCTTGACCATCGTCGCCCGCAGGATCTTGCCCGAGCGGGTCTTCGGCAGGCGGTCGACGACGACCGCGTGCTTGAACGCCGCCACCGGTCCGATCCTGTCGCGTACCAGCTTGACGCATTCCGCGACGATCTCGGCATCCGGTTTGGACGTCCCGGAATTGGTGCAGAGAAAGCCCACCGGCAATTGTCCCTTCAACTCGTCCGACGCACCGATCACCGCGCATTCCGCGACATCCGGGTGGCTTGCCAGAACCTCCTCCATCGCGCCGGTCGAAAGCCGGTGCCCGGCGACGTTGATGACGTCATCGGTGCGCGCCATGATGTAGAGGTAGCCGTCGGCGTCGATCATGCCCGCGTCCCCGGTCTCGTAGTAGCCGGGGAAGGTGTTGAGGTAGCTTTTCCTGAACCGCTCCTCGGCGTGCCAGAGCGTCGGCAGCGTGCCCGGCGGAAGCGGCAGCTTCACGGCGATCGCGCCCAACTCGCCCGGTGGCATGGGGTGGCCGTCTTCGCCCAGCACCTGCACGTCCCATCCCGGCATCGCCACCGAAGGCGAGCCGATCTTCACCGTCAGGTGCTCGATCCCCATCGGGTTCGCGGCGATCGCCCAGCCGGTCTCGGTCTGCCACCAATGGTCGATGACCGGCACGCCCAGCTTGGCCTCGGCCCATTCTATCGTGTCAGGGTCGGCCCGCTCGCCCGCCAGGAACAGTGTGCGCAGGCCCGATATGTCGTAATCCGCGATCAACACGCCTTTCGGATCGGCCCGCTTGATCGCGCGGAACGCGGTTGGCGCGGTGAAGAGCGCCTTGACGTCGTGTTCCGAGATCACCCGCCAGAAGGTGCCCGCGTCGGGCGTGCCGATGGGCTTGCCCTCGAACACGATGGTGGTGTTGCCGGTGATCAGCGGCGCGTAGCAGATATAGCTGTGCCCCACGACCCAGCCCACGTCCGACGCCGCCCAGAACACCTCGCCCGGATCGACGCCGTAGATATTCTTCATCGTCCAGTTGAGCGCCACCAGGTGCCCCGCCGTCGGCCGCACCACGCCCTTGGGCTGGCCGGTGGTGCCGGACGTATAAAGAATATAGGCCGGGTGATTGCCTTCGACGGCAACACACGGCGCGGGTTCCGCGCCAGCCTGGAACGCGTGCCATTCGTGATCGCGTCCCTCGGTCAGTTCCGCCGGACCCTCGTCGCGCTGGAGGATCACGCAGAACTCGGGTTTGGAGCTGGCCAGGTCGATGGCCCCGTCCAGAAGCGGCTTGTATTCCACCACGCGCCCCGGCTCGATCCCGCAGGAGCCCGCAATCACGCATTTAGGCGCGCAATCGTCGATCCGCACTGCCAGTTCGTTGGCGGCAAAGCCCCCGAACACCACCGAGTGGATCGCGCCCAGCCGCGAACAGGCCAGCATCGCCTCCAGCGCCTCGGGCACCATCGGCATGTAGATGATGACCCGATCGCCCTTGGCGACACCTTTCGCCGACAGCGCGCCGGCAAGGCGCGCGACCTTGTCGCGCAATTCGCTGTAGGTGATGTTGCGCTTCGCGCCGGTGATCGGGCTGTCGTAGATGATCGCCACCTGGTCGCCGCGCCCGGCCTCGACGTGCCGGTCGACGGCGTTCCAGCAGGTGTTCACGCGGGCATCGGTAAACCACTCATAGAGCGGGGCGTTGCTGTCATCGAGCGCGCGGCTTGGTGGCGTGTCCCAGTCGATGGCCTTCGCGGCCTCCATCCAGAAGCCTTCCGGGTCGGCTTTCCAGCCATTGTAGACGTCCGCGTAGCCCATGATCTTCCTCCTCGTCCACCGCTTGACCGGCAGTTACCGAAAGAGCGGTACAGGCGGCAAGACTGTTTGCGCCACCGTGGACAGAACGCCGCAATCACAGATTTGTTTCAATGCCGATTTTCGTTGCGCGAAACGCGAAAAAGGCGCTTCGATTTCCATCAGGGCGGGCACGCCGCCCGCCCGTTTTCCCTCAGGTGAAATCATGGGCGACAAGAAAGCCAAGCCGGCAACCCCGGCCGCCAAACCCACCAAGAAGAAGTAACAGAAAGGCATCGCCGGTTCGCAAGAACCGGCGGAGCCTCAGCCGTAATGCGCCACCGGCGTCCCCGCCAGCGCCGAGATGTTGAGCAGGCCCCGCGCGGTGATCGAGGGTGTCACGATAAAGGCGCGGTTGCCCATGCCCATCAGGATCGGCCCGACTTCCAGTCCGCGCGCTTTCATCTTCAGGATATTTCGCACGCCCGACGCGGCATCCGAATACGCGAAGACCAGGACGTTCGCCGGCGTCTTGAGCCGCGAGTTCGGCATGATCCGCTCGCGGATCTCCATATCGAGCGCGGTATCGGTATGCATCTCGCCTTCATAGGTGAAGTCGCGTGCCTCGGAATCGAGGATCGCCATTGCGGCACGCATCCGCCGCCCGCTGTCGATATCGAGATTGCCGAACTGGCTGTGGCTGCAAAGCGCGATCTTGGGCTCCAGCCCGAAGCGTCGAACGTGGCGGGCCGAGGCGATCACCACCTCGGCAATCTGTTCGGGGGTCGGGTCGGGATGCACATGCGTATCCGCCACGAAGAGCGGCCCGTCTTCCAGGATCAGAAGGCTGAGCGCGCCGACGGGATGCAGTCCGCCGGTCGCGAGGATGTCGGTTACGTATTTCAGATGCCAGAGGTACTGGCCGAACATGCCGCAGATCATGCTGTCGGCCTCTTCGCGATGCACCATGACCGCCGCGATGGCGGTGGTGTTCGTCCGCATGATTGCGCGCGCCAGTTCCGGCGTCACCCCGCGCCGGTCCATCAGGTCGAGGTATGTCGTCCAGTAGTCGCGATAACGCGGGTCGTTCTCGGGGTTCACCAGTTCGAAATCGCGGCCCGCGCGGATAGGCAGGCCGGCGCGCTCGATGCGGCTGTCGACCACGTCCGGCCGACCGATCAGGATCGGCTTGTCGGTGGTTTCCTCGATCATCGCGGTGGCGGCGCGCAAGACGCGCTCCTCCTCGCCCTCGGCGAAGACGATCTTGCGGCTGGCGGTGGCCGCGGCCTCGAAGACGGGGCGCATGATCAGCGCCGAGCGGAAGACCGAACCATCCAGCCGTCGGCGGTAGGCGCCAAGGTCGTCGATGGGCCGTGTCGCGACGCCCGAGTCCATCGCCGCCCTGGCCACGGCGCACGCGATCACGCCCATCAGGCGGGGATCGAAGGGCTTGGGGATCAGGTAGTTAGGGCCGAAATTCATCTCTTCGCCCTTGTAGGCGGCGGCCGCTTCGGCGCTTGTCGTGGCGCGCGCCAGCTTGGCGATGGCTTCGACGCAGGCGATCTTCATCTCGTCGTTGATGGTTGTGGCACCGGCATCCAGCGCGCCGCGAAAGATGAAGGGGAAACAGAGGACGTTGTTGACCTGGTTGGGGAAATCCGAACGGCCCGTGGCGATGATCGCGTCGGGGACCACCTCGCGGGCATCGTCGGGGTCGATCTCGGGGTTGGGGTTGGCGAGTGCGAAGATGATCGGGGACGGGGCCATCTTCCTGACCATTTCCTGCTTCAGAACGCCCGCGCCGGAAAGCCCGAGGAACAGGTCCGCACCCTCGATCACGTCGTCCAGCGCGCGCGGCCCGCCGGGTTGCGCGAAGGTCGCCTTCTGCGGCGTCATCTCCTCGGTGCGGCCCTCGTAGACCAGTCCGGCGAGGTCGCAAAGGAAGATGTTCTCGCGCTTGACGCCAAGCTTCACCAGCATGTTCAGGCACGCGATGCCTGCGGCACCGCCGCCGGTCGAGACGATCTTGATCTCCTCGATTTTCCGGTTCGAGACCTGGAGCGCGTTGAGCGCCGCCGCGCCGACGACGATGGCCGTGCCGTGCTGATCGTCGTGGAAGACGGGGATGTTCATCCGTTTCTTGCAGAGTTCCTCGACGATGAAGCAGTCCGGCGCCTTGATGTCTTCCAGGTTGATCGCGCCGAATGTCGGCTCCAGTGCGCAGACGATGTCCGCCAGCTTCTCGGGGTCGCTTTCGTTCACCTCGATGTCGAAGCAGTCGATGTTGCCGAACTTCTTGAAGAGCACGGCCTTGCCCTCCATCACCGGCTTGGAGGCCATCGCGCCGATGTTGCCGAGGCCGAGAACCGCCGTGCCGTTCGATACGACTGCCACCAGGTTCGAGCGCGAGGTGTACCGGGCGGCGTCCATCGGTTCGTCACGGATCGCGAGGCAGGCGGCTGCGACACCGGGGCTATAGGCGCGGGCGAGGTCGCGGCCGTTCGCCATCGGCTTGGTGGCGCGTATCTCGAGTTTCCCCGGTCTCGGGAACTCGTGGTATTCAAGTGCGGCCTTTTTCAGCGAGGATTCGCGCGCGTCGCTGGTCATTTCAGTCGTCCTCCCGATGGGTAGTTTAATATTGAACTACCTTTTGTTCTGTGCCGCGCCGCTCCGATCTGCAGGGGGCTTTCCAAGTCTTCCGCGAACTGTCCCGCGAAGGCAAGCCGCTTGTCGCTTGCACTTGGCCGGGCCTCGCGCCAGTTTGCCCGAAAAGGACGCCTGACCCATGCCCGATCCGAACGACCTTGTCGCCGCCGCCGCCGCCGTGCGCGAAAATGCCTATGTGCCCTACTCGCGCTTCAAGGTGGGTGCGGCGCTGAAGGCGGCGGACGGCAGCGTGCATCGCGGCTGCAATGTCGAGAACGTGGCCTATCCCGAAGGCACCTGCGCCGAGGCGGGCGCTATTGCCGCGATGGTCGCGGCCGGCCAGACGCGCTTTGCCGAGGCGGCCGTGATCGCAGACAGCCCGGTGCCGGTGACACCCTGCGGCGGCTGCCGCCAGAAGCTGATCGAGTTCGCGGCGCCGGGCGCGACGATCACGATGGCGACGACCGACGGCAAGACCGCCAGGATGGCCGTGGCCGACTTGCTGCCGGGTGCGTTCGACCAGGCCCAGATGGACAACGCCTGATGGACGCCGCCACGATCATCGCCAGGGTCCGTGACGGCACCGAACCCAGCCAGGGCGAAATGAACTGGTTCGCCGCCGGACTTGCTTCGGGCAAGGTCACCGACGCCCAGGCCGGGGCCTTCGCGATGGCGGTAATGTTGAAGGGGCTGTCGGAGGAGGGCCGCGTCGCGCTGACGCTGGCCATGCGCGACAGCGGCGATGTGCTGTCCTGGAGCCTCGGCAGGCCCGTGGTCGACAAGCACTCGACCGGAGGTCTTGGCGACTGCGTCTCGCTTCTGCTGGCACCGATGCTCGCCGCCGTGGATGTGCCGGTGCCGATGATTTCGGGCCGGGGCCTCGGCCACACCGGCGGCACGCTCGACAAGCTCGAAGCGATCCCCGGCACCAACACCGACGTGGGCGAGGACCGCTTCCGCGCGATCATGGACGAGATCGGTTGCGCCATCGTCTCGGCGGATCGGAACATGGCCCCCTCCGACCGCAGGCTCTACGCGATCCGCGATGTAACGGGCACCGTGCCCAGCATCGACCTGATCACCGCGTCGATCCTGTCGAAGAAGCTCGCCGCCGGACTCGACGCTCTGATCCTGGACGTCAAATGCGGCTCGGGCGCCTTCATGGAAACCGAGGAGGACGCCCGTAAGCTGGCGAAGTCCCTGGTCTCGACCGCGACCGGGGCGGGCTGCAAATCCGCCGCGCTCATCACCGACATGAGCCAGCCGTTGGCACCCGCCGCGGGTAACGCGCTGGAGGTGGTCGAGGTCATGCAGGCGCTGACGAACCCGAAGAACTCGCGCCTCGTCGATCTCAGTCTCGCGCTTGCGGCCGAGGTCATGGTACTTGGCGGCTACGACACCGCGCCCGAAGTGGCTGCCGTCAAGCTGCGCGACACGCTCACCAGCGGGGCGGCTCTTGCGAAATTCGACGCCCTTGTGGCGGCGCTTGGCGGGCCGAAGAAGTTCAGCGAGGACTGGCGCGCGCGCCTTCCCGAAGCAAACGTGATCCGCGAGATTGCCGCGCCGAAAACCGGCAGGATCGCCGCGCTGGACGGTCATGCCATCGGCATGGGCGTTGTCCACATGGGCGGCGGGCGATTGACCGAGACCGACCGCATCGACCCGTCCGTGGGCTACTCCGACATCCTCGCCATCGGCACCGAGGTGGCGAAAGGTGCGCCGGTGGCGCGCCTCCACGCCGCAAGCGAAAAGGCCGCGCAGGCCGCCGAGCGCGCCTATCTTTCCGCGCTGACGATTGCCGACGATGCCCGGCCGGTGCCACTGATGATCGACAGGGTGGGCTGATGGCGCGCGCGTTTCTTGTCGTCCTCGACAGCGCCGGGATCGGCGGCGCGCCAGATGCCGGGCAGTTCTTCAACGGCGAAGTGCCGGATACCGGCGCCAACACCGTCGGTCACATCGCCCAGGCGCGATCCCTCACCCTACCCAACCTCGACCGTCTCGGACTTGGTGCCACGATCCAGCTTGCCTCGGGGCTGGATGCCCCTGGTCTGGGGGCGGAGCCGAACGGCCTTTGGGGTGCGGCAACCGAGGTTTCGAACGGCAAGGACACGCCGTCGGGCCATTGGGAGATCGCGGGCGTGCCGGTGCCGTGGGACTGGCACTATTTCCCCAAGACGGACCCGGCCTTCCCGCCCGACATTCTGGCCCTGATCGCAGAGAAAGCCGGAACCGAGGGTTCGCTTTGCAACACGCACGCCTCGGGCACCGAGGTGATCGAACGCTTTGGCGAGGCGCATATGAAAACCGGGTGGCCGATCTGCTATACCTCGGTCGACAGCGTGCTTCAGATTGCGGCGCACGAGGAAACCTTCGGCCTCAATCGCCTGCTCGATCTTTGTCAGGCGCTTGCGCCCACGCTGCACGCCATGCGTGTCGGGCGCGTCATCGCCCGGCCCTTCATCGGAACGCCCGGAGACTTTTCCCGCACGCCCAACCGTCACGATTATGCCATCGAACCGCCAGGCCCGACGCTTTGCGACTGGGTGAGCGAGGCCGGCCGCAAGGTGCACGCCGTAGGCAAGATCGGCGATATCTTCTCGATGCGGGGTATCGCGGACGTGGCGAAGGGGCCCGACAGGGACCTTATGGAACACCTCCACCGCCTGACCGGAGAGGCGGAAGACGGCAGCCTCACCTTCGCCAATTTCGTCGAGTTCGACAGCCAGTATGGCCACCGACGCGATGCGGATGGTTATGCCGCGCACCTCGAATGGTTCGACGCCCAGATCCCGCGCCTGCTCGCCAACCTCAGCGACGGCGACCTGATGATCTTCACCGCCGATCACGGCAACGATCCGACCTGGACCGGCACCGATCACACCCGCGAGCGCGTGCCCGTGCTTGGCTGGGGCAGGGGCGCACGACCGGTCGGCCTCGTCGGGTTCACCGACATCGGCGCCTCGGTCGCGCATCATCTCGGCGTCCCGTCTCAGGGACCCGGCAGAAGCTTTCTGGAATAGGAACGGACATGACCCAGCACCTCACCATCGTCGATCACCCGCTGGTCCAGCACAAATTGTCGCTGATGCGCGAGAAGGAGACTTCAACGGCGGGCTTCCGGCAACTCCTCCGCGAAATTTCGCTGCTGCTCGCCTATGAAGTTACCCGCGAGTTGCCGCTGACGACGAAGGTCATCGAAACGCCGCTTTGCGAGATGGACGCGCCGGTGCTGGCGGGGCGCAAGCTGGCGCTGGTCTCGATCCTGCGCGCCGGGAACGGGCTGCTTGACGGGATGCTCGATCTCATCCCTTCGGCACGCGTGGGGTTCGTCGGGCTTTACCGTGACGAGGAAACCCTCAAGCCGGTGCAATACTACTGCAAACTGCCGGGCGACCTGGGCAAGCGCCTGGTGATCGCGGTGGACCCGATGCTGGCCACCGGCAACAGCTCGGCTGCCGCCATCGACCTGATGAAGGAAGCGGGTGCGACGGATATCCGTTTCCTTTGCCTGCTGGCGGCACCCGAAGGCGTCGCTCGGATGAAGGAGGCGCATCCGGATGTGCCAATCGTCACGGCGGCGCTGGACGAGAAGCTGAACGAGAAGGGCTATATCGTGCCCGGCCTGGGTGACGCGGGCGACCGGATGTTCGGCACCAAGTAACGGCGGGCATCGGCCCGGCTACTCGCCGCAGATCAGCTGCAGCGCGACCCAGTCGTTGTCGTCGAGGATCATCTGTGTCTCGCCGCTGCCCCGGATAAGTTCTGCGGTGCGCTCGCCCGAGATATCGACTGCATAGGCGTAGGGCGCGCTGGCCACCTGCCGTTCGTTCATTGCCGCGAGAAGCGCTGCGTCGGATACCGGCGCGGGCGGCTTCACGACCATCCATTCCGCCATGCGATCAAGGTCGGACTTGCGGAGGTGGCCGGTCGAGAGAAGCGCCAGCGACGCCATGAACGGGCGCGCCTCGAGCAATTCGCCAAGCGTACTGCCCTCGCGCCAGCGGAGATACTCGGCAATCGCGTAGCCCGCCACGACCTCGGGTGTCTCGTGGTCCTCGACCAGCGTGTGGCCTAGCAGGATGGTGCCTCCGGGAAGGCGAGACGTGGTTTCCAGCGTGCTGGGCAGGATGACCAGGCGCACGGGCGTGCCGGGAAACAGCCGCTCGGTCAGCCGCGCCAGCGCCCGGTCGCCGGATGGCGAGGAGCATGGCGCGCCCGCGACACGCTCCGATTCCGCCAGAAGGTCCTCGCCGATCTGCGCCCTGGCGTTATCCGGCACCAGCGAGGCTGCATAGTCCGTCACCGCACCAGGCAGCCAGAACACAAGACCGGCCAGCGCCGCGGCGATGATCGCCAGCCGCACCCCGCGCGACGTCCAGTTCGCGTCGCGCGGCCGCCGCCCGATGGCGGACAGTACGCGCTCGATGGCCTCGACCATCTCGGGGTCCGCAATCTCGAGCGTTTCGGACGGGTCGCGGCCGGGGCTGTAGACGGCGGGCGTCTCGCCCTGGTTC
>JAJDOD010000165.1 GCA_022340315.1 Silicimonas sp. | reverse complement strand
GAGCTTCCCCTCGACCTCCGCCAGCGCCGGTTCGTGTGCCGCTAGATCCGTCACGTCGAAGGCGGTCTTCATCGCCGCCCCGCCCGCGCTCCGCACCCTATCCAGCGCCTCGGCCAGTTCATCGTCGTCCGAAGGCCCGTGCACCGCCACCGCGAACCCCTCGCGGGCCAGCGCAAGCGCCGCCGCCCGCCCGATCCCGCGGCTTGACCCGGTGACCAGCGCGACCGGCGCACTCATGCCGCGCGCCCCATCTCGCGACAGAGGCGACGAATACCGGAAGCATGTGAGGGTGGAACCATGTCAGACACCGGGCCAAATCCGCCTGTAACCGTACGGTTACACTACGCACCCCCGGCCCCCGGTCAAGCGCCTCCGCCGGGTTTTCCCGCTTGCAATTCCGGCGAGAGGCACGCGAAACACGGTTGCAAGCAAAACAGCCCGAGAGCTGCACATCATGACCCAGAACCCACTGACCCCCGGCACCCACGGGGCCGACGCGTTTTCGATAGGCCACCGCATCGACTGCGGGTCGCGCGTTGTGACCGCCGGAATGATTGACGCCTTCGCAGCGCTGACCGGCGATCGCTTCGAGATCCACATGGACCAGGCCGCGGCGCAACGCCACGGTTTCGCCGACCGCGTGGCGCATGGGCTGCTGGTGCTGTCGCTGATCGACGGCATGAAGAACCTCGCACCGGTGCAGATCTCCGCCCGCGCCTCGCTTGGCTGGGAATGGCGATTTCGGCGGCCGGTCTTGGCGGGCGACGAGATTGCGATGAGCTACGAAATCGCCGGGAAGGAGAGTGCGAAAGCGGCGGATCAGGCGGTGCTGGTTCTGGATTTCACCGTGACCAACCAGGAGGGAACCGAGGTGCAGACCGGTCGCAACCGGCTTCTGGCCTATCGGTAGCGGCGGATTGCACGCGGTCACCCATGATGGAAATCATGGCCGGCTCGCGGCGGATGCCTGCCCCGGACGGCGCGCCTTACTGGACGTATTATGCTTGAACTTTTCGTTGTAAGTTCGTCGATACAGAGCGGAATTTCCACCGAGACTTAACGCCCCGTTAACCCGCCGTTCGCTAAGATAAGGGTGGGTGGGAGGGGGAACAAACCCCGCACCGAATCGCTTGTCTCAAAGCTCGAAATCGCAGACCAAAATGCCCTCGGCACCGCCCTCCGCCACCGCAACGATCCGCGCTCCGATGGCCTGGTGCACCTCGTCGGCCAGATAGGCATCGCGCACATGCGCATCGCGGAAATCGAACCAGAACAGATCGCGGAACCCCCGCACCACCGGGTCTTCCGGGCTGACGTTCCGGCGCGTCTGGAAATCGAGGATACCGTCGATCCGGGCATCCAGCGCCGCGAGATCGGCATAGATCGCCGCCCGCGTATCCGCGTCGGCCTCCGCCCCGAACCGGACGGCAACAAGGTGCCGGATGGTCATTCGCCGCTCCCGAAATCGGGCTTCCGTTTCTCGCGGAACGCCGCAAGCCCCTCGTGCAGTTCCTCCGATCCCGCCGCCAGCGCGCCCGCCAGCGCCTCGATCACCCGCTCGCGTTCCTCGCCCTCGGCAGCGTTGATCATCATCTTGGCCAGTTCCGTCGCCCGAGGCCCGCGCTCCAGCACCCGCGCCGCCGCCGCCTCGGCCGCCGCGATGCCGCCGCCGGTTTCCACGACCGCATCGACGATCCCCAGGGCCAGCGCCTGCTCCGCCGAGAACACCTCGCCCATCACCGCCATCCGCCGCACCGCCTGCGCCCCGAAGCGGCGCACCGCGCGCTGCGTGCCCGACCAGCCGGGAATGATCCCCAGCCCCGCCTCCGGCTGCCCGATCTTCACGTGAGCCTCTGCGATCCGCATGTCCGCACAAGCCGCCAGTTCCAGCCCCCCGCCCAGCGCGTGCCCGTCCAGCACCGCGATCACCGGCTGCGCCAGCCGCGCCAGCGCGTCGAAGGCCGTATGCCCGTCGCGCACCCAGTGCCGCCCGAACGCCTCGGCGCCCTCGCCGCTCCAGGCCTCGATATCGCCGCCCGCGCAGAACGCCTTGCCCTCGCCCGAGAGGATCACCACCCGCGCGGCGCTCCGCTCGATCTCGCCGCAGCGCGCCGCCAGTTCCCCGACCATCTCCATATCCAGCGCGTTCAGCTTCTCCGGCCGGTTCAGCCGCAGCCGCGCCACCCCGCCAGCGACCTCGAGAAGTACCCGCCCGCTCATGCCATCAGCCCGATCGGCCCCGGCCGGAACAGCCGCGCCTCCATCACCTTCAGCCCCTCCGCCACCTTCAGGGGCGTCGCCGCCTGCGCCAGCACGTCCCGTACCAGATCCACCCCCGGCGCAACCTCCGTCACCACCAGCCCGTCCTCGCCCAACTCGATCACGCAGCGCTCGGTCACATAGGTCGCGCTCCGCCCCTGCCGCCGCGCCCGCGCGCCCGAGAACGACACCTGGTCGACCTTGCCCACGAACTTCGCCGTATGCCCCTCCTTGTCGATCACCAGCCGCCCGTCCTCGATCCGCATCTTCGCGCCTGCGTTGAACGTGCCCGAGAACACCATCTTCCGCGCCCGCGCGGTGATGTCGACAAAGCCCCCCGCCCCGGCGGTCCGGTGCGGCGTGGCCGACAGCCGCGAGACATTGACCGAACCCTCCGCATCCACCTCAAGGAACGACAGAAGCGAGCAATCGAACCCGCCAGCCTGGAAATAGGCAAACTGGTGCGGCGAGGCGACGAAGGCCTCGGCATTGGATGCGCAGCCGAACTGGAACCCCAGCAAAGGCACACCCCCCACGGCCCCCTGCTCGATCACCCAGGTCACCGCCCCGTGTCGCCCCTCTTCGAGGAAGATGCGCGGCACGTTGGCCGAAACCCCGAAGCCGATGTTCACCGCCCAGCCGGGCTGCAACTCCTGCGCCACCCGCCGAGCGATCACCTTCTGCACCCCGAACTCCGGCACGCTGAACGTATCGAGCGGCCGCATCAGCTCGCCCGAGATTGCCGGGTCGTAAGGCGTCTCCGTGGTCTGCAGCGCCTCCGGCGCCTCGACCAGATAATCCACCAAAATCCCCGGCACCCGCACGTCATGCGGCCTCAGCGTCCCGTTCGCCGCCACCCGCCGCACCTGCGCGATCACGATGCCGCCGTTGTTATGGGTGGCCAGCGCCATCTCCATAGCGCCCAGCACCGCGCCCTCGCCCTCGTAGGTCAGGTTCCCACGCTCGTCGGCCGTGGTCGCCCGGATGATCGCCACGTCCGGCGCCAGCGCCTTGAAGTAAAGCCAGTCCTCGCCGTCGAAACTCTCGCGCCGCACGATCGGCACCTCGGCGGCGGCGGCGTTCATCGCGCCGCCCTCCTGCTCGGGGTCCACGAACGTCTCCATCCCCACCTTGGTCAGCACGCCCGGCCGCTTGCCCGCGCCCTCGCGCAGCATGTCGAAGATGATGCCCGAAGGCAGGTTGTACGCCTTCACCTCGTTCCGCCCGATCATCTGCCAGATCAGCGGCGGCTCGGCATTGGTCGGCCCTGACGGATAGCTTCCCCCGATGATGGTCGAGATCATCCCCGGCTTCGCGATGTGATCGACCCCCTTGGTGCCAAAGAAATCTCCCGCCGCGATGGGATGGATCGAGGTGAGGTCCTTCGGAGACCCCGTCGCCTCGAACCGCTCGCCCAGCGCCGCCAGAACCGCGTCGGGGCAGCAAAGCCCGCTCGACGAGTTCACCGCCAGCATCTCGCCGTCGGCGATCTTTGCAACCGCCTCGGCGGCTGATATGACTTTCGACACCCGCCTGCCCTCGCATCAAGCCGCGCCCGGCGGCATAAGTAACTACATGGTTATTCAAAATGCCACGGCGAACCTGATGAATCAAGACGCGAAAACACCCGCGAAATCAAGCAGAAACGAAAATGGCCCTTGCCTTAAGTAACTTATTGGTTACTCATGAAGGCGCAGACCGGAGGACGGCATGACAATCTACTTCCAGAAAACCCATCAGCGTTCGTTCGGAACCTTTCCGCTCACCGGCGACGACGCCCGAAACGCCATCCAGACCGCCGCCGAGATCGGCTACCGCGCCTTCGACACCGCCCAGATGTACGGCAACGAGGCCGACACCGGCGCGGCGCTGAAAGCCACCGGCATCGCGCGGGACGAGCTTTGCATCACCACCAAGGTGCACCCCGACAATTTCGGGGAAGATCGCTTCATCGCATCGGTCGAGACCAGCCTGAAGGCGCTTCAGGTCGACCAGGTCGACGTCCTCCTCCTCCACTGGCCGCCCATCGGCGGCGACATCGCGCCCCCGCTCCGCCTGCTGCAGGACGCACTCGAACGCGGCCTTGCCCGCAACATCGGCGTCTCGAACTACACCGTCGCCATGCTCCGCGAGGCGGTGCAGATCATCGACGCGCCGCTCGTCACCAACCAGGTCGAGTTTCACCCGCTGCTCAACCAGGACAAGCTCATGGCCGGCGCGAACGAGGTTGGCGTGCCGCTCTCCTCCTACTGCTCGGTTGCGCGCGGCGAGGTGTTCAAGCACCCCGAGTTCGCCGAGATCGGGAAATCCTACGGCAAGTCGGCCGCTCAGGTCGTGCTCCGCTGGATCCTCCAGAAGGGCGTCAGCATAAACACCATGTCGACGAAGCCGGACAACATCCGCGCCAACTTCGACATCATGGATTTCACCCTTTCCCATGTCGACATGGCCCGGATCGAGGCTCTGACGAACACCGGCTACCGGATCGTCACAATTGACAAGGTTCCCTGGGCACCCGACTGGGATTGAGCCGGCAGCGCCCTACCAGCTCTCGCCGAAGGGTCTCAGATCCATCTCGAAGGTCCAGGCCGACGGATCCTGCCTTGCCATCATCAGCGCCGCATCCGCGATCCGGTCCGGCTGGATGAAGAACGCGTCCGGCTTGCCCTTGGCGAACCCGGCCCGTGTGTCGGCGGTGTCGATCACCCCGTCGATGATGAGATAGCCGACATGCACGCCCTTCGGCCCCAACTGCTTGGCCATCGACTGCGCGAAAATGCGCTGCGCCGCCTTGGCAGGCGCGAAGGCCGTCGTCCAGACATTGCCCCTCAGCGAGGCGGTGGCGCCCGAGACGATGATGCTCCCGCCGCGCTCGATCATGCTTTCCGACACCGCCTTCACCGCCGTGAACAGCCCCAGCACCGCCACGCGCCAGGACATCTCGAATGTTGTTTCGTCGATGTCTTCCAACGCACCGAATGCGGCAATATCGGCGTTGTAGATCAACACGTCGATGGCTCCGAGATCGCTCTCGACGCCCGCCAGCGCCGCCTTGACCGCGTCCGGGTCCGAGGCGTCGCAGGCATAGGCCTTGGCCGAAACTTCTCCCCCCGGCGCCGAGCCTGACCGGCTCAGCAGCGCCAGCTTGTAGCCCGCCCCCGCAAAGGCCGCGGCATAGGCCGCGCCCAGTCCCGGCCCGTATCCGATGATCGCGCAAACCTTGTCCGACATTGTTCCTTCCCTTCGACTACTCCGCCGCCCCATCCTCGCAAGCCGAGCCCCATGCCTCAACCCACAACCGGAAAACGGTTAACGCGACGGTAAACTCTGTGAACGTTCGCACCCCGGACCTGCCGCCGGATCGCAAATGCCGATGGATGCACCGACGCAATACCGACGTAATACCGACGTGATACCGACGTTGCGTTTTCGCCCCAAACCCCGCATTTCAAGGCGTTTACGCCATTGCCCGTTGCCCGCAACACCGTGCCGCGCGCACTCCGTTAACGGTTTCCCCGCACCAGGTCGCTTGCCTTCTCCGCTATCATGATCGTCGGCGCGTTGGTGTTCGAGCCGATCAGGCTCGGCATGATCGAGCTGTCACAGATGCGAATGCCGTCCAACCCCCGCACCCGGCACTGGGGATCGACCACCGCCATCTCGTCCACCCCCATCTTGCAGGTGCAGGTCGGATGGTACGAGGTCCGCCCGAACTGCCGCGCGTAAGCCTCAAGATCCGCTTGGCTTTTCACGCTGTCATCAGGGAAGTGCACCCGCCGGATATGCTTCGCCAGCGACGCTTGCGCAAAGATCTCGCGGCTGATCTTCACGCCCTCCACCGACGTCTTCAGGTCATCCGGATGCCCGAGAAAATTCGGGTCGATCAAAGGCGCGGCGCCCGGATCGGACGACCGCAGCCGCACCGTGCCCCGAGCCTTCGGACGCGCGGTATAAGAATTGAGCGTAACCCCCGACGACCCTCTCGGCACACTCGGCACGCCTGCCTCGGCCCCGGCACCTGCCAGAAAATGGAATTGCAGATCAGGTACTTGCAAGCCATCGCCCGAATACCAGAAAGCCCCGCCCTCAACCACGTTCGACGTGATCGGGCCCGACTTGAAGGCCAGGTACTCGATCCCGGCCAGCGCCGCCCAATGCCACTTGTTGTATTTGTCGAGACTGTCGTGGTGCTTCAGTTCCGCCACGATGTCGATGCCGAAATGATCGTTCAGATTCGAGCCCACACCCGGCAAATCCTGAACAACATCAATACCATGCTCCCGCAAATGATCCGCCGGCCCGACACCCGAAAGCATCATCAGCTTCGGCGTGCCGATCGCGCCGCTGGTCACGATCACCTCGCTCTCCGCCCTGACCCGCCTCGGGTCACCGCCCCGCGCGTACTCCACCCCATGCGCCCGGTTGCCGACGAACTCGATCCGCAGCACCTGGCACCCGGTCTCGACCGTCAGGTTCTCCCGGTCCATCACCGGCCTGAGAAACCCCACCGCCGCCGAGCAGCGCCGGTAGCGCTTCGTCGTCGTCTGGTAGAACCCGCATCCCGCCTGATTTGCGCCATTGAAATCAGGCGTATAGGGTATGCCAAGTTCCTGGCACGACTGCACAAACGCCCGCGTCATCGGCTGCGGATCAGGGATGTTCGACACCCCCAGACCGCCTTCTGTCCCGTGCCATTCCCCGGATAGAACCGTGTTCCCCTCCGACCGGATGAAGTACTTCCGGATCTCCTCGAACGACCAGCCTTCGCAGCCCTCCGCCTCGGCCCAGCGGTCATAGTCGCTGGGATGCCCGCGCGTGAAGACCTCGGCATTGATCGACGATCCGCCACCGATCACCCGCGCCTGGGCATAGGGGATTTCGCGATTGTTCGCATGGGCTTGCGGAACCGTATTGAAGCCCCAGGTATGCGGCCCCGCGGTCATCTTGGCAAAGCCCACCGGCATGTGGATCAGCGGATGATTGTCGCGCCCCCCGGCCTCCAGCAGCAGCACCCGCACCGCCGGGTCCTCGGTCAACCGCGCTGCCATGACACAGCCCGCGGACCCGCCGCCGACGATCACGTAGTCGTATCCCGCTTCCGCCATCGCTCCCCCCGCCAACTTGCAACCGCGCTCGGCGCACCGGCATTGCACTACCTAGCTACATACGCTTTTCCCACCACATCAAGTGCTTTATAGCCCCGCGCACCGGCCGGGTCGCCATACCCCGGCACGCAACCAGCGGGACAGGCCGAATGCCGGGCGAAAAGATACGGACGCGCGACGCAGAGGCCACCAGGGCGCGCATCCTCGGCGCCGCGCTGGAGGACACATACCTCCACTTACGCGAGGCCTAGCAAGACCTTGACCTTGCAACTCTTCCGCCCCGTGAAGCGCTTGAGAAACTGGTGCGATTCACCTGGGACTGCTACCTCGCGCACCCCGAATTCATCACCCTCGTCAACAGCGCCAACCTGCACCAAGGCCGCCACCTCGAAGGCGCCACGCGGCTCCGCGCGGCGAGCCGGGATCACCTTGACCGGGTCCGGTCGATAGTCGAGCGCGGCGTGGAAGACGGCGTGTTCCGTCCCGGCGTCGATCCGGTCCAGCTTGTCATCACGATTGCCGCAATCGGGTATTATTACCTGACCAACCGCCACACCGGGAAAATCCTGTTCGAGCGCGACTACGACACGCCCGAGGCCCCGGAAGAGCCGCATGAGTTCAATATCGACACGATCCTCACCATCGTGCAGGTCAGGTGAGACCCGCACCGGAGCCGGAAAGCAGACGCCGAACCGGCCCGACACCCTTGCCCTTGCCATCCCTCCCGCCATAGGTTCGGCCCAAAGCGAGGCGGCGAATGTTGTCAGGAACAGGCAGGAACCCATGTCGGTAGCGGCCATCATCGTCGCCGCCGGGCGCGGACACAGGCTCGGGTCGGAAATACCCAAGCAATACATCCCGCTTGCAGGAAAAACCGCGCTGCGCCGGTCGGTCGAAGCATTCCTGACCGTCCGCGATATCGGCCAGGTGCTGCCGGTCATCCACCGCGACGACGCGGCGCTTTGCGCAGAGGCGTTGTCAGGCCTTTCCGACCCCCGCCTCCTGCCTCCCGAGCATGGCGGCGAAACGCGGGCCGCCTCGGTCCTCCGCGGGCTTGAGGGCCTGGCCGAAAGCGCGCCGGACAAGGTCCTGATCCATGACGCCGCCCGCCCTTTCGTCTCTGCCGAGATCATCCGCGACGTGATCGCCGCACTCGACAGCCACGATGGCGCCTTCGCCGCGCTCCCGGTCGTCGACGCCCTCTGGTCCTCCTCCGGCGAGCTTGCCCAAAGCCCTGTCCCGCGCGACGGCCTCTGGCGCGCACAGACGCCGCAAGGCTTTGACTTCGCGAAGATTCTACAGGCCCACCAGTCCCACGATGGCAGCGGCGCCGATGATGTGGCCGTCGCGCGCGACGCCGGTTTAAATGTTCGCCTGATCCCCGGCTCGGAGGCCAACTACAAGATCACGACCGCCGCCGATCTCGACCGCGCGATCCGCGATGTCGGCGCAGCGCCTTCCTGACAGCTCGGGCAAGCGTTTGCGTTACCCGTCCGATCCGGTCAATCTGGCAGCAAAGAGCCGCCGAAAGGAGATAACCGATGTCGCATATCTTCGCCCGCAACTGCAACGTAACCCCGCCCGTCGCCGTCGGCGGCGAAGGCTGCTACCTGATCGACAGCACCGGGAAACGCTATCTCGACGGCTCCGGCGGCGCGGCGGTGAGTTGCCTCGGGCACGGCGACAGCACCATCACGGCGGCCATCAAGGCGCAGCTCGACACGCTCGCCTTCGCGCATACCGGCTTCTTCACCTCCGAACCCGCCGAAGCGCTGGCTGACCTGCTGGTGGAACATGCGCCCGAGGGCATCGACCGCGTCTACCTCGTCTCCGGCGGCTCCGAGGCGACCGAGGCCGCGATCAAGCTCGCGCGGCAATACTGGGTCGAGAAAGGCCAACCCGAGCGAGGCCGCCTCATCGCGCGCAAGCAAAGCTACCACGGCAACACCATCGGCGCGCTCTCGGCGGGCGGCAACGAATGGCGCCGCCAGCAATTCGCGCCCCTTCTCCTCGACGTCAGCCACATCGACCCCTGCTACGAATACCGCCTCCGCCACGAGGGCGAGAGCCTCGAAGACTACGGCCTGCGCGCCGCCAATGCGCTGGAGGACGAACTCCTCCGCGTCGGCCCTGAAACCGTCATGGCCTTCATGGCCGAACCAGTCGTGGGCGCCACCGCCGGCGCGCTGGCCCCGGCACCGGGCTATTTCAAGCGCATCCGCGAGATCTGCGACCAGTACGGCGTGCTCCTCATCCTCGACGAGGTGATGTGCGGCATGGGCCGAACAGGCAGCCTCTTCGCCTGCGAGCAGGACGGGATCGCACCGGACATCGTCTGTATCGCCAAGGGCCTCGGCGCGGGCTATCAGCCCATCGGCGCGATGCTCTGCACCGCCGAGATCCACGATACGATCAAGAACGGCACGGGTTTCTTCCAGCACGGCCACACCTATCTCGGCCACCCTGCCGCTGCGGCGGGCGGGCTTGCGGTGGTCAGCGCCATCCTTGAGCGCGACCTTACCCAGCGCGTGAAGGTGCAAGGGCAAAAACTCCAGGAAAGCCTCGAAGCCCGCTTCGGCCAGCACCCGCACGTCGGAGACATCCGGGGCCGCGGCCTCTTTCGCGGCATCGAACTGGTGCAGGACCGGGGCACCAAGGCGCCCTTCGACCCCTCCAGGGGCGTGGCCGCCAAGATCAAGAAAGCGGCCTTTGCCGAGGGCCTTATCTGCTATCCCATGTCGGGCACCATCGACGGCCGACAAGGCGACCACATCCTGCTCGCGCCTCCCTTCATCATCGAGGACGACCAGATCGTTGAACTCACCGACAAGCTGGAACGCGCCATCCACACCGTGATCTGAGGAGCGAGCCCATGCGTTTTGCCGTTTTCGCCGGGGTCGCCTTTCTGACCGTGGTTTCCCTTTTCGGGCTGATCTGGTCCTCGTGGTTCCTGCTGGGTGTCCTGCTCTTCGGCGGCCTGACCCTGCTGGGGGTCTACGACGTCACCCAGACCAGCCACGCCATCCTGCGCAACTATCCCGTCCTCGGCCACATGCGCTTCCTGTTCGAAGGCATCCGCCCCGAGATCCGGCAATACCTCATCGAGAGCGACCAGGACGAAGAACCCTTCTCGCGCGACAAACGCTCGCTCGTCTACCAGCGTGCCAAGGGGGTCGAAGACAAGCGCCCCTTCGGCACCCGGCAGCGGGTCTACGATTCAGGCTACGAATGGATCACCCATTCCGCCGCGCCGAAACACATCGAGGACACCGATTTCCGCATCCGCATCGGCGGCACACGCTGCGAAAAACCTTACGACATCTCGATCTACAACATCTCGGCCATGTCCTTCGGCGCGCTCTCGGCCAACGCCATCCTCGCGCTCAACACCGGCGCGAAGAAAGGCGGTTTCGCCCATGACACCGGCGAAGGCGGCATCAGCCGCTATCACCGCGAAGGCGGCGGCGACCTGATCTACGAGGTCGGCTCGGGCTATTTCGGCTGCCGCACCCCCGAGGGCCGCTTCGACGTCGAGAAGTTCCGCACACAGGCCGCCGACCCGCAGGTGAAACTCATCGAACTGAAACTCAGCCAGGGGGCGAAGCCGGGTCACGGCGGCGTTCTGCCCGCTGCCAAGATCTCGCCCGAGATCGCAGAGGCCCGCGGCGTGCCCCTGGGCCAGGATTGCGTCTCGCCCGCCTCGCACCCCGAGTTTTCGACGCCGCGCGAGATGGTGCAGTTCATCAAGCTCCTGCAGGACAATTCCGACGGCAAGCCGGTCGGCTTCAAGCTCTGCATCGGTCACCGGCGCGAGTTCATGTGCATGGTCAAGGCGATGCTCGAGGCCGACATCGTGCCGGATTTCATCGTCGTCGACGGCAAGGAAGGTGGCACCGGCGCGGCCCCGCTCGAATTCGCCAACCACGTTGGCATGCCGCTTGTCGAGGGTCTCGTCTTCGTTCACAACACGCTTCGCGGCGCAGGCCTGCGCGACCGGATCAAGATCGGTGCCTCCGGCAAGCTCGTCACCGCCTTCGACATCGCCAAGGCGCTCGCCCTCGGCGCCGACTGGGCCAACTCGGCGCGCGGCTTCATGTTCGCTGTCGGCTGTATCCAGGCCCAGGCCTGCCACACCAACCATTGCCCGGTCGGCGTCGCAACACAGGACCAGTTGCGCCAGCGTGCGCTGAATGTGCCCGAGAAATCCGAACGCGTCTTCCGTTTCCACAAGAACACCCTGAAGGCGCTTGCAGAGATGACCGGCGCCGCCGGTCTTTGGCACCCCATCGAGTTCCTGCCGCACCATCTTCTGATGCGCGAAAGCGACCGCGACATGGTCACCGGCGAGGACGTCTATCCCTACCTGCCAGAGGGCTTCCTGCTCCGCGAGGAGAAGGATACATTCGGCTATCTTGACCGATGGCACCGCGCCAGGCCGGAAAGTTTCGAGCCCTTCGACCAGACCTGACCACCCCCGCCTACCACACAAATAGACCCGCCCGACAAGGAGCCCGATGATGGCTGACGAGCAGGACCAGACGACCCTCGAACGCCCCGAGGACAGCGACGACGACAAGCCGCGCACGATCCGCGAGCAGGTCAAGGAAGCGGTCGACGCCCGCGACGCCGAGGGCATCGAGGCGCTTCTCGAACCGCTCCCGCTCAGCGGCAAGATGCGCCAGCTTCTGGCGCTGAACCCGGAAGACCGGGACCATCTGCTGAACCTCGTCGATATCGAACTGGCCGCCGATCTGGTCGAGGAAGCCCCACACGAAACCGCCACCGAACTGGTCGAGCGCATGGACGCGGCGCGGGCCGCCGACGTGCTCGAAGAGCTTGATTCCGACCTTCAGGCCGACCTCATCGGCGATCTCGACGAGAAAGAAGCCGAAGCGATCCTGAACGAACTCGACCCCGAGGACGCGGCGGATGTCCGGCGGCTCGTGGCCTATGACGACGAGACCGCGGGCGGCCTCATGGTGGCCGAAACCTTCGCCTTTGCAGACACCGCAACGGTGGGAACCGTCCTGCGCGGCATGGTCAGCGAGGACGACGATTTCGAGCGCTACCGCGGCCAGCACCCCTATGTGACCGACGCCGAGGGCCGACCGGTGGGCGTGGTCTCGCTCAGGGGCCTCTTGACCTCCAAGCGCAGCGACAAGCTGACCGAAGTAATGACCACGCCGATGACCGTCGATGTCGGGACCTCGCTCGACGACCTTCAGGATATCTTCGACGGCAACAACTTCCTCGGCCTGCCCGTCGTGGAAGCCGACGGCAAACTGGTGGGCGTGGTCTCGCGCAGCGCTGTCGCCGAAGCCGCACTGGAACGGTCGGAAAGCGAAAGCCTGAAACGCCAGGG
>JAJDOD010000163.1 GCA_022340315.1 Silicimonas sp. | reverse complement strand
GGGTAGCCGTCGATCAGCCACTCGAACGTCCAGAAGTCCTCCACCCCGTACCAGGGGAGGAGGCAGTAGCCGACCCACCCGGCAGCGATCCAGAAGATCAGAACCGGGCGGGCGGCATTTTCGCTGTTGACGTCTCGCAAGGCGTTATTGCGGCAGTGTCGAAACGTCCTCGTCCCACTTCTGGAGAAGGCGTTTGCGCTCGTCCGAAGAGCCGTACTTCTTGAAGTCGTAGTCAATGAGCGTCAGGGTCGAGAGGTCGGGCGTGGCCTCCGAGGTTTCCGCACCCTTGTTGGACGGCACCTGGAAGGCGTTGACCTGCAGCGCCAGGTTCTGCGCGTCGGCGGAAAGCGCCCAGTCATAGAACTGCTTGGCCTCGTCCATGTTGCGCGCGCCGCTGATGATCGACATCGAGCCGATCTCATAGCCTGTGCCCTCGCAGGGCGCGACGGCCTTCACCGGGAAACCGGCGACGGTCTGGGCGACGGCGTCGTGCATGAAGACGATGCCGATCGTGGTCTCGCCCAGTCCCGCGGCGCGGATCGGGGCCGAGCCAGACTTGGTGTACTGGTTGATGTTCTTGTGCAGGCCCTTCATGAACTCGAAGCCTTCATCCTCGCCGAAAAGCTGCACCATCGTGGCAAGCGTGGTGTAGGCGGTGCCGGAGGAGTTGGGGTTCGCCATCTGGACGTGGCCCTTGTATTCGGGCTTCAGCAGGTCCTTCCAGCACGCGGGCTCCGGAAGGCCATTCGATGCCAGAAGTTCGGTGTTGTAACCGTAGCCGAGCGCGCCCGAGTAGATGCCGATCGTGCGGTTGCCGGCGCTTTCTGCCTGCGCGATGGCCCAGGGGTGAAGCTGGTCGCGCATTGGCGAGACATATTCCTCGGTCAGCCCTTCCTCGGCAGCCTGAAGGTGCGGGTCGCCCGTACCGCCCCACCAGACGTCGCCCTTGGGGTTCGATTCCTCGGCCTTGACCTGGGCGAAGGTCTCTCCGCTGGATTTGCGCGTCATGTCGACGTCGATCCCGGTCGCTTCCTCGAAGCTGCGCGCCATGAGCTGGCACCAGTCTTCCTGCGCCGAGCAATAGAGCGTCAGCGCCTGGGACGCGCCTGCCGAAACCGCGAGCGCTGTCAACGACACCGCGCAAGTTGCTGTAAGTTTTTTCATTTTTTCCTCCCTTGGATCATGTGTTCCGGGTTGTCCCGGCTATTCGCGGGCCGCTCAGGAGGCCCTGCGTAATTCTTCGACGAAGGACAGCTTTTCAGGGTTCTTCGCAAGTTCCTTCAAAAGCGCCGTGAGGTCCTTCTCGTTCACAAGCTTGGCAGCCTTTCGCAGCGAAAACCAGTGGCGCTTTCTCTGGTTGCGCTCCTTCCAGCGGCGCTTCAGCTTGTCGACCATCATCGGGTAGACGGTCACCCGGCAGCGAACCTTCGTGCGGCGGTCGAGACGCTTGTCGTAATGATAGATGCCGATGGGCGTATCCGAGATGAAGCCCACGGCGCCAGCTTCTTCCAGCGCCTCGATCTTGGCGGCCTGCCAGGGTTTCTTGCCGTCCATCAGCCAGCCCTTGGGCATCACCCACCGCCCCGTATCGCGCGAGGTGACCATGAGCACCCTGGGCTTGCCGGACTTGTCCCAATGCACCGGCAGCGCGGCGATCTGCCTGGCGATCTTGCCGTTCTCGCTCATGTGAAAAACCTTGCCAGTGCGCGGCCTGGCGCGGACGCGGGGTAAGCGGCACGAGCCTCCGGCATTGCCGGGAACCCGGTCATCCTTGCGTGACCCTTGTTGCGAGCGGATTGTGCATCGTGTGGCGGACCAATGTCCGATTTTCCTTTTCTTTTGATAGAGTTCATCATCGGCAATTGGTGAATGCAACAAAAATCATTGAAAAACTGCGCGAAAAGCCACAATCCTTGTCGGGCTGATTTGAAAGTGCTGCATGACGAAGTCCGAAACGCGCAACAAGAAGGCTGGCCAGAAGCCGAAGAAGTCGGAACGGCGGCGGCAGATCCTGTTGGAGCTGAAATTGCGGCCGCATGTCCGCATCAGCGAGCTGGCATCGCGTTTCGCCGTTTCGACCGAGACGATCCGGCGCGACCTTGACGGGCTGGCCGAGAAGGGCCTGATCTCGCGCGCGCATGGCGGGGCGTCTGCACCCGTTCAGGGGCATTATCCCAGTCTGAGCGAGCGCGCGAATGCACGCACCGAAGAACGCGAGCGGATAGGGCGCCGGGCGGCCGCGCTGGTGCGCGACGGTGAAACGGTGATGATCGATTCCGGGTCCACCACCATCGAGGCGGCGCGCGCGCTTGCCTGGATGGGCACGCCCTGCACGGTGATCACGAACTCGATCCCGGTTGCCATGACCATCGGGCACGGCACGCCGGAGGTCATTCTGTGCCCGGGCGAGTACATGGCTGCGGAATCCGCTGTGGTCGGGACCGAGACGCTTGAATTCCTGGCCCGTTTCAACGTGGACCGCTGCCTGATCGGCGCGTCGGGCCTGTCCGCCGAAGGGCCGACGGAAAGCGTGCGGGGCTTCGCGGCGGTCAAGCGCGTCATGATGGAGCGCTCGGTCGAGCGGCATCTGCTGGTTGATTCGGAGAAATTCGACCGCAACGGGTTCTCGCGGGTCGGTGGCCTGGCGCAGTTGACCTCGATCGTCGTGGACCGGCGGCCGACGGGTGTGCTTCTGAGCGCAATCGACGGCGCGGACGTGGACATTCTCGTTGTGGAAGAAGACACTTGAGGCAAGAATAACGCGGCATGCCTCGTCGCATATCTAGGGAGGAAAAAGAATGAAACTTGACCTGAAACTTCTGATTGGCGCGTCGGCAATCGCGCTTCTGTCGCTGGCTGGCACGGCGTCGGCCCAGGATTGTCCGAGAGGCGACCTGGACGAGCGCTTCTGCGATGTCGATGGCGATCTCATCGCGGATATCCCCACCGATGCGTCTCAACTGGTCGATCCCGACACGCTGATTTTCGCGTTCACGCCGGTTGAAGACCCGGCGATGTTCAAGTCGGTTTGGGCAGAATTCCTGGATCATCTGGCCGAGAAAACCGGTAAAGACGTGCTGTTCTTCCCGGTCCAGAGCAATGCGGCCCAGATCGAGGCGATGCGCTCCGGTCGCCTGCATGTCGCCGGTTTCAACACGGGGTCGAACCCGCTTGCCGTGAACTGTGCAGGTTTCCGGCCGTTCGCAATAATGGCCAGTAGCGATGGCTCTTTCGGCTATGAGATGGAAATCATCACGCATCCCGGTTCCGGCATTACGAAGGTCGAGGACATCAAGGGCAAACAGCTTGCGTTCACGTCGCCGACGTCCAACTCGGGCTTCAAGGCGCCCTCGGCGATCCTCAAGGCCGACTATGACATGGTGCCCGAGCGCGATTTCGAGCCGGTCTTCTCGGGCAAGCACGACAACTCGATCCTTGGCGTGGCGAACAAGGATTATGCGGCGGCTTCGATTGCCAACTCGGTCATGGTGCGAATGATCGCGCGGGGTGTTGTGACTGAAGATCAGCTGACGTCGATCTACAAATCGCAGACTTTCCCGACGACTGGCTACGGTGTGGCAAACAACCTTACTCCGGAGCTTCAGGAGGCCGTGAAGGACGCGTTCTTCACCTTTGACTGGGAAGGCACCGGATTGCAGGAAGAGTTTTCGAAGAGCGAGGAAGAACAGTTCATTCCGATCACCTACAAGGAATACTGGGAGGTGATCCGCAAGATCGACGCGGCAAACGACGTCTCGTACGCCTGCGAGTGAACCGGAACTGATAGGACGGGGCGCGAGCGTGCCCCGTTCCGACCCTTTCCAAGGGGATGGGAATGCTGCGACTCGAGAAACTTACGAAGACCTACAAGACCGGCGACCAGGCGTTGAAGGCCATCGAGCTGGAGGTGCCGAAAGGGCAGGTTCTGGCGTTGATCGGGCCGTCGGGCGCGGGCAAGTCGACCATGATCCGCTGCATCAACCGGCTGGTCGAACCGACCAGCGGTGCGGTCATGCTGGACGAAACCGACCTGACCAGGCTGGGCTCGGGCGCGCTGAGGCGGGCGCGGCGCGAGATGGGGATGATCTTCCAGGAGTACGCGTTGGTTGAGCGGCTGACGGTGATGGAGAACGTCCTTTCCGGCCGACTGGGCTACGTCGGGTTCTGGCGGAGTTTCCTGCGCCGTTTTCCGCAAACGGATATCGACGAGGCGTTCCGGCTGCTGGACCGGGTCGGGCTGTTGCACATGGCCGACAAGCGCGCCGACGAGCTTTCCGGCGGCCAGAGACAGCGGGTCGGCATCGCCCGTGCGCTGATCCAGAACCCCAAGCTTTTGCTGGTGGACGAGCCGACCGCGTCGCTCGACCCCAAGACGAGCCGGCAGATCATGCGGCTTATCACCGAGCTTTGCCGCGAGCGCGGGCTGGCGGCAATCATCAACATTCACGATGTCGCACTGGCGCAGATGTTCGTGCCGCGCGTCGTCGGGCTGCGCTTCGGGGAGATCGTCTATGACGGCGGGCCGAACGGGCTGACGCCCGACAAGCTGACCGAGATCTACGGTGAGGAAGATTGGGAGGCCACGATCCAGAAGGTCGAGGGCGAAGACGAGATCGAGGCGGCGGAATGAGCCACCGCGAATTGGACGACATGCTCGGCAAGGGCTGGCGCAAGCCGCATTTCATCAAACGGACCTGGCTCCGCTGGCTGCTCTTGTTCGGCTTCGCCGCCTACATGGTTGCGGCGGTCATGACCATCGAGGTCGATTGGGGCCGGGTCTACGAGGGTCTGGACCGGGGCTGGCAGTTTGTCCTGTCATTCACCCGGCCCGATTTCATCTCGCGCTGGAGCGACATCTGGAGCGGGTTGCTGGAGAGCATCGTGATGACGGTCGCGGCCTCGGTCGTGGGTATCCTGATCTCGATCCCCATCGGGCTTGGCGCGGCGCGGAACATTGCGCCCCTGCCGGTCTATGTCATTTGCCGGGGCATCGTGGCGATCAGCCGGGCCTTGCAGGAGATCATCGTCGCAATCCTGTTGGTCGCCATATTCGGGTTCGGGCCGCTGGCCGGGTTCCTGACGCTGTCCTTCGCGACCATCGGCTTCCTGTCGAAACTTCTGGCCGAGGACATCGAGGCGATGGACAGGGTGCAGGCCGAGGCGATCCGGGCCAGTGGCGCGCGTTGGATGCAGTGGATCAACTACGGGGTGCAACCCCAGGTGATGCCACGGCTTGTCGGGCTGAGCATGTACCGGATCGACATCAACTTCCGCGAAAGTGCGATCCTGGGCCTGGTCGGCGCGGGCGGCATCGGGGCGACGCTGAACACCGCTTTCGACCGTTATGAGTACGATACCGCCGCCGCGATCCTGATCCTGATCATCGGGATCGTCATGGCGCTTGAGTATCTCTCGGGCATCATCCGGGCGAGGGTTCAGTAGATGCCGGTGCTCGAGCGGGAAGGAACGCAGGTCTGGCGGCGCCGGACGACAGGCGAAAGCATGGTGCGCTGGTTCGGCTGGCTGATCGGCGTCGCGGTCTTTGTGGTTTGCTGGCAGCAGATCAGCCAGTCGACGACGTGGTTTTTCGTCTGGGACGCGCCGCGCATCGCGGGCGACATCTGGACGCGGGCGACGCCGCCCCGGTGGGAATACATCAGCAAACTGGGGCGCCCGATCTGGGATACGCTCAACATCGCCACGCTCGGCACGCTGATCGCGCTTTGCATGGCGGTTCCGGTGGCCTTCCTGGCGGCGCGCAACACCACGCCGTCGGCCTTGTTCATTCGTCCCGTTGCGTTGTTGATCATCGTCTCGACACGGTCGATCAACTCGCTGATCTGGGCGCTTCTGCTGATCGCCATCATCGGGCCGGGCGTATTCGCGGGCGTGGTCGCCATCGCCATCCGGTCGATCGGGTTCTGCGCCAAGCTGCTTTACGAGGCCATCGAGGAGATCGACCACACGCAGGTCGAGGCGATCACGGCGACCGGCGCCAGCCGGTGGCAGGTGATGGCCTATGGGATCGTGCCGCAGATCCTTCCGGCTTTCGCGGGCATCGCGGTGTTCCGGTGGGACATCAACATCCGCGAATCGACGGTTCTGGGGCTGGTTGGGGCAGGCGGCATCGGGCTTCAGCTTTCGTCGTCGCTGAACGTGCTGGCCTGGCCGCAGGTGAGCCTGATCCTGCTGGTCATCCTTGCGGCGGTGGTCATCAGCGAATGGGTTTCGGCCAAGGTTCGGGGAGCGATCATCTGACCGCCATGACGTCAGAGCAGGCGTTTCTGGCCTATGAGGCCGTGCGCCACAGGCTGCCCGTTGCCAGAAGTGCGGGCACAGCGTTCCGCTATGCCGGGACGCTGGCGGAAGTCGCCGACGAGGTTGATGTGTTCCTCCTGGATGCCTTCGGCGTGCTGAATATCGGGGAAGCCGCCATTCCGGGCACGAAGGAGCGGATCGACGATCTGCGGGCCGTGGGCAAGCGCGTGCTCGTCGTCTCGAATGCGGCCGGGTTCCCGCATGCGGCCCTGATGGAGAAATATGCGCGCCTCGGCTATGACTTTGCGTCCGAGGATGTGATTACCAGCCGGGCAACCCTGCTGGCCGGTCTGAACGGTCGGAGGGATCTGCATTGGGGGCTGATGGCGACGCGGAGCACCGGCTTGCGCGATCTGGAAGGTCTGGAGCTGACCTATCTTGAGGATGATGCTGCGCCATACGCCGATGTCGACGGGTTTCTCATGATCGGCAGCGCGGCCTGGACCGAGGCGCGGCAGGCGCATCTCGAGCAGGCGCTGCGGGAGCGTCCGCGACCGGTTCTGGTGGGAAACCCGGACATCGTGGCGCCGCGGGAGAACGGATTTTCGACTGAGCCGGGGCATTTTGCGCACCGCCTCGCGGACCAGACCGGCATCGAGCCGCAATTCTTCGGCAAGCCCTTCGTGAACATCTTCGATCTGGCCTTCGCGCGGCTGGGGTCGGTGGACAGGGCACGTGTCCTGATGGTTGGCGACAGTCTCCACACGGACATTCTCGGGGCGCAAACCGCCGGAGTGCGTTCGGCACTGATTTCGGGGTTCGGGTTCTTCGCGGGTCAGGATGTGGCGCAGGCGATTGCCCGAACCGGCATCCTGCCGGATTTCGTGGTGGAGCGGCCATGAGCGGGTGCATTGTCTTCGATCTCGACGGAACGCTGATCGACAGTGCGCCCGACATCCAGGGCATCGCCAACGCAGTGCTTGGCGAGGTCGGTGCCGCGCCGATCACGCTTGACGAAACCCGCAGTTTCATCGGCGATGGCTTCCAGGTTTTCGTGGCCCGCATGCGGGCAGCCCGCGCAATCCCCGACAGCGAGCAGGCGCGGATGCTCGAAGAGGTGGTCGCGCGCTACGACGATGCGGTGACATTGACCGTGACCTATCCGGACGTTGTCGAGACGCTGGAGGCTCTTTCGGCAAGGCATCGCCTGGGCATCTGCACGAACAAGCTTCTGAGGCCTTGCATGGCGGTCCTGAGGCACCTCGAAATTGAAGGTTTCTTCGGCTCGGTCTGGGGCGGCGACAACCCGCTGGCGCGCAAGCCGGACCCGGCCCCTCTGCTGGCGGTGTTCGAGGAACTCGGTGAGGGCAGGCGGCTTTACGTCGGTGACAGCGAAGTTGACGCGGAGACCGCGCAGCGGGCGGGGGTTCCATTTCTGCTGTTTACGGAAGGATACAGGAAGTCGCCGGTCGCAAGTATCCCGCACGAAGAATCTTTCAGTGAATTTAAAGACTTGATGGGCTTGGTCGATGCGCAACTGTAAGATTGGGCCTACCAGACGAGGTTGCGTGGCTGCTGGAAGCCTTTGGACGGGCCAGCCCGTCGCCGGTTTCGATGCGCGTCAGGGCGGGGTCAGTTCTTCCCGGCCCGGATGTGCATCAAGTCGCCGCAACGCCCAGAGACGAAGTCCATGACTCATTTGACTGGACTCTTCGTGCGCCTTCACAAAAACTGCAAGAAGCGCTCGTAAGAAGGCGAAAGACAAAAAACTTGATTGGGAGATCAACATGAAAAACTTGAAACTGGCGGCAGCCATTGCCGCTGCCGTGTCCTGTGGCCCGGCCCTTGCCCAGACGGAGATCGTCTGGTGGCATGCTCATGGCGGTCAGTTGGGCGAGACGGTGAACTCCATCGCCGAGCAATTCAATGCCTCGCAGTCCGAGATCGTGCTGACGCCGGTCTTCAAGGGCGGCTACGAAGACACCCTGACGGCCACGATCGCCGCGTTCCGCGCCGGCGAACAGCCGAACATCGTGCAGGTGTTCGATGCCGGCGCCGCGACGATCATCGGTGCCCAGGGCGCTGTCATTCCGGCCGAGGACCTGATGACACAGGCCGGGGTCGAGTTCGACGCGAACAACTACATCTCGGGCGTGCGTTACTTCTACGCCGATTCCGAGGGCAAGATGGTGGGCATGCCCTTCAACTCGTCGACGCCGATCCTCTACTACAACATCGCCGCGCTTGAGAAAGCGGGCGTGGAGCCGCCGAAGACCTGGGAAGAGTTCGAATCGATCGCGCCCGCGATCGTCGATGCGGGTTACATCCCGCTTGCCCAGTCGCATTCGCCCTGGATCTGGACCGAGAACTTCCACTCGCGTCACAACCTGCCGTTCGCCTCGAACAACAATGGCTTCGACGGCTCCGACGGCACCAAGATCCTGGTCAACAACGATGCCATCAAGATGCACTTCAGCAAAGTGAAGGAATGGCTCGACAAGGGCTGGTACGCCTACTACGGCGCCGGCTGGGGCGACAACCAGACACCGTTCGAGAACTCCGAAGTGGCGATGTGGCTTGGCTCGTCCGGTTCGTTCGGCGGCCTTCTGAACTCGGTCGATTTCGAGTTTTCGGCGACCTACCTGCCGTACTGGGAAGCGATCACCAGCGAGCCGACGCAGACCTTCATCGGCGGCGCGGCGCTTTTCGCACTGACCGGGCATTCGGACGAGGAGAACAAGGCAACCGCCGAGTTCTTCAAGTTCCTGTCGTCGACCGACGTGCAGAAGTTCTGGCACAAGGAGACCGGTTACGTTCCGATCACCACGGCTGCCTACGAGGCGGCCAAGGCCGAGGGCTACTATGACGAGAAGCCGCAGGCCGAGATCGGCATCAAGCAGCTCTCGCTGCCGTCGGGCGACAACTCGAAGGGCTACCGTATGGGCTTCTACGTCCAGATCCGGGACGTGATGAACCGCGAGTACGGCCGTATCTTCGCCGGTGAGACCGACGTCGAGAGCGCCTTCAACGTGATCGAGGAAGAGGGCAACAAGCTTCTCGACCGCTTCTCGAAGACCAACTGATCCAAAAAGGCGGGGGCGTCCAGGGCGCCCCCGCCATTTAATTTCCGGGGGAGGGGCGAGACCCGTGGAGAAATCCCAATTCCAGAATCCGTGGTTTCCGTACCTGCTGCTTCTGCCGCAGATGGGCATTATCGCGGTCTTCTTCCTCTGGCCCGCCGCCGAGGCCATCAAGTCATCGTTCTATCTGGAGGACCCGTTCTTCGGGAACGCAACCTTCGTGGGGCTCGACAACTACCGCGACGCGCTCAGTGCGTCGGACTACAAGCGAACCGCCTGGTTCACGGCTATATTCACCGTTCTCGTGTCGGTGCTGTCGCTGGCGCTCGGGCTGATGCTGGCGGTTTCGGCAGACCGCGTCCTGCGCGGGCAGTCAACCTACAAGACGCTGCTGATGTGGGTTTACGCCATCGCGCCGCCGGTCGCCGGTCTGATCGGCGTGATGCTCTTTGACCAGCATATCGGCCCATTGGTCGATTTCGTTGCGATCTTCGGCTGGGAAATGCGTGTGGGTGTCAATTACTGGGATACGGGACTGGCGATGATCATCGTCTCGACCTGGAAGCAGGTTCCGTACTGCTTCATCTTCTTCCTTTCCGGCCTTCAGTCCATCCCGACCTCGGTCAAGGAAGCCGCGAAGGTCGATTGCAGATCCGAGACCCGTCGGTTCTGGAGCATCACCTTTCCGCTTCTGGCGCCGACGACGTTCTTTCTGATGATCCTCAACATCACCTACGCGATGTTCGAGACCTTCGGTACGATCGACCTGATCGTGAAGGACCAGCCGGGCAACAGCCCCGTGACCCTCGTTTACAAGGTTTATCGCGACGGGTTCCGCGGCAACGACCTTGGCGGTTCGTCCGCGCAATCGGTGATCCTGATGATCATCGTGCTCTTGCTGACCATCGTTCAGTTCCGGCTGATCGAAAAACGCGTGCACTACAATTGAGGTGAGACATGGCTACGACCGAGCTTGACCAGACCGGTACCACGACTGCGGCGCGCGCGAAACCTGCACCGTCTCGCAAGAGCTTCGGAGGTGTCCGAATCTACGATCACGTGGTGCTCTGGCTCGGGGTCTTTCTGATGATGGGGCCACTTGTGGTGGCCTTCACCACGTCGAGTTTCGACCACGTCCTGATCCACCGCCAGGGGATGCAGTTCGGTTGGGGCGGCCAGTTTGCCGAGACCTATTCCACGGTTCTGAACCAACAGGGCGGCTTTACGGGCGAGGTCACGGGCTGGCTGATGACCAAGAACAGCTTCATCCTCGGGATCGGCTTCGCGGTCGGAAAGATCGTCATCTCGATGCTGGCGGCGTATGCGATCGTCTATTTCCGGTTTCCTTTCGCGACAGCCGCGTTCTGGATCATCTTCCTGACGCTGCTGCTGCCGCTCGAAGTGCGGATCTTGCCGTCCTATGAAGTGGTGCAGCAACTGGGGCTGGTGAACACCTACACCGGGCTGATCGTGCCGCTTATCGCATCGGCCACCGGCACGTTCTTCTTCCGACAATTCTTCAAGTCGATCCCGAACGAGCTTCTGGAGGCGGCGCGGATCGACGGGGCCAATGCCTGGCGGTTCCTGATCGACATTCTCGTGCCGCTCTCGAAGACCATGATGGCGGCGATCTTCATCATCATGTTCGTGGTCGGCTGGAACCAGTACCTGTGGCCCACGCTGATGACGACGGACGAGACATATTTCACGCTGGTGCGCGGCATCAAGCAGGTCATGCAAAGCATGATTGGCGCCGATATCCCGAAATACAACGAGGCCCTCGCGATGGCGATGCTGGCGATGGTTCCCCCGGTGGCGATCATCCTCATCTTCCAGCGGATGTTCATCAAGGGGCTGGTGGAGCAGGAAAAATGACGACACTTCGGATCAAGAACGTAAAGAAGGTCTACCCCAACGGCGCGGAAGCGGTGAAGGGCGTCTCCGTGGATGTCGAAGACGGTGAACTGGTGGTTTTCGTCGGCCCGTCCGGCTGCGGCAAGTCCACGCTTCTGCGCATGGTCGCCGGGCTGGAGAGCGTGACCGAGGGCGAGATCGAACTGGCTGGCCGGGTCGTGAACGACCTTGAGCCCGCCGACCGGAACATCGCAATGGTGTTCCAGAACTACGCGCTTTACCCGCATATGTCGGTGCGAAAGAACCTTGCCTATGGCCTGCGGAACCGGAAGACACCGCAGAACGAGATCGACGCGCGCGTGAACGAAGCGGCCGATCTGTTGCAGATCGCCGAGTTTCTCGACCGCAAGCCAAGCCAGCTTTCGGGCGGCCAGCGGCAGCGCGTCGCGATGGGCCGCGCCATTGTCCGGCACCCGGCGATCTTCCTGTTCGACGAGCCGCTTTCGAACCTCGATGCCAAGCTCCGGAACCAGATGCGGCTGGAGATCAAGAAACTCCAGCGGCGGCTGGAAACCGCGGCGATCTACGTCACCCACGACCAGGTCGAAGCGATGACGCTGGCCGACCGGATCGTGGTTCTGAACGGCGGGCAGATCGAACAGGTCGGCACGCCGGCCGAGATCTACGCCAATCCCGCGACAACCTTCGTCGCCAGCTTCATCGGTGCGCCGCCGATGAACATGCTCGAAGCCAACGTCACCGGAGACGCGCTTGAAATCGAGGGACAGTCGCTGCCGTTTCCGCGGTCGCACCGGGGACCGGTCCGAATGGGACTTCGCCCCGAGCGCATGCAGATCAATGGCTCGGATGCGGGACTGAACGCCGAAATCACCGTACTTGAGGACCTGGGCGCCACGCGCCTCATTCATGCGCGGCTTGGCAACCAGGAAGTTGTGCTGTCGCAGGACGCGGACCTTCCGGTGCCCTCTGACGGCAAGATCAGCATCGCCTTCAGGCCCGACGACGTGCACCTGTTCGACAGGGACAGCGGAAGACGCATCGACGCATGAACGCAGCCGAAAGCTTCCGCAGCCGGTGGCGGAACAGACCCGGAAAGGCGATGATCTCGGTCCATCGCGGTCTTTGGGGACCGGCGCCCGAGAACTCGCTGTCTGCGATCAGGGCGGGTGCCGCGCTTGGCATCGTCGAGACGGATATCCAGCTTGCCGCCGATGGCGTACCGGTCGTCATGCACGACGACACGCTTGAGCGCATGACCGGACTGGACGCGCGCGTGTCGGACACGGCGTCGGACATCATTGCCGCCCAAATCCTGCGAGAAGGCGGCGGCGGCCCGAACGCAAAGCCAACCCGCGAGCGCGTGCCGCTCTTCGCGGACCTGCTGGCGGCAGCCCCGACGGATGCGTTTTTCGATTTCGACGCCAAGCATCCCGGCGAGGTCGAAGCCGTTGCCGCATTTCTCTCGGAAAACGGCGCAGGCTCGCGCGGGTCGGTCAAGATCGACCTCGAGAAAGTAACCGACATCGAACGTCTTCTCGGACTTGAGAGGCGCTATGGCGTGATGGTCATGGCCAAGGTGATCT
This sequence comes from Silicimonas sp., assembly GCA_022340315.1. Lineage (GTDB taxonomy): Bacteria > Pseudomonadota > Alphaproteobacteria > Rhodobacterales > Rhodobacteraceae > JAJDOD01. The sequence goes on along the minus strand of JAJDOD010000163.1, from coordinate 13,264 downwards.
TGCCTCGGGGCGGGCTCGATCTTGTCGCCGCGCTGGCCGCGCGAGGCGTTGCCGCTGCCGAGGTCTGGTTCGACGATCTCGACCAGTTGGCCGAAGCCTGCGGCATTGCCGGGGACCGTATGGCGATATCGACCTACACGCTTGACCCGGTGCATTGCTGCGGGCTGTCGGACAGCCTTGCGATAGACGATCCGGCGGCGGTCTGGGGGCGGCTGATCGACGCGGGCGTTTCGGTCATCATGACCGACCGTCCCAGGGCGCTTGAGCGTTTTCTCGGAACGCTCTAGCCGCGGATGGCCGTCATCCGCGTCATCAGGCGCAGGAAGCCGAGCACCAGGATGAGCGGCGGCAACATGGACACGGCAGCGATGGCGAAGCCTGCTCCGGACCCGGTGCCGGCGAGGTTCATGCCGCGCATCAGCGGATAAACCGCATCATCCACCGAGACGATCAGTGGCCAGAGGTACTGGTTCCAGCCGTAGACGAATGAGATGAGGAAGACGGCTCCGATCGGGCCCGCCGAAAGCGGTATCAGAAAGTCGCGGAGGTATCTCAGCGTTCCGGCCCCGTCGAGCCGTGCCGCCTCGGCCAGCTCGGGGGGCATGATCTTGAAGTGCTGCCGGAAGACCAGTGTGCCGAGCGCCAGTGGCAGTACCGGAAGGATCATACCCGTCCACCCACCGACCAGCCCGAGTGCGACCGTGACCTCGAATGTGGGCAACATCCGCGCCTCGATGGGAAAGAGAAGCGTGGCCAGTGTGATCCAGAAGCAGAGCCCGGAAATCCGACCGGGAACCCGCAGCATGGCGAAAGCGGCGAGAAACGATACCGTGGTGGTCACCGCAGCGACGCCGAGTGCCAACCCCAGGCTTGACCAGAACATCCCCGAGAGCGGCAGCGCGCCGGTGGTCTCGGCAAGCTGATTGACACGTTCCAGGTTTCTCAGAAGTCCGGCGAAGCTGAAGGACGTGCCGCGCAGATCGAAGATGCCGCCGCCACGGCCAGCGGTCCAGAAAATGAACGCCAGGGGCGCACACATGATGAGGGCGCCAACCGTCAGTAGCAGATGGTCCCAAAAGTGACGCTCCGGGGCGCCGGTTGACCGGGAAAGATTGTGCTGGCCAGTTTTCTGCATTCAGGGGCAATCCGGTAAACCATTTTCACATTGCCGAGGGCTTCCGCGAAATCAATAGCCGCTACCTTGAGCCAACCGGTGCGGTTGCGCCAGTGGCGAACAACTCTCGCCGGCAAATGGTCCGCGGGTCACCCGATTGGTTTTTCGTCGCTGTAGGGTGGCGGCAGGTCAGTTCCATAATTAGGATATGCGCCGCGGGTCCACCGAAGTGACGAGACGAGGGAGAAACTGGAATGCCCCTGGAGGCGGAAGAACGGGTCGAGCGCCTCTCCGTCGCACCCATGATGGATTGGACGGACCGGCATTGCCGGTATCTGCATCGCGTTCTTTCTCGGCGAACACTGCTCTATACCGAGATGGTGACCGCACCTGCGCTTGTCCGGGGTGGGGCCAGGCATTTGTTGCGCTTCGACGCGTCCGAGCACCCGGTCGCGCTGCAACTCGGCGGGTCTGATCCGGCAGAGTTGGCGGAAGCGGCGCGGATGGGCGCGGACGAAGGGTATGACGAGATCAACCTGAACGTCGGCTGCCCTTCGGATCGGGTGCAGTCCGGTACCTTCGGTGCGGTCCTGATGAAGACGCCGGATCTGGTTGCGGATTGCGTGGCCGCGATGCAGGCCGCGGTGGACGTGCCGGTGACGGTCAAGTGCCGGATCGGTGTCGACGACCAGGAACCGCACGAGGTGCTTCCGCACTTTCTTGATGTGGTGCAGGCCGCCGGGGTGAGAACCGTGGCAATCCATGCGCGAAAGGCGTGGCTGCAGGGCCTCAGCCCGAAGGAAAACCGAGACATTCCGCCGCTTGATTACGCGCTGGTGTCCGAGATGAAAGCGGCGTTCCCGGACCTCGCCATCGTTATCAATGGCGGGATTGAAACCCTTGATGCGGTGGAGGAATTTCTTGCTGAAGGTCTCGATGGCGTGATGATCGGGCGCGCCGCCTACCATTCGCCCTGGGACGTTCTGGGCGATGCGGACCGGCGGATCTTCGGTGTCGAGAACCCTTGTGCCGACCCGTTTGAGGCGGTCGAGAAGATGATCCCCTATGTCGAGACGTATCTCGCTGGCGGCGGTCGGCTGAACGCGGTGACGCGGCACATGCTTGGGCTGTTTACAGGCCGACCGGGCGCTCGCGCATGGCGGCGGACACTCTCGGAAGGGGCGCACGGGGAGGGTGCGGGGGCCGATCTGTTGCGGGTCGCCGTGGACGAAGTGAGAGAGCGGCGCGCAGCCTAAGGCAGGAGAAATTCGCGTGGCTTGGACCAGGCAGCGCGGGCTTGCTTTCTATTCGGGGAGGCCGGCGTCGATCAAAAGTCCGCAGAACAGGTCGAGATGCTGTTGTTCCGCAAATGGCAGATTTCGGCGTGCGTAACCCGCGGTATAGTTTGCGCTGGCCTGCTGAAGCTCGGCAATTGCCGCCGTCGCCTGTTCATGCTTGCCCAGTTTCTCGTAACACGCGGCGAGAAGGGCGAGCGCGTTGGCGTGCATCGGCATCTCGACGGCGGCCCGTTCGGAATCCGCCAGCGCTTCCTCGAACCGGCCCGATACGAATAGCGCACGCGACCGGTGGACGAGGTAGAGACCGGGATAGAGCGGGTTGAAGCGAATGGCGGCGTCAATCTCCTGCAAAGCCTCCTCGCCCCGCCCCATATAGGCAAAGGTGGCCCCGACGATCATGCGAAAATGCGCGTTCGAGGGGTTCAGGCGGACGGCCAGCCGGATTTCCTCCAGGCCTCGTCCGAAATCTCGCCCCCGGTCCCGCCACCAGAGCGAGAAGCCCAGGACGCAATGCCCCCAGGGTTCGTTCGGGTCGGCCTCGATGGCGCCCCTTGAATGCTTGATCGCCTGGTCGAACGGGTTTTCCCGGTCGGTGCTCCATCCATTGGACCCTTCGGTGTGATAGGCCCATCCCAGTATCGCATGGGCGCGCGCCAGCCCCGGGTCGAGCCGGATCGCGGCCTCGGCTTCGCGGCGGACGAGGGCCGAGCTTTCGCGCGAGAACGACCAGATCGTTTGCTGTGCCCTGAGCGCATGGTCATAGGCGCTGACGGCGTCGGCCCCGGTGTTCTGCACACGTCGGTAGTGCCTGAGCGAAACCTGACCGACCAGCGTGTTGACGATGACGGTCGAAATCTCCTCCTGCACGTCGAGAATGTCGGCGATCTCGCGGTCGAAGCGTTCGGCCCAGAGCGTCGTGTGCGAAGCGACGTCGATCAGTTGCGCGTTGACGCGGACCCGGTCCTGTGAACGCCGGACGCTGCCTTCGAGTATGTAAGCCACGCCCAGTTCCCGGGCGAAGTCGTAGGGGTCGCCCTTGCGATCGTGGAAGGCGAAGGCCGACTGGCGGGCGATGACGAACAATTCGCCGTACCGCGAAAGGTCGGTGATGATGTCATCCGCGATGCCGTCCGAGAAGAACGATTGTGCCGGATCGCCGGACAGGTTTTCGAAGGGCAGGACAACGATCGAGGGACGCTCGGGGAGAATGGCCTGCGGAGGTTGCGCTCCATGCGACGTATCGGGCTCGAACCGGAAGCCACGGCGTGGAACCGTCTTTATGATACCTTGTGACTTGCCGTCGTCGCCAAGCGCTGCGCGCGCCGCGTTGATACGGCTGGCAATGGCGCTGTCCGAAACGATGCGGCCTTGCCAGACGTGCTCGATCAGATCGTCCCTGGAGACAATGGATTTTTGATTGGCGGCAAGGTAGCCAATCAGGTCAAGCACCTGCGGCTCGACGGCGATGGCTGTCCCGTTCCTGGTAAGCTCTCCGCGATCCGGATCAAGGCGGAAGTCCAGAAAGCTGATCGGCTGTCGCTCATTCATGGCTCGACATGACCACGAAGGCACGACTACCTCAAGGGAATAGGCGGATCCCCCGGTGCCTTACCCTAGCTTGTAATCCCGGTGTGCCTCGGGGTCGTTCATGTCAACCGGCACGGCCTCGAGTGCCGACCAGACGGCGGCGGGGATCTCGACCGACGCCCATTCCAGCGTCTGCGTCACCCGCTCGGGTTTCGAGACGCCGCAGATGGTCGAAGCTATCCCGTCCGTCCGCATCGAGAACTGGAGTGCCACGGCGCCCGGGGCGATGCCGTGCTCGGCACAAATCGTCTCGATCTGGCGAACAGGCTCAAGTGCCGACGCATCGGCGGGCGAATAGCTGATCCGCGGCATGACGTCGGCACCCTTCGCCAGCACGCCGCCTGCGTAGGGTGCGGCGTTGAAAACGGCGATCCCCTGCGCGCGCGCGTAGTCGAAGATGTCCGAAGCGGAGCGGTTCAGGATGGTCCAGCGGTTGTGGCTGATGATGGTGTCGAAGGGCCATTTCTGCACCAGTTCCATCATCAGGTCGTTCTTGCCCATCGCCAGCCCGACCGCATCGGCAAGCCCTTCCTCCTTCATCTTGAAGAGTTCATCCATCGCGCCGCCGTCGCGGGTGATCTCGGCAACGTCCGCGACATGCTCGGGGTCGTGAAGGTGCAGGATGCCCACCTTGTCGACCCCGAGGCGGGTCAGGCTTTCTTCCAGCGAGCGGCGGGCGCGATCGGCGTCGAGGCGTTGGGTCTCCATGTCGCGGTCAAGCTTGGTCGAGATCACGAAGCCATTGGGCAAGCCGCCGCGAGCGCGGATGGCGTCACCGACGCGCGCTTCGCTGCGGCCGAAACCGTAGTTGTTCGAGGTGTCGATGAAATTGACCTCGCTTTCGAAGATCGCGTCCAGCGTCTCGCGGGCTCGGGCCTCGGAGACCTCGTAGCCATAGGTGTCGGGCATGTCGCCCAGGCCGGATGTGCCGAAGCAGAGCGGCGTCACCGAAACGCCGGTGTCCTTGATGGTGACTTTCACGATTTTACCGCTCCTTGCTTGCGTTTCGCGCCACGGTAGTTCCGCCCGCCCCTGCGGGAAGCATGAGACAGCGCGGGTTCGCGCGTCAAGATAGCGGGGCGCCAGATCGGGCGCCGATCTGCCCAAATTTTCGTTCATTGGGGCCGGATTCGGGCGGCGCCTTGTGGGCAAGCTGGGGATAACTCGGCGTACGCCGTGAATGCCTTGCCGAATCGCGCGCGCGCCGCCTAGCTATGGGCATGGAGCGGAACAGTGCATCGACAAGCAGCGCCGACATCGCGGCCCGGATCGCCGAGTTTCGGGCCGACGAGCTGGACACATTCATGCGCGAGCATCTGCGCAAGCGTGACCTCCACCGCGTCGTTGCGAACCTGAACAAGGTGGTTCTGTCGAAGGACGTCCGTGCATCCAGGAGTGCGCGCAAGGCGTTGAAACGGATGGGTTTCCCGGACTAGTCGGAAAGTAAGCGTCGCCTCTTTCCCGTTTGCGTCAGTTGATCTCCGGCTCCGGCACCGGAGCGCCAAACTCGGTTCTCAGGAAGTCGAAGTCGCAGCCCTTGTCGGCCTGCTCGATGTGCTTGGTGTACATCCAGCCATAGCCACGCTCGTATCGGGGTGCGGGAGGTGTCCACGCGGCACGGCGGTCGGCCAGATCGGCATCCGTGAGACGCACGTTGAGGGCCCGGTTCGGCACGTCGAGTTCGATGATATCGCCTGTTTCGATCAGGGCCAGCGGGCCACCGACGTAGGCCTCGGGGGCGACATGCAGGATGCAGGCGCCGTAGGAGGTGCCGGACATGCGCGCATCGGAGAGCCGCACCATATCGCGGTGCCCATGCTTCAGAAGCGCCTTGGGCATCGGGATCATGCCCCATTCCGGCATGCCCGGCCCGCCCTGTGGTCCGGCGTTGCGGAGGATCAGCACGGTGTCGGGCGTGATCGGATAGTTCTCGTCGTTGATGATGGCCTTCAGATCGGCATAGCTGTCGGCGACAAGGGCAGGGCCGGAATGCACCTGGAACTTGGGGTCCATCGCGGCGGGCTTGATCACCGCGCCGTCGGGCGCGAGGTTGCCGCGCAACACGGCGAGCGATCCTTCATGATAGACCGGGTTGGAAAGCGGTCGGATCACGTCGTCGTTGTAGTTCTGCGCGCTGGCGATGTTTTCGCCCAGCGTCTTGCCGTTGACAGTAACCACCCCGGCATGGAGCTTCTCGCCCAACTCCTTCATCAGCGCGGGCAGGCCGCCGGCGTAGAAGAAATCTTCCATGAGGTATTCTTTCCCCGAGGGACGGATATTCGCGAGCACCGGTGTCTCGCGGCCGATCGCGTCCATCTCGTCGAGCCCCCAGTCGATGCCCGCACGGCGCGCCATCGCGATGAGGTGAATGACGGCGTTCGTCGAGCAACCCGTGGCCATCGCCACGGTCGTCGCGTTCCGTGTCGCGGCCTCGGTGATGATGCGGTCGGGCGTCAGGTCTTCCCAGACCATGTCCACGATGCGGCGGCCCGAAGCGGCGGCCATGCGCTTGTGCGCCGAGTCCGGTGCGGGGATCGAGGACGCGCCGGGAAGCGTGAGGCCGAACGCCTCGGCGATCGACATCATGGTGGAGGCCGTGCCCATCGTCATGCAGGTGCCGTAGCTGCGGGCGATGCCGCCTTCGACGCCAAGCCATTGTTCCTCGGTGATCGTTCCTGCGCGCCGCTCGTCCCAGTACTTCCAGACATCGGTGCCAGAGCCCAGCTTCTGGCCCGCGTAGTTGCCGCGCAGCATCGCGCCCGCCGGCATGAAGATGAACGGCAGGCCCATCGAGACGGCGCCCATCACCAGAGCGGGCGTGGACTTGTCGCAGCCGCCCATCAGCACCGCGCCGTCGCAGGGATGCGAGCGGAGTGTTTCCTCGACCTCCATCGCGCCGAGGTTGCGGTAGAGCATCGAGGTCGGCTTGAGGAACTGCTCGGCGAAATCGGGCACCGGCAGTTCGATGGGCGTGCCGCCGGCCTGAAGCACGCCGCGCTTGACCCACTCGGCGCGGTCGCGCAGGTGGTGGTGGCAGGGAGACATGTCGGACCATGTGTTGAGGATGGCGATAACCGGCTTGCCGTCCCAATCGTCTGCGGTAAGGCCCATCTGCATCGCCCGGCTGCGGTGGCCCATCGAGCGCACGTCATCCGGCGCGAACCAGCGGGCCGAGCGGAGATCCTCGGGGCGTTTTCTTGGTTTGTCGCTGGCTGTCATGGTGGGTCCTCCCTTTCCTCGCACTTCACCACCTCGCGCGGGAGGAGGGAAGGCCTCAGGAAACGAAATACCCGGCCGCCGCCACCAGAAACGGGATCGGAAACGAGAGTGCGAACCGCCTTGCGGTAAACCTCACCCCCATCAGCGGCACCTCGTAGGCGAGCGTCTTGGTCATCGAGAAAAGCGCCCAGCTTGTGACATAGGCCAGCACGGCCTGTGGGGTTGCGCCGACGTGGAGCCCGGCGGCAGCGACGGCGAAGCAGACGAAGGGTCCGCCGGGTGTGAGCGGACCAAGGACTGTGGCCAGGAGGAGACCTGTCAGACCCGCGCCGCTTCCAAAGAGAGTCCGCACACGTTCCTCCGGAAGCAGGTCCGCGAAAAACGCCGCACCGATCAGCGCGACCGAGATGCGGGGCAGGATGAACAGGCCAAGCCGGCGGGTCTCGGCCAGCGCGCGCTCGCGCGCGGCCGCGTCCGGCAGTTTCGACCAGAGCCAGGCGGCAAGTGCCACGAGGAGGATGCTGCCGATCAGGATGTTCATGCGCGCGCCATGAACGCCCGCGCCGCCCAGCCGATCGCGAGGGGCAGGAGCAGCGACACCAGGATGCGGAGACCCACGAACTGCGGCGGCAGGAAGGACAGTTCCCAGATCAGCGTGCGGTTGAGATTGAGCAGGCTCCAGCCCGAGACGAAGGCGAGCCCCGCGCCGAGATCCGCGCCCGAAGCCAAAAGCGAAGCGGTGAGGGGATAGGCCATAGAAGGACCGCCGGGCAGGACGGCTCCGGCCAAGGTGGCAGTTGCCAGACCCTTGACGCCGCTTTCGCGCCCGATCAGGGCGGCGATGCGCTCCCGTGGGACCAGGACCGGGATTGTGGCTGCAATGAAGACACCCGCACCGATCTTGGGAAGCAGGATACCGAAGAGGCCGGCAGCGCCGACGGCGATCTGCAGTGTGTGAGCAAGACCCGACTGCAGCATGACCAGGACCCCGGCAACGATCGTGGCGGTGAGCAGGATGTAGAACCCCTTGTCGAGCTTCACAGAAGCCCCGCGTCCACTATGAAGCTCTGCCGGGTAATCATGCGCGCGTCGTCCGAGGCGAGAAAAAGCGCCATCCGCGCGATCTCGCCACCGTCCATCGGCCGCTTCAGAAGCTGTTGCGAGACCAAGGCGTTCACGGCCTCCTCGGTCGGATACCAGAGCGCGCGCTGGCGGGGGGTGAAGATGGCGCCGGGCTCGATGGCGTTGACGCGGATGTTTTCATCTCCGAGCGCGGTGGCGAGCGACTTGGTCAGCCCGAGTACGCCCGCCTTGGCGGTGGCATAGGGGATCATGTCGCCGCCTGCGAGCCGCCAGACGATGGACGAGACGTTGATGATCGCGCCACCCCCGGCTTCGGCCATGCCGGGGCGCACGGCCTGCGCGGCGAAGAACTGGGCACGCAGGTTGATGTTCTGGCTGATGTCCCAGGCGTCGGGGTTGATGTCGCTGAGGTTCTGTCGCTGGTCGTTGGCCGCGTTGTTGATGAGGACGCGGAAGGGTCCGGTACGGGCTGCCAGATCCGCAATGGCGGTTTGCAGAGCGGGTATGTCGGTAATGTCGGCATGAGCGAAGCTGGCGCCGGTCTTCGCGGCCAGCGCCTCGCCCGCCTCGGTCTGGATATCGAGAAAGGCCACCCGCGCGCCCTGTTCCGCGAAGGCGGCGACGATATCGGCGCCGATACCGGTCGCGCCGCCGGTCACCAGCACCGGCGTGTCTTTCAGTGAGGGGTATGCGGCAAAGCTCATGAGGCTTCTGATAGCGCAGGCCGTCGCGCAGGGCGAGGGGCGTTGATGTTGCACGCGGGCGCGATTTCGACTCTAGTCGCCACATGCTCGACCTCAGGGATCTCGAATGTCTGTCGGCGCTGGCGCGGCACAAGCATTTCGCCCGCGCGGCGGAGTCTTGTGGCATGTCGCAGCCCGCGTTTTCTCAGCGCATCCGCAACCTGGAAGACAGGCTCGAGACGCAGATCGTGCGGCGCGGCAACCGCTTCCAGGGCCTGACCGCCGAGGGCGAGGTGGTGCTGAGCCACGGGCGCGCGATCCTCGACAGCACGCGGGCGCTGGAGGAACAGGTGCGTGCTGCCAAGGGCGAGGTGGTGGGCAAACTCCGCCTTGGCACGATACCGACGGTGAACGCCTTTGCCGCGCAGGTGGCGATCTGGCTGCGGCAGGCGCATCCCGGCCTGGTGCTGAAGATCGACACGACCAATTCGCTCGACCTGCTGCAGGGGCTGGAAGATGGCCGCTTCGACGCCGCGCTGACCTACACCGAGGGCGTGGCGACAAGCTTGCTGCGTGTCGAGCCGCTTTACGGCGAACGCTATGTCCTGATGCTGCCCGAGGCGCTGGGCGAGATCGACGGTGGCGAGATCGGCTGGGCTGATGCGGCGAAGTTTCCGCTGATTCTTCTTGAAAAGGAGATGCAGAACAGGCGGATCATCGACCAGTGCTTTGCCGAGGTCGGGGCCGAGGTGCAGGTCGTGGCCGAGACCGATGGCTTCACCGCAATGGTGGCGATGGCGGTCGAGGGCATGGGAGCGGCGGTGCTGCCGCATGTGCTGATCGACCGGCTGGGGGTCTTCGTGGGCGTCTCGCTGCTTCCCCTGGTAAACCCTGTGGTAGAGAAATCGGTGGGGCTTGTGCTGCCGGAGCGGTCGCAGCAGATCCCGGCGGTGGAGGCTCTCAGGGACGTTGTGCGCCGCCACGAGGCACGATAACTCCTGCCTATCGAATTATCCAAAGATCCGAATTGACGATATGAAAGGCGAATGGCAACTCCTTGGTATACCAGGGGAGGCGCGTCATGTCACCGCTCGACGACCAGAAGGGTGTCTGGAAGAAAAAGGGCACCGGAAAGAGCCGGAAAACGCCGAAAGGGCGGCAGGTCGACGAAGCGGCCCTGGCCGAGGTTGGGGCCCTTCTGGGAGACCGGCCGCGCCGCCGCGACCTGCTGATCGAGTTCCTGCACCTTATCCAGGATAAGCATGGCCACCTGTCGGCTGCGCATATCGCCGCGCTGGCCGACGAGATGCGCCTGGCTCAAACCGAGGTCTACGAGGTCGCCACGTTCTACGCTCATTTCGACGTTGTGCGCGAAGGCGAAACCCCGCCGCCGGCGCTTACCATCCGGGTTTGCGATTCGCTCTCCTGCGAGATGGCAGGGGCCGAGGCATTGCAGAAGGCACTGGAAGAAGGGCTTGATCCGGCCGAGGTGCGCGTCCTCCGCGCGCCCTGCATGGGGCGCTGCGACACCGCGCCGGTGCTGGAGTTGGGGCACCATCATATCGACCACGCGACGCCCGAAAAGGTGCGCGCGGCGATTGCGGCGGGGCATACCCACGCGGACATTCCCGACTACGAGACCTTCGAGACCTACAAGGCTTCAGGCGGGTACAAGACGCTTCGCGATCTCCGCGAGAGCGGCGACTGGCAGGCGGTGCAGGAAAAGGTGCTGGAAAGCGGGCTTCGCGGACTGGGCGGCGCCGGATTCCCAAGTGGCCGGAAGTGGGGCTTCGTGCGTGCCAATCCGGGGCCGCGTTACCTAGCCGTCAATGGCGACGAGGGCGAGCCGGGGACCTTCAAGGACCGGTACTACCTGGAACGCACGCCGCACCTGTTTCTCGAAGGCATGCTGATCGCCGCCTGGGCCGTCGAGGCCGAGACCTGCTTCATCTACATGCGCGATGAATATCCCGCCGTGCTGGAAATCCTGGCTCGCGAGATAGCGGCGCTGGAAGCCGCAGGTATCGTGGCGCCGGGGTATATCGACCTTCGCCGGGGCGCGGGAGCTTACATCTGCGGCGAGGAAAGCGCGATGATCGAGTCGATCGAGGGCAAGCGCGGGTTGCCACGCCACCGGCCTCCGTTCGTTGCGCAGGTGGGCGTCTTCGGACGGCCGACGCTCGTTCACAATATCGAGACCTTGTACTGGGTCGCCAAGGTCTGCCGGGAAGGTCCGGAATGCCTGAACGCGACCGAGAAGAACGGGCGAAAGGGGCTTCGCAGCTATTCGGTCTCGGGCCGGGTCGCGCGCCCTGGCGTCTACCTGCTGCCGGCGGGCTCGACGATCCTCGACGTGATCGAGGCGGCGGGCGGCATGGCGGAAGGCCATGAGTTCAAGGCCTATCAACCGGGTGGGCCGTCCTCGGGACTGTTGCCTGCATCGATGGATGACATCCCCCTCGATTTCGACACGCTGCAACCGCATGGCACGTTCATCGGGTCGGCGGCCGTGGTCGTCCTGTCGGACACTGATCGGGCGCGGGACGCGGCGCTGAACATGCTGAAGTTCTTCGAAGACGAGAGTTGCGGGCAATGCACGCCCTGCCGCGTGGGTTGCGAAAAGGCGGTGAAGCTGATGGAAGCGGAGCACTGGGATCGGGCGTTGCTCGACGATCTCTGCACCGTGATGGCCGACGCGTCGATCTGCGGGCTGGGACAGGCGGCACCAAATCCGATCCGACTTGTGATGAGACATTTCGGAGACGAGATATGAAATCTGTAACTTGTGTGATGGCGGGTGTCTTCGCCTTCCTTGTGGCGGGGCCGTCGCTGGCATGGTTCGAGCCCGAGCGGGGGACCAAACTGAGAAGCGAACTGATGGACGCGATCCGCCCGCAGGCGGAGGCGGAGTTGGGCGCGCCGGTTCAGTTCGTGGTCGATACGCTTCGGGTCGACGGCAATGTGGGTTTCGCGGCACTGGAGCCGCAGCGGCCAGGCGGTGTGCGCATCCGCTGGGAGGATACCCAGATGGCGGCGCGCGGCGAGGGCAAGGCGACTTATGACGGCAAGACGATCCATGTGCTTTACGCCTTCGACGGCGCGGCCTGGGGCGTGACGGTCTGGACGCTGGGTGCGACGGATGTCTGGTGGGCCAACCCGCAGCTTTGTGAAACCTACGGCCCGGTGACCCCTGAGGCATGCTGAAGGCGTTTCCCTTGAGTGTCCGGGCGTTTCCCGGGTTGCTGCCGGGGGCCGCGGTTGCGGTCCTGACCGCCGCGCCTTTGTCCGCTGCCGAGTACATGCATTGCTTTTTGCGCGAGGCGCCCGACGACGCGCCGGCGTCGAGCGAGTACGATGTCTCGGCCCTGGCCCCGGCGCTTCCCACCGCATCGGTGAAACATGCCCGCGGTCTGGCGACGGAGGCCGATGTCGCGATGCTGGAGACGATCGTCGCGGACGGCGGCTGTGCGCCGGATAGCGAGATCGCGGCGTTTTTGCGCGAGACGTTCGAGCCATCGCCGGAGGCGTCGCTGGCGGCGTTGGAGGCACAATCCTCCGAGGCGGTCATGGCGCGGGTTTTTACGGCGGTGGAGATCTGCGCGGCGGGTGAAGCCGGGTATGACGCGGATTGCGGTGCGGCCGTGCGCGCCGCGATGGAGGCCGGGTGAGGCGGGTTCGGGTGCCGTCCGGGGGCTCTGCCCCCAGACCCCCGGGATATTTCGGGACCGATGAAATGCGGGAGGGATCGCGATGATGGATGGAGGAGATGCGCCAGTGGTGACATTCTCGCTGGACGGCGAGGAAGTGACCGTCTCCGAAGGCACGACCATCTGGGAGGCGGCGCATGGGCGCGGCCTGGTGATTCCGCATCTGTGTCACAAGCCTGCGCCGGGGTATCGGCCTGACGGCAACTGTCGCGCCTGCATGGTGGAGGTAGAAGGTGAGCGGACGCTCGTTGCCTCCTGCATCCGGCCCGTGGCGGCAGGCATGGTGGTGAAGACCGCGACGGAACGCGCTGAAAAGTCCCGCAAACTCGTGGCTGAACTTCTTGTGGCCGATCAGCCGGAGGAGGCGCATGACCGGTCGTCGCATTTCTGGGACATGGCCGGGGCGAACGGCATCTCCGAGAGCCGGTTTCCGGCGGTGGAGGCCGAGCGGGTCCCGCTTCTGGATGACAGCCATGTGGCGATGCGGGTGAACCTCGACGCCTGTATCCATTGCAACCTTTGCGTCCGGGCCTGTCGAGAAGTGCAGGTCAATGACGTGATCGGGATGGCGGG
>JAJDOD010000156.1 GCA_022340315.1 Silicimonas sp. | reverse complement strand
ATCCAGCACCTGGCTGGCATGAAGGACAGCAAGATCATCGTCGCGATCAACAAGGACGAGGAAGCGCCGATCTTCCAGGTCGCCGATTACGGCCTTGTGGCCGACCTGTTCACCGCCGTGCCGGAACTGGTCGAAAAGCTGCCATGACCGACGCGATCCGCTCCGAACCCCGCCTGACCTACGCCGCCGCGCGCGGCATGGTGGCAGCCGCCATCGCCCATGCAGACGCGAACGGCTGGGGCATCGCCGTCGCCGTCCTCGACCCGTCCGGCCACGTGCTGGCCTCGGGCCGCATGGACGGCGTCCCGCCCTCGATTCTGGATTTCGCGACGGACAAGGCGTTCACCGCCACGCTGGGCAAGACCAGCCTCGCCTTCGGGGAACGCATGGCCGAGCTCAAATCGCTGGAAATGGGCCTCGCCAGCCGCAAACGCCTCCTGACCTGGGAGGGCGGCTTCCCCGTGCGCGCGGGCAGCGACCTGATCGGCAGCATTGGAATCTCGGGCGCTTCGGGCCACGAAGACGCCGCCTGCGCCCGGGCCGGTATCGACGCGATCGGCCTCACCTCATGAGCCTTGACTACTGGAACAGTCAATTCCAGTTCACCCGGCTCCTCCCCGACTTTCAGGATCACCTGGCGCGCATGGCGGACCGAAGCGCGGCGCTCGACCTGACATTCGAGCGTCGCGCCACGGGCCCCCACCCCCGGCAATTCGTCGAGCTGACCGGCACCCCGAAGCCGGGCGGCATCCTGCCCGTCTTTATCCACGGCGGCTACTGGCGGGAGCTCACTGCCGAGATGCACCGCTTCGTGCTCCCGCCACTGGTCACCGCCTGCAACGCTGCCGGCAACCTCGAATACCGTCTCCTGCCCGAAGTCACGCTGCCCGACATCGTGGCCGACATGGCGGACGGCCTGACAGCCCTCACCCGGATCACCGGGTGCCGTCTCTTCGTCATCGGCCACTCTGCCGGCGGCCACCTCGCCACGATGGCGCTCCGCGAGGTGCCGGACCACGTCGCGGGCGTCCACTCGTTCAGCGGTCTCTACGACCTGACGCCGCTCCAGTGGTCGTTTCTCAGGGAAGAGGTCGGGCTGACTGCCAACGACGTCGCGGGCATGTCACCGCTGGAGCTGTTTGACGGGCTGGGCACGGGCACGCTGACGCTTGCCGTCGGCGCGGACGAGACGCCGGAGTTCCACCGCCAGGCGCAGATCTTCGTCCATACCCACGGCGGTGATGTGATGATCGTGCCAGGCACGCACCACATGACCGTTCTGAACGATCTGGCCGCGCCCGACGGGCTTCTCATGGCGGAGGTGCGCAGGCGCCTCCGCAGTCTGTGACCTACTCGGCCACCTCGCGGTAAGGCGCGGCCTCGGCATAGGGCACGTTGATCCCGCCATAGCGGCGCACCCGGATGTTGCATTGCTCGGCATGTCCGGCAAAACCCTCGAGCATGCAGAGCCGCGAACCGTAAGAGCCGATCAGCGCCGCCGCCTCGTCCGTCACGACCTTCTGATAGCTGTGCGTTTTCAGGAACTTGCCAACCCAGAGACCGCCGGTATAGCGCCCGGCCTTCTTCGTGGGCAGCGTGTGGTTGGTGCCGATCACCTTGTCGCCGTTGGCGACGTTGGTGCGCGGGCCGAGGAACAGGGCCCCGTAGCACGTCATGTTCTCCAGAAACCAGTCGTCCCGGTCGGTCATCACCTGCACATGCTCCGACGCGATGTCGTCGGCGACGGCGAGCATCTCGTCATAGGTATCGCAGACGATCACCTCGCCATAATCCTCCCACGACACGCGGGCGGTGTCGGCGGTCGGTAGGATGCCGAGCAGATGGTCGATCTCGGAGAGCGTATCCTCCGCCAGTTTCCGCGAATTGGTCAGGAGGACACATGGGCTGTTATACCCGTGCTCCGCCTGCCCCAGAACGTCGGTCGCGCACAGCTCGGCATCCGCCGCCGTCTCGTCCGCGATCACCATCGTCTCGGTCGGGCCTGCGAACAGGTCGATGCCGACCCGTCCGAACAGTTGCCGCTTCGCCTCGGCGACAAAGGCGTTGCCCGGTCCGACCAGCATGTGCACCGGATCAATCGTTTCGGTCCCCAGCGCCATCGCGCCGATCCCCTGAATACCGCCGAGCACGTAGATCTCATGCGCCCCGCCCAGATGCATCGCCGCGATGACCGCCGGGTTCGGCTTGCCATTGAACGGCGGCGTGCAGGCGATGATGCGTGGCACGCCGGCGACGCTGGCCGTCGCCACGGACATATGCGCCGAGGCGACCATGGGAAACTTGCCGCCCGGCACGTAGCAGCCGACCGACTGAACGGGGATGTTGCGGTGCCCCAGGATCACGCCCGGCAGGGTCTCGAGCTCGATATCCGTCATCGAGTCCCGCTGCGCCTGCGCGAAGTTCCGGACCTGCTCCTGCGCGAAGCGGATATCTTCCAGTTCGCGCGAGGTCAGTTGCGCCATCAGCTCGTCGATCTCCGCCTCGGACAGGCGAAAGCTCTCGGGGCTGTACTTGTCGAACTTCTCCGACAGCTCCCGCACCGCCGCGTCGCCCCGCGCCTCGATGTCGATCAGCGTGCTTTCCACGACAGCGCGTGTTTTGGCGTCTTCCTCTGCGCGCTCTTCCGCGGGCTTGCCGGTCTTCAGATAGGTGACAGTCATGATCGTATCCTCCCTTGGTCCGAGCCCGGCGCGCGGGTCGGTTGGCTGGTGGTCGCCGCGGGCTTTCGGGCCGCCCGGAGCGCGAATGGGTGTTGGTCGTGGCGGCGCGTGTTTCCACGCGTCTTCCCGTCATATCTACGTCAGCGCGCCGCCCCCGGTAAATCGGGTTGCGCGGTTCATGAAAAATTTCATGCGCCCTACCCGCTCCCCCGGATGATCAGGCGGGCCGGCACGATCTCGATCCGCCCGGGGTCGCCCGCGCGGGCCGTGCGGATCCCTGCGATCGTGCGCGCGACCATTTCCGGAATATCCTGACTGACGGTCGTCAGATCGAAGGTCGTCCAGCCCGACATAGCCACATCGTCGTAACCAATGACGCTGATATCGCGCCCCGGAACCAGACCGGCAGACCGCGCCGCGTCCAGTACCGCATAGGCCATGTTGTCATTGGCGCAGAAGACACCGTCGGGCACCTCCATCTCTGAAAGAATCGCGCGCCCGACATCATGAGCGATGCCGTATTCGTACCGGCCGACGGCGTCATGCATCAGGACGATCCCTGCGCCTTCGAGCACGTCCAGGAACCCGCGTCTCCGCTCCAGATGGGTCGAGGTCTCGGGCCGTCCACCCACGAACGCCAGACGCCGCCGCCCTGTCCCGATCAGACGTTCCGCCGCCAGCCGTCCGCCCTGGTAATTGTCGGTGCAGACGGCATTCATCTCCGCATCCACCTGCACCCGGTTGAAGAGCGTCACCGGCAGCGCCCTGTCACGGCATTCCGCCGCCAACTTCGACGAAAGGTCAGCCGAAGTGATCACCACGGCATCCAGATCGGCTCCCAGAACCTGCGGCATCAGATGATCAACGCTTCCGCGCTCTGGCGCGACGAGAACCTGCATGTTCCAGCCCAGCGTCTCGGCGGCGCTCGAAAATTGGCGGAGCACTTGCGGGTAGAACGGGTTCTCCACGTCGCCCACGATCAGCGCGAAGGCCCGCCGCGCTTCTGCCGCACGGGCGCGGCGAGACGGCGGCGCGTAGCCCAGAATGTCAGATGCAGCCAGTATCCGTGCCCGCAAGTCTGGCGCAATGGTCGCATCGGGACGGAACGCCCGCGAGACCGCCGAAACGGACGTACCTGCGCGTCTGGCCACGCCACGCGCGGTCGGTTTAACTTTTGCCAAGTTCGGTCTTCCCAATCGAAACTAGTTCCGCGCTGGAGCCAGTCATGTCACAAGACTAACTCGCGAGGAAAAGCGACTCTTCGGCAACTGTGAAAGACCGTCACAGTAGTGTCTAGCCCCCTGTATCTGGGCCAGTGATCACGGTTTTCTCTAATGGGGTTTCCGGCACTGGCATACGTGACCTGCCCCACCTGAGTGGTCCAACTAGAGTGTTAGTGCATGGTCGGCCTCTGGTCTATCGGGACGATGGTTTCCGGGGCCGGCGGACGGTAGCCAAGGGCACTTTGTGGGCGCTTCGTATTGTAGTGCCGCCTCCATTGTTCGATCAGGTTCTGCGCTTCCCGCAGGTTGTAGAAGATCTCGCAATTGAGCAGCTCGTCGCCGAACCGGGCGTTGAAGCTCTGGCAGTATCCGTTCTTCCAGGGCGACCCGGGTTCGATGCAGGCTGTCTTGGCACCGACAGCGCCGATCCAGTCCCGGACCGCCTGCGCAAGAGAAGAGTGCCGCTACCCTGCCCCGAGCAGCGACAGGCGTTCGGCGGTGCTTGGGACCGATTGGGCACCGGTCGAGTAAAACGGCTTGAGGCTTAATTGTGGTCGGATTTTCAAGTCTCGCCTCTCACGAAATTTCGCGAAAGAGTTCGCCATCGTGCGATCAATGTACTGCACACGATGAACTGCAACCCATTGAAATACTGTTTCAATCGGCACGATCCATCATGGGCGCGCAAGACAGGCGCGCTTCCTGGTTGGCTGCGTTTATGGGCATTCAGCGATCTCCTTGCGTCCGCCGGCATCCGCGACGAACCCTCAGTGCATACCATAGGCACACGAAGAATGATCTGCCACCCTGCCCCGCGCAAAGACAGGCGAAGGGCGGTGATTGCGCAGGGCTGTTCTCGAAACATTGAGACCTCTATCTGTGGGATACCATCGCATCTGCCACTGCGATCGCGGCATGGCTGAATGCGGACCGGGTCAGATCGAAGTCTGCTGGCATCAAAGCCAGAGATGGATAGAGCTTGCCGGGCGACTTGAAGACGCCATTGGCGCGCAAGGTGGTGTTCCAGACCTCGTTGATCCCAGGATCACGATGTTTGGCAGTTCGGTAATCGACCGGATCGGCATCAGTGAAGTAGATGTCGAACAGGGTCGGGTCGCCGCAGATGCGGTGGCGGACCCCATGCTGCTCCAGCGCGGCGGACTGCATGTCCATCAGGGTCTGCCCCAGGTCGCGCAGCCGCTCGTACTGGCCCGGACGCCACAGGGTTTCCATCGTTTTTAGACCCGCGGCGGAGGCCACCGGGTTGCCCGAGAGCGTGCCAAGCTGCATCAGCCATTTGTCGGCCCCGACAACCGCCTTGTCGAAATGCGCCATGATCTCGGCGCTGGCCCCAAGAGCGGCCAGAGGAAAGCCGCCACCGATGAACTTGCCCAGGGTGCAGATGTCAGGCACCATGCCAAAGCGTTCCTGCGCGCCGCCATAGGCAAGGCGGAAACCGATGACGATCTCGTCGAAGATCAACAGCACCTCGTGTGTGTCACACAGATCGCGCAGGCCTTGCAGAAAGCCGGGCTGTGCGGGGATGATGCGTTGCAGGGGTTCAGCGATGATCGCGGCAACATCCCCGTGTTCGCCAAGAAGGGAGGCGACGGCCTCAAGATCATTAAACGGCGCGATCAGCATTTCGTCGACAACACCCTGCGGGATACCCGCATTGTCCGGCACCGCCGTGAGGAAGTTGACCTGTTTTGAAGGGGCAAGGCTCATCTGCGCCTCGGCGGACATGCCGTGATAGCCGCCCTCAAATTTCAAAACCTTCGGCTTGCCAGTATAGGCACTGGCAAGACGTATGGCGTACATATCCGCGCACACCTTCAGTGGCACACGTCGCTGCAACGCAGCCAATTTGCCACACAGCGCAGCGCCCAACAGATTGGTGGCAATAACAATATCGGTGATGCCGGCATCCGCCATGACTTCGGCTTCGCCCAGCTTCTGGCAGGTGATCCCGCGAGCTCCCGCATCAATCTGCATATGCGCCAGGATAGGAGACTTGTGGGTCTTTATGTGCGGACGGTTGCCCTGGTATCCGGCTGGCTTTGCTTGGAGTAGCATCGACGGCGCCCAGGAGACACGGCAGCAACCATGCCAAGCCTCACGCGCTGAGCGACCGCTGCGTCCGCTCAACGGTGATTTCCTTGATTTTACCGAGTATCCGGTGATCTACCGTTGTTATTGCCCAGAAATTCGCACGCCAACCAGAGGCGTGCCCGAGAACGGTTCCGGCAGTAACGCCCAGGAGGTTTGATGCCGCAATACCGGCCCACATTAAAGCAAACGCAGACCCTGCACGGCGAACTCGGTTGTGCCGATGGGAAAAGTTGCCAGCGTCAGTGTCAGAAGAGCGGGCACGCACATGTCAGGCTCTTTTCAATCCATTCTCGGACGAACTCCGAAACCAAGCCTGCCTGAATATCGCGTGCGAAAGGCGGCCATCAATTGCAGCCAGCCCGGCCAGAATGAATGCCATACCCAACACGTGTCCTA
>JAJDOD010000135.1 GCA_022340315.1 Silicimonas sp. | reverse complement strand
CTTTTCCGTTATGACTGGGAGCTGACGAAAAGCCCGGCGGGCGCCAACCAGTGGCAGCCGAAGGACCTTGCGGAAGAGGACATGGCGCCGACCGCGGACGGCAAGGGCAAGACCTTCATCATGATGACGACCGCCGATATGGCGATGCGGATGGATCCGACGTACGAGAAGATTTCCCGCGACTTCCATGCCAATCCGGAGAAATTCGCGGATGCTTTCGCGCGGGCCTGGTTCAAGCTGACGCACCGCGACATGGGGCCGAAAGAGCTTTATCTTGGCTCGATGGTGCCGCAGGAGGACATGCTTTGGCAGGACCCGGTCACGCCGCCAAGCCATGTGCCGACCGATGCTGAAGTCTCGGCTTTGAAAGAGAAAATCGCGGCCTCGGGCCTGACCGTCCAGGAAATGGTTTCGACCGCATGGGCCAGCGCCTCGACCTTCCGGGGATCGGACAAGCGGGGCGGGGCCAATGGCGCGCGCATCCGGTTGGCGCCGATGAAGGGCTGGGAGGCGAACCAGCCCGAGCAGCTTGCGAAGGTTCTGGAGACGCTGGAGGCGATCCGGGGCGATGTCTCGATGGCGGACGCGATCGTGCTGGCCGGTTCGGTGGGCATCGAAGCGGCGGCGAAGGCAGCCGGGCACGCGATCACGGTGCCGTTTGCGCCGGGCCGTGGCGACGCGACCGAGGCGCAGACGGACGTGGAAAGTATCGCCTGGCTGGAGCCGCAGGCGGACGGGTTCCGCAACTACGTCAAGCCGGGGCGGCACGATCCGCGGGGCGAGGCCGAGATGCTGGTCGACAAGGCGCAGCTTCTCGGGCTGACCGGGCCGGAGATGACCGCACTTCTGGGCGGTCTGCGCGTGCTGGAATGCGGTGCGCCGAAGCATGGTGTGCTGACCGATAGCCCCGGCACCCTGAGCCGTGATTTCTTTGCCGCGCTCCTCGACATGGGGACAGCCTGGGCACCTGCCGGAGACGGCGTCTTCGAGGGCCGCGACCGGGCGACCGGGGCGAAGAAGTGGACCGCGACCGAGGCCGACCTGGTCTTCGGTTCGAACTCGCAGCTTCGCGCCTTCGTCGAGGTCTATGGTTCGGACGATGCGGAGGAGAAGTTCGTGCGCGACTTCGTGGCCGCCTGGGTCAAGGTGATGAACGCCGACCGGTTTGACCTGAACTGAGCCGGTTCAAATGACGAGAAGGCCCGGGGTGCGGAAGCGGCCCGGGCCTTTTTCATGCGCGGTCTTAATGACGCGGGCGCTCGGGGAGTGTTGCGGGCAACGGGAATATTCGTAAACGCCTTGAAATGCGGGGTTTGGGGCGAAAACGCAACGTCGGTATCACGTCGGTATTACGTCGGTATCGCGTCGGTGGATGGATCGGTATCGGGGATACGGGCGGCAGGCTGACGGGCGTGCGGTAAGATTGGTTACCGGGCGGTTAACGCGGACGGGTCGGCTCAGGTGACGCGCTGGCGGGCGTGGTAGGCGGGGTCGTCCCAGAGGCGGTTGGCCATCACGTCTTCCATGATGGCGGCGGCTTTCACGATGTCGCTTTCGTCGAGATAGAGCGGCGTGATGCCGAAGCGCATGATGTCGGGCGCGCGGAAGTCGCCGATGACGCCGCGGGCGATGAGGGCCTGCATGGCGGCGTAGCCGTTCTCGAAGCGGAAGGCGACCTGGGAGCCGCGCTCTTCCGGGTCGCGGGGGCTGGCGAGAGTGAGGTCGGGGCAGCGGGCCTCGACTTGCGTGATGAAGCGCTGGGAGAGGGCGATGGAGGCGGCGCGGACATCTGCCATGCTCAGACCCTCCCAGGCGTCAAGCGCGGCGTCGAGGGCGGCGATGGCGAGGATCGGGGGCGTGCCGACGCGCATCCGCTCGATGCCTGCGCCGGCGCGATAGGACAGCTCGAAGGCGAAGGGCGCGCCGTGGCCCATCCAGCCGGAGAGGGCGGGCTGGATGGTGGGCAGGATGTCGGGGCGGACGGCGATGAAGGCGGGGCCGCCGGGGCCGGAGTTGAGATATTTGTAGGTGCAGCCGACGGCGAACTCGGCACCCGAGCCGGCAAAGTCCACCTCGAAGGCGCCGGCGCTGTGGGCCATGTCCCAGATCGTGATGGCGCCGTGTGCTTTCGCGCGGTCGATGAGGTCGCTCATGTCGTGGCGGCGGCCGGTGCGGTAGTCGACTTCCGTGACCAGGAGAGCAGCGGTATTGTCGTCGATGGCCTGGGCCAGGTCCTCGGGGGCGACGGTGCGCAGTTCGTGGCCGCGGCCGAGTTGAGCGATCAGACCTTCGGCCATGTAGAGGTCGGTGGGGAAGTTGCCGGTGTCGGAGAGGATCACGCGGCGGTCGGGACGGAGCGACAGCGCGGCGGAGAGCGCCTGGTGGACCTTGATGGTGAGCGTGTCGCCGAGGACGATGGAGCCGGGTTCGGCCCCGATGAGCCGTCCGATCCGGTCGGCGACGCGGGTGGGCGCGGCCATCCAGCCGTCGGTATTCCAGGCGGTGATGAGGTGCGCGCCCCATTCCGCGCGGAGGGTCGTGTCCAGCCGATCGGGGACCGAGCGGGCGAGCGGGCCCAGCGAGTTGCCGTCGAGATAGATGACGTCCTCGGGCAGGTGGAAGAGGTGTTTGCGCGGCAGGGTCATGAGCGCTGTCTATGCTGGCGGGGCGCCGGGGGGAAGCGGATTGCTTTCCGGCGCCTGTGATCCTATCCGGTTGCATGGATTGTCGATCCCGCGCGGTCTGGTGGCGGTGCGATTGCGTATTTGGAAAAAGGTGAAGGCCTGTGAGTTCCCATTCCAGCGGCGCGTGGGCCTTTGAGACGGCAATCCGGGTGCGCCCATCGTGAAGATCGCGTTCGCGTTTGTGGCCGCAACGGTCGGTGTCGCGCTCTTCCGGTGGCTCGAATTGCCTCTGCCCTGGCTTCTGGGGCCGATCTTCGCCTGCCTCGTGGCCGCGCTCGCCGGTGTGCCGCTGGCGGGGTACAAGCCGCTGAACGACTCGATGCGCACGATCCTTGGCGTGGCGGTGGGCGCGACGGTGACGCCGGCGGTGATCGCGAGCGTGCCGGGCATGTGGCCGACGTTGCTGCTGGTGCCGGTGATGATCCTGGCGATCGGGATGACGGGCGTGCCGTATTTCCAGCGGATCTGGGGGTACAATTTCGCCACGGCCTATTACGCGACCATGCCGGGCGGGCTGCAGGACATGCTGATCTTCGGCGAGGAGGCGGGCGGCAACGTCCGGACGCTGAGCCTTGTGCACGCGACGCGGGTGATGGTGATCGTGGTGGCGCTGCCCTTCATCCTGAAATTCGTCTGGGAGGCCGATCTTTCCAACTCGCCGGGCGCGCCCATTGCCTCGGTGCCGCTGGACGATTTGCTGATCATGGTCTTTTGCGCGGGCTTCGGCTGGTGGGCGGCGCGGCGGGTGGGCATGTTCGGGGCCTCGATCCTCGGGCCGATGATCGCCACGGCAGCGGCCGCCCTGTCCGGGCTGATCGAAACAGGGCCGCCTGCGGAGGCGATCTGGGCGGCGCAGTTCTTCATCGGCATGATCATCGGCTCGAAATACAGCGGCATCACCATGACCGAGGTGCGGCGCGACCTGACGGCGGGTCTTGGCTTCTGCGCCATCCTGATCGTGCTGACGCTGATTTTCGTGGAGTTCATCTTCCGCCTGAACCTCGCTCCCGAGCAGGAGGCGCTTCTGGCCTTCGCGCCCGGCGGTCAGACGGAGCTGACGCTGCTGGCGCTGATCGTGGGCGCGGATGCGGCGTTCGTCGTCACCCATCACATCCTGCGGACATTCCTTGTCATCCTCGGTGCGCCGCTGGCGGCGAAGGTTTATGACCGGCGACGGACGGAGGATTGAAAGAGTTGCAACCGACGTCCGGCAGAGCCTATCGGTAAGACCGGGACAGAGACAGGAGGGGCCGATGTCCTCGCGGCATGAAGACGGAATGAAGACCCGGCGGAGCGTGCTGGGCGATGCCCATGTGGACCGGGCGGAGGCGGCGAAGACCGCGTTCGACGCGCCGTTCCAGGCACTTATCACGGAAGCGGCCTGGGGCACGGTCTGGGCGGATGAGACGATCAGCCGCCGGGAACGTTCGATGCTGACGCTGGCGCTGCTGGCGGCGACGGGGAATTTCGAGGAAATCCCGATGCATGTCCGGGCGACCGCGAACACCGGGGCCTCGAAGGAGGATGTCATGCAGGCGTTTCTGCATGTGGCGATCTATGCCGGTGTGCCGAAGGCGAACCATGCGATCAAGCTGGCCAAGGCGACATTCGCCGAGATGGAGGCGGGGGGCTAGGTTCGGAACGTGTCGGCGTAGGTTTCGCGCAGGAGGTTTTTCTGTACCTTGCCCATAGTGTTCCGGGGCAGTTCGGGGACGAGGAAGACGCGCTTGGGTTGCTTGTACTTCGCGAGATCCGGAGCGATGGCGGCGATCAGCGCATCTTCGGTGACGTCCACGTTGGCGACGACCACGGCCACCACGCCTTCACCGAAGTCGGGGTGCGGCACGCCGATCACCGCGCTTTCGGTGACGCCGGGCTGGGCGTCGAGGAGGAGTTCGACTTCCTTGGGGTAGACGTTGTAACCGCCTGAGATCACGAGGTCTTTCGCGCGGCCGACGATCCTGAGGTAGCCCGCCTCGTCGATCTCGCCGATGTCGCCGGTGACGAAGAAGCCGTCCGGGAGAAGTTCCTCGGCGGTTTTCTCGGGCAGGTTCCAGTAACCCTGGAAGACGTTTGGGCCGCGCACCTCGACGATGCCGGGTTCGCCGGGGGGCACGGGTGTACCCTTGCCGTCGGTGAGGCGCATCTCGACGCCGGGGAGCGGGAAGCCCACGGTGCCGGCGCGGCGTTCGCCCTCGTAGGGGTTTGAGGTGTTCATGTTGGTTTCCGTCATCCCGTAGCGTTCGAGGATGCGGTGGCCGGTGGCGGCTTCCCAGGCGATGTGGGTTTCGGCCAGAAGCGGCGCGGAGCCGGAGACGAAGAGGCGCATGTTGCGGGCGGCCTCGGCCAGGCCGTTCATTTGCAGGAGCCGGGTGTAGAAGGTGGGGACGCCCATCATGGCGGTGGCGTTCGGCATCGCGCGGAGGATGGCATCGGGGTCGAAGGCGGGGAGGAAGATCATCGCCGCGCCGGTCATCAGCGTGATGTTGGTGGCGACGAAGAGACCGTGGGTGTGGAAGATGGGGAGCGCGTGGATCAGCACGTCCTGATCAGTGAAGCGCCAGAGGTCGGCCAGCGTGGCGGAATTGCTGACGAGGTTGGCGTGGGTCAGCATCGCGCCCTTGGGTTTGCCGGTGGTGCCGGAGGTGTAGAGGATGGCGGCGAGGTCGGAGGGCGCGCGCTCGATGGGGGCCAGGCCGGGGGTCTGGGCGTTCGCGCGGTCGGTGAGGGTACCTTGGCCGGTGGCGTCGAGGGTGAGGACGGTGGCGGGTGTCAGGGCGGTGATGGCGTCGGCGTCCCGGGGGTCGCAGACGAAGACCGCCGGTGCCGCGTCAGTGATGAAGTGGGTGAGTTCGCTGGTCTTGTAGCCAGTGTTGAGGGGCAGGAAGACGCCGCCTGCCATGACCGTGCCGACGTAAAGTTGCAGAGCTTCGAGGGACTTGGTGACCTGTGCCGCGACGCGGTCGCCGGGTTGCAGATCAGCCGCGAGGAGGGCGGCGGCGATGCGCTCGGCGGCTTCGAAGAAGTCGCCGTAGGTGACGGTGCGTCCGTCGGGCAGGTTGGCGAGGGTCTTGCCGGGCTGATGGGCCGTGGGCAAGCGGAGGCAATCCGTGAGGTGGTTGGTGGCCATGTGTCTTCCTTTTGCGGGGTTCTGGCATTCGATTGGCCGGAAGGGAAGACGGTTGCCTGCGGTGTGGCTCTCTCGCTAGGGTCGGCGCAAGAAGTGTGGGAGGAACCATGAGCGACCATATTGACGGCTGGCGGCCGGCGCCGCGCTATCCCGATCCATCCGTAATTTCTCTGGACCCTCGGTTCGACAAGCTGCGGCTGAACCTTGCCGGCGTCGAGCGGCTGTTTACCGGTTGCCGGTGGGCCGAGGGGCCGGTCTGGTTCGGGGACGGGCGGTACCTGCTGTGGAGCGACATTCCGAACAACCGCATCCTGCGCTGGGACGAGGAGACGGGGCAGGTGGCGCCTTATCGCCAGCCATCGAATTTCGCCAATGGCCACACGCGCGACCGGCAGGGGCGTCTGGTCGGTTGCGAGCATGGCGGGCGGCGCATCGTGCGGACGGAGTATGATGGCTCGATCACCGTGCTTGCTGAAAGTTTTGACGGCAAGCGTTTGAATTCGCCCAATGATCTGGTGGTGAAGTCGGATGGCTCGGTGTGGTTCAGCGATCCGTTTTTCGGAATCCTCGGGAATTACGAGGGGTATCGCAATGAGCCGGATCTGCCGGAGGCGGTTTACCGGATCGACCCGGGATCGGGTGAGGTGACGATGGTGGCCGATGGCATTCTCGGGCCGAACGGGCTGGCGTTTTCGCCGGACGAGTCGGTGCTTTACATCGTCGAGTCGCGGGGCGAGCCGACGCGGAAGATCCTCGCCTATGACATGGGTGCGGACGGCGCGACGCTGAGCAACCGGCGCGTGTTCATCGACGCCGGGCCGGGCACGCCGGACGGGTTCCGGGTGGATGTCGAGGGTAATCTCTGGTGCGGCTGGGGGATGGGCTCGGACGATCTGGACGGGGTGATGGTGTTCGCGCCGGATGCCACGCCGATCGGGCGGATCGCGCTTCCCGAGCGCTGTGCGAACGTGTGTTTCGGGGGCCGCGCGAACAGCCGGCTGTTCATGGCGGCGAGCCATTCGCTTTATGCGCTTTACGTCAACGTCGCCGGGGTGCGCGGCGGGTAGCGGTCAGCTTTGCGGTACCGGTGCGTCAGGTACGATCAGTCCTTCGGATTTCAGGTCGCTCCAGAAGCCGCCGGGGATTTGGGCGTCGAGCGAGCGGACGTTTGCGGAAACCTCGCTTGGTTTCGCGGCGCCGGGAATGATCGAGACGGCGGCCGGGTGGGCCAGCGGGAACTGCAGTGCCGCGCTTTGCAGCGAGACGTCATGTGCGGCGCAGACGTCTTCGATGCGCCTCACCCTGTCGATGATCTCGGGGGACGCGGCGGCGTAGTTGTACTTGGCCGTTCCCTTCGAGCCGGTGGCGAGTATGCCCGAGGCGAAGGGCGCGCCGATGATGACGCCGACGTTGCGATCCAGGCAGGCCTTCATGCCGTCGTGCAGGCTGGCCTGGTCGATCAGCGTATAGGGCATGGCGACGATGGCGAAGTCGAGATCGACTTTCTGTGCGAGGCCGGCAAGCTGCTCCCTCAGGTTAATTCCCATTCCGAACGCCTTGATATCGCCGGATGATTTCAGGTCACTGAGAGCCTTCATGCCGGTTTCGGTTAGGGCGCGGCTGTGAAACGCCAGCGCCTCGTCGTCGTGATAGAGGCTGTCGAGGTCATGGATCACGAGGGCATCGACGGTGTCGAGTGCCAGGCGTTGCAGGGCCTGTTCGTAGGACCGCATGATCCCGTCGTATGAATAGTCGAAGTTCACCTCGAAATTGAGGCCTCCGGTCCAGGGAGAGCGGTCCAGCGAGGCGGGGTCGTCGGGGCGGTGCAACGTGCGCCCGACCTTTGTGGTGATGACGAAGTCGCCGCGCGGCCGGGTGCGCAGGAAGGCGCCGGTGCGGTGCTCGGCAAGCCCGCGGCCATACCAGGGCGCGGTGTCGAAGTAGCGGACGCCGCTGGTCCAGGCGGTCTCGAGGATGGCCTGCGAGGTGGCCTCGTCCAGATTGGCGTAAAGTTCGCCCAGCGGCGCGGTGCCCAATCCGAGCACCGGAAGCTTCAGCTCGGTGCGGGCCACTCTCCGGCGTTCGCGAGTACGATTTTCCAAGGCTTGCCCTTTCATCTTCCGCGCGGGAAAGGCCCGCTTTGCCGGTATAGGCGCTTGTTCCGGTTGCGCAAAGTCCGGGGCAATCGTTCTCCCGATCGCGGCAAGCGGTGGCGAAGGTTTGCCGGGTATCTTCACATTTGCGCCAGTGCGTGGCCATTCCCGCTTTACGTTCCCGGCGGTCGCCGCTTAGGTTTCCGCGAAGCTCTGAGCAACGAGATATGGACTTCATGCCGAACCTTCTGTCCCGCATCTTTCTTTGTTTCACGCTGATCCTGCTCGCGGCCTGCGGCGGAGTTCCGGAGGCATCGCGCGGGCCAATGAAAGTCTTGCCGGGGTCGCCTCCACCGGGAGATCCGGTCGACATGGCAGCTTTGGCGGGGGCCATCGAGGCGCTGGGGCCGGACATTGATCCGGAAGAAGCGGCGCGGGCAGCGCGGATCTCGTACGAGCATACCTATGAACTGGCCTTGCAGTACCAGATTACCGACCCGGCGTTGATCCACAACGTCAAGGTCAACATGGGATTGAAGCCGCGGGGGCTGTGCAAGGACTGGGCCGAGGACATGGAGAGGCGCCTCGAGGCGGAGAATTTCGAGACGCTGGACATCCATCGCGGCATCGGGCGGCTTGTCGGTGTCGATCATTCGACGGCCATCATCAGCCGCAAGGGTGAGGATATGTACCAGGGCATTGTCGTCGATCCCTGGCGCAAGGGCGGGCGGCTGACCTGGATTCACACGATCGAGGATACCGCATGGGGGTGGCAGCCACAGCTTGCCGTGCTCGATCGGCGCGCGCGAGATCTTGCCCGGGAAAAAGGCAAGGACAGCATCATCTATTCGGTTCCCGGCCTAGGTCCGCGCTGCATTCGCGTGGCCAATGCCGATGGCAGCAGCCGGGCGGTGACGACCTCGGAGGAAGCTGCGGCCTGCCTGGCCGATCCGGGTGCCGGGTTCGGCGCGGCAATGGCCGAGATCGACAGCACCGCGCAAGTCAACTGAGCGGGCCGGTCTCTCGCGTTCAGACCAGACGCAGCAGGCGCAGAAGTCCTATCGCCCTGAGCATGTTCGAGCCCCGGCCGGGAAGGCAGAGGTAAAGCGGGACGCGCCTGCCGCGAAACCGGTTCTTGGCCTCAGCCAGACCCCGGCTGTTGAAGATCCGGGAATTCACCCAGTCCGAACCATGTGCGGCCTGTAATCCGCGCCGGAGCCAGCCAAGCTCGCGGTCGAAGCCCGAGGGCTCGATATCGGCGATCGGGGTGATGCCGAGAAACACGGATTGCAGGCCTTCCGCCTGGAAGGTGTCGATGGCGTGACGCAGCATTGCCAGGTCGAGATATGCCGAATCCTTCGGCAGGCGTCGTTTCTGCGACGCGAGATAGCCGGTGATCCGGCCCTGGGAGTAGACCGGATCGAAGTTGAGCAGCCCGGCCAGCCCGCCGTCTTCGTACCGGGCGATGAAACGGCGAACATCCGGTTCGATCTGCGGCGAGAACTCCCTGTTCAGAAAGCGGATCTCGCGACGCGTCACCCGCGTCTTCCGCCATCGACCCGACAGACGTTTGATGGCTTTTTTCGGAGTGCTGCCGTCAAGGTCCTCGGAGATGGACATGCCGTGGCTTTCAAGCCAGTTGGTCCCGTAGCGCACGCGCTTGTAGGCGCCCCCGGCGAAGCTGTGGCCTTCGAGGTCTATGACCGAATCGTAGCCAAACTCGTTCACCGAATAGCCAAGTGCCGAAAGCTTCTCGGCAGTTTGCCGCTGGCAGGCGACGAATACCGGCCGTCCGAACGCCCCAATGAACTCATCCAGAAGCGCCGATTGAGCGTCACCCTGCGCGACGGGGTCGCCCAACGCGTAGGTGATGCCCATTTTTTGTGCATATGAGATCAGGCCCCGGTCATCGCCGAAGGTGCTCAGGTAGCGTTCGGTGGCGCAGGGGTATGCCAGGGGGAAATCCCCGTAGTGCCGCAAATGCCGCCAGCGCATGTCGGCGGAAACAACGCGATCGGGCGCGGCCGGCGTGTTTCGTTCGAGGATCTTGTCGAGTGTTCTGAATATCAGGGACATTCACGCGCATTCCATACCGCCCGGGGCGAGAGACACCGGCCGGCGCCACAATGTATCGGGAACGCCTGTATTGCCAGCCTTGCAAAGAACTGCCGACGAGGCCGGTCCGCGCATGTACAGGGGGCGCAGGGTAGTGTAGTGGGCATTGATTGGGCGTCTGCCTGTCCCACCCGCCGTCTGCGCGATTGCTTCGGGGAGCATGATCGTGAATACTTTCAGGTGTATATTCCAAGGCGGGTGTGGGGCTCATGGCAGGCAGACCTTCGTCACATGGCACCCGGCACCCGAGCACGGGCACCAAGACCGAACAAAAAAAGACTAGAGGAAGAGTTGCGAAGCGCAGGTAGTCACGATCCGGATGGGGTGGCCGTCATCGGTTACGCCGCGCGGCTTCCCGGAGCTGACGGGGTTTCGGCCGTTTGGGATACGCTTATCGAGGGCAGGTGCGAGGTCGGGTTCATTCCCGACGACCGCTGGTCCAGTGTCTGGTACTTCGATCCCAACCGGGATTTTCCGGGCAAGAGTTACTCGAAACGCGCCGGCCTGCTTGACCGTGTCTTCGATTTCGACGCGGGGTATTTCGGGCTGTCGCCGCGCGAGGCCGAGCAGATGGACCCGCAGCAAAGGGTTCTGCTTGAAACCGTCGCGCGCGCCTTCGATCATGCCGGCATCGACCCTGCGAAACTGGACAAGCAGCGCACGGGTGTCTTTATCGGCGCGGCTTCCTCGGACCATTCGACGACCTGTTTGCAGGATCCGTCGCTGATCGACGCGCAGTACATGCTGGGCAATACGCTGTCGATCATCTCGAACCGGCTGTCGTACCACTGGGACATCCAGGGGCCGAGCTATACCGTGGACACCGCCTGTTCCTCGGGGCTTTTCGCGCTGGACCAGGCGCGGCAGGCGATCATGTCGGGCGAGGTCGATACGGCCATCGTGGGCAGCGTGAACGTGCTGCTCTCGCCGATGGCGTTTATCGGTTTCTCCAAGGCCTCGATGCTGTCGCAGACCGGGCTTTGCCAGGCCTTCAGCGCCAATGCGGACGGCTATGTGCGGGCCGAGGGCGCGGTTGCCTTCATCCTGCGCAAGGCCGAACTGGCGCGGACATCGCATGACCACATCCGGTCTTATGTCGCGGCCACCGGCACCAACAGCGATGGGCGGACGGCAGGCATTGCCATGCCGTCGAGTGTGCGCCAGCACGAGTTGCTTGAGCGCGTGAAGGAGCGGTTCGGTGTCTCGCCCGACGATCTTGCCTTTGTCGAGGCGCATGGCACCGGCACGCTGGTTGGCGACCCCGAGGAAGCGCGCGCGATCGGCATGGCTTATGGCCAGAAGCGCAGCGAGCCGCTGCCGATCGGGTCGGCCAAGACCAATTTCGGGCATCTCGAGCCGGCGGCGGGGCTGGTCGGGCTTCTGAAGGCGCAGCTGGCGCTGGAGCATAACCTCCTGCCTGCGACGTTGCACGCCGACGAGTTGAACCCGAACATTCCGTTTGACGAGCTAGGGCTGGAGGTCGCGCGCGAGGCGCGCGCCTTGCCCGAGCGCGACCGGCCGTGGTCTGCGGCGGTGAACTCGTTCGGTTTTGGCGGAGCCAATGCCCATGCGGTACTGCGGCAGGCGCC
>JAJDOD010000112.1 GCA_022340315.1 Silicimonas sp. | reverse complement strand
AGGTCGTAGCTGGTCCAGTCTCGCGTGTCCGTGAGCGCCTCGCGCTCCTTGCGCTTCTTCTCGGTGGCGCGGACCTGGTATTCCGCGACCTCGGGCGGCGGGATGATCTGCTGTACATCAACGAGGATCCGGTCTTCGAGCCCGTAGGGATGGAGGCGCACACAACGGATGTCGATGCCGCGCTCGATGAGCCAGAGAACAGACGTGGTCAGCTCGCGGCTGAACTCGGCCGAGGCCAGGACTATGCGGACGTCCTGCGCGAAGGCATCCTCGTCGGGTTCGTCCCACCCGAGGAAGTCGAGCTGCTCGGCCCGCGCATCGGCGTCACTCTTGCCGATCTGCGTGAGATAGCGAGCGAACACATCAGAGGCTAGGTCGAAGGTCGTGGTCGAGACCATCGCCGCGTAGCGGATGGCCTGCAGCGCCATGTGGCCGCCGTCCTCTGTGCGCTTCAATTCGATCACCACGAGGTTCGCATCGCGGTCAATCCCCAGGAGGTCGATGCGCCGGCGCGACTCGTCCCAGTCCCCAAACTCCTCCGCGATCACCAGCGTGTCCGGCGCGACGACCGGGACGTTCGCCCGCAGCAGGCGTTGCAGGTCGCGCCGCTCCTGCAGTTGCGCGACA
Organism: Silicimonas sp.; assembly: GCA_022340315.1. Lineage (GTDB taxonomy): Bacteria > Pseudomonadota > Alphaproteobacteria > Rhodobacterales > Rhodobacteraceae > JAJDOD01. Next base: position 26,811 of record JAJDOD010000112.1, on the reverse strand, counting down.
CTGAATGTGGTCTTGCTGAGGGGACGGATTTCTTCGCTGGCAAACTCGTAGATCGGCATGGGCAATTCGGACCTTTCGGGAATTGCTTCCATCCAAGTGCACCGGCACCGCGCGGGCAAGCGCTGTCAGCATCGAACACTCCGCGAACTTCGTCCGGTCCCGTGTCGCATCCGTGTTGCACGGAGGAATCGGGGCTGGTCGTAAGCCTTTGGAATCTTTGGGGAGAGTTCGGGACGGGCTTGCAACACGACGGGACAAGCAAAAGCCGCCCCGAGGGAGGTCTAAGCGTTTGGTATCTTTCAGGAAAGTTTGGTTGCGGGGGTAGGATTTGAACCTACGACCTTCAGGTTATGAGCCTGACGAGCTACCGGGCTGCTCCACCCCGCGACAGGGTTTGGCTTACTTATTGTGAGTCGTATTGGACCGCAAGGGGGGGCTAGCAAAGTTGTAAAGATTCCCCCGCGGTTCGAGCTATGATAGACCGCAAAATCATGTTTCTGCGTGGTTTTCTCTTGCTGATCGCCGCCGTCAGCCTCTCTGTCGCCGCGACGCTTTACTTCGGCCAGGAGGTGCTGATTGCGCTCGGGCTGATCCTGACGCAGGCCAAGGTGCTGGCCAAGAAGCTTGTCGGCTTGGAGTTGCCGGCGATTCTCGCCTGGCTGAAAATCCAGTCCTCAGTTTTTCTGCGCGTCGAACTATTGAAGAAGTGGCTGACAACGACTCTTCTGCCTCTGCTCCTGGGCAAGGCAGTTCTTCGCAGGATTGCGGCCTTCACAATGCGTTACCGGCGCGCCGTCCGCCTGCGCTACGTGCGGATGCTGCGGTGGTACAGGCGCTTGAGCAATGGTGAAAAACTGCTGGCAGCGGGGATAATACTTGCAGCGACCGTCGGGCTTTCGGTGACTTCGCTCGGGCTTTGGCTGATCCTGTTCTCGGTGAAGATACCGCTTTGGATTGCGGCTGTTGCTGCTGCATTTGCGAAGATGACCTGGACCAGTGTTCAGAAGATGGCCTTTCGGGCCGCAGCGTTCTTGCAGCTTTCCCTTCTGTGGAAGGGGCTCAAGAGGCTTCTGCCATCCTCTTTCCTGGAGTGGAAACGGCGCTTTGACTACCGCGTAGCGCGGACCGTCATCCGCAGACGGCGCATGACGCTCAAGCAACTGGAGGCGCGGAAGGACAGTCTACCGTTCCGCTTGGGGCTTCTCGTCGATTACCTGCGCGCAGGCAGCAGGTAGACGTGTTTTGCATCGGTTCGTTTCCCGATGGCCGGAAGAAGCTTCGTGTCGTGTGGGGCACCATTCTCTGATATTGTCTCTGCCAGACACTATCGAGCAACAGCAGAATCAACATGACCTTATCCGTCTCGCCGGTCTGCGCTTTTGACATTAGCGGAGGCGTGGCTGTTCCGGTGACAGATGGCTGGCCCGGGCTGTCTGCGCAATCCGGTTATCGGTGGCTGCATTTCGATCTCGCGGCGCCAGATCTCGAAGTATGGGTGCAGGAACATCTTCCTCCCACCGCGGCGCGTGCGATCCTGCAAAGGGAAACGCGCCCGCGATGCGATCGGCTGGATGACGGGCTGATCCTGAACCTGCGGGGGGTGAACCTTAACCCTGAGGCATCGCCCGAAGACATGGTGTCGCTTCGGCTCTGGGTCACGGGACAGGGGATTGTATCGGCCCGCCACCGTCGCGTCTTTGCCGTCGATGCGATGCGCGTGGCAGCGGAAGCGGGGCAGGCGCCCGCTACCGTAGGCGGGTTTCTGGCGGAATTGACGCACAGATTGGCAAAATGGATCGAGACGGTCTCGCTGGAATTGGAGGACCAGACCGATGCACTTGAGGAGAAGGTGCTCGAGAGCGAGAAGGTGCCGACGGGTGAGATCGCCCGCCTGCGAAGGGCGGCGATCAAGATGCGGCGTTATGTTAACCCGCAGCGAGAGGCGCTGGAAGCATTGGTTCGCTACGAGGGACCGGAGCTGGATGATAGCGCGCGCGAAATGATGCGCGAAACCGGGAACAGGACGCGTCGATCACTCGAAGAACTGGACGCGACTCGCGACCGGCTGGCGGTACTGCACGATAACATCCAGGCCGAGCAGGCGCTGGCCTTGGGCCGAAACAGTTATCTTTTGTCCGTGATCGCGGCAATCTTCCTGCCGCTGGGCTTTCTGACCGGACTTTTCGGTGTGAACGTCGCGGGGATGCCTGGCACGGAATGGGGGCTAGCGTTCTGGGGTCTTACCTTCGCGTCCATCGCCATCGGAATTGCACTCTACTTGATCTTTAAGCTCTCGCGCTGGCTCTAGAGCGCGGTCCCGGTCGCCTTGAGGCGTAGGGCCATCCTTGTGAGATCGTCATAGACGCGGCCCGCTTCGGCATTCCAGTCGCGGACCTGCCGGGACTGCGCCGCGATCACTTCCATGTCGCGCCGCGCGGCTGGGCCGGTCAGCGCGTTCTGTGGCCCAAGCTGAGTGACATTCGCTGCAGTTGCTTTGATGAGGCTGGCGTTCAGACGCTCGGTGATAACGGCGGGGACGCCGGCATCGGCCCAGGCTTCGCAGGCGATGGCCTGAAGGACTGTGGCGAAGTTGTTCGAGAAGACCGCGGCGGCGTGGTAGAGCGCCTTTCGATTGGAGGCGATGCGGAAAGGCAGGGCCCCAATACCGGCAAGCAATGATTCGAAGGCGACGACCGCCTTTTCGTCGCCTTCGAGACCGCAGGGCGTACCCGGAAAATTGGAGGCGGCGGTTTCGGGATCCGCGAAGCTGAGGTTCGGGTGTGCGCTGGCAAGTTGCCATCCCTTCACCGCAAGCGGCGCCATGATGTCGGCGGTGTGGAAGCCCGAACAGTGTACGGCCACTGCGGGCGCCGCCGCGGTTTCCGAAAGCGCCTGCGCAGCGGCGGTGATCTGGGTGTCGGGCACTGTGAGGAGCCAGATGTCGGCCTTTCTCATGTTGTCCGGATCGGCCGCCATGCCTTGACCGGTTTCACGAACGGCATCCTCGGCCGAGGTCCGGTTGGCGCTGGCAATGTCGCGGACGTTCGGGCCGAGAAGGCGGAGAAACGTTCGGCCGACCCGTCCCGCGCCGATGATGTTCACGGTGATCATGGTCAGAACGTTAGCAGGCGGGTGCCGGAACGAGAAGAAGCGCCGCCGGTTCGAGGGAGCGTTCCGGGGCTACTTTGCGGATTGAGGCCTCACCCTGGCCAGCCGAAAGACCGCGTTGCCCGCATCAGGGCATCGACGGCGGGCGAGAACTTGCGGCCCGGAACGGTGACAGTCGCCACGGCTCTCTCGACCACGGGTTCGACCAAAGGCCGTTGCATGAGACCCGGAAGGGTCACCGAGTATTCCGGCATGAAGGCGAAGCCGATACCGGCAAGCACCATCGCCTGTACCCAATCCTCGCGCTCTGAGCGAAAACGGGCGTAGAGTTCCACGCCTTCGGACTGGCAGACGCCCATCACCATCTCGCGCATTTCGCAGGCAAGGCGGTCGACGTAATCTTCTCCGGAGAGGTCCTTGAGTTCGACGGCATTCATGCGCCCGAGGTTGTGCTCAGGTGGGAACACGACCACATAACGCTCCTTGTAGAGCGGGCTGGTGTGAAACTCGTCGGCGAGATTGTCAGTATTCGACATGATGGCTACGTCGATTTCGCCGTTCCGCAACTTGTCCTTCAGTTCGGCCAGGCTGTCCTCGCTGACCGAGAGCTCCAGCCCGCTGTGCTTCTTTTCGAACTGTGCGAGGAAGCGGGCGAGACGAAGGTGGCCGATGGTCGAAAGGACGCCGAGGCGGACAGGAAATTTCTCGAGCAAACGGAAATTCTGGGCGAGCATCTGTGCGGCGGCGGCTTCCTCGACGATCTGTTGCAGGTGCGGCAACATCGAGCGGCCGAAGTCCGAGATCAGGATACGCCGCCCCTCGCGGTGGAAGACCGGAGCGCCAAGCTCGGCCTCAAGCGCCTTGACGCCCTTGGTCAGCGCCGGTTGCGTCACATTGCAGTCGGCAGCGGCCTTGGTGAAATTCAGATGCTTGGCGGCAGCAAGCACATATCGGATCTGCGACATTTCCATGCCGGGCCCCCATCGGCGGTCGTGGGAATTCACACCCTGTTACTACGCCAAAGTACCCAAACTTGGGGTTATGAACCAATGAAACATCGGCAGTTTCCTTCTGTCTCAGCGGCGCGTCCAATCGTGTCATCAGAATAGCAGGAAATGGAGGAACGTGAGATGTCGGTATTCATGGTCGAAAGAAGTCTCAAGGGGATCAGCATGGAGGACCTTGGAGGCGCACAAAAGGCGGCAATCGCCACCGCCGCGCAAATGCGCGAGCAGGGCGACAGCATTAGCTATATCCGATCGACCTTCGCGCCGGAGGACGGGCGCTGCATGTGTCTCTTCGATGGTGAAAGCGCGGAGCAGGTCAAGAAACTCAATGACACCGCTGGCATTCCTTACGACCGGGTCGTGCCGGCAATGGACCTGACGCCCTAGACAGTCCGGACCCTCGAAGAGATGCAGGGCGGGCCGCCTGGCCTGCCTTCGCCTTGGAGCAAACAAGGCTTTGACAGCGCCGTTTCGGGCGCTTAGTTTGCCCGCCATGAAACAGGTTCGTCATATCCCGACTTCACGCGCGCTGCGTGCTGGCCTGCTTCTTCTCCTTAGCCGCCTCTGAGCGTGCCTTTAGGCGCGACCGCTCAGAGGTGACCCCGCGCCGGACACAGCTAAGGACAAAGGACAAGACATCATGACCACTCAAAAAGACCACGTGTTGATCTTCGACACCACGTTGCGCGATGGCGAGCAAAGCCCCGGCGCGACCATGAGCCATTCCGAGAAACTCGAGATTGCCGAACTCCTCGACGATATGGGCGTCGATATCATCGAAGCCGGGTTTCCCATTGCGTCTGAGGGTGACTTCCAGGCGGTGACGGAAATTGCCAAGCGCGCAAGGAATGCCGTGATCTGCGGGCTGAGCCGGGCGAACTTCAAGGATATTGACCGCTGCTGGGAGGCTGTTCGACATGCCGAGAAACCTCGGATTCACACGTTCATAGGCACCTCACCGCTCCACCGCGCGATTCCGAACCTGGACAAGGACCAGATGGCCGAGCGTATCCACGACACAGTCACACATGCCCGCAACCTCTGCGACAACGTGCAATGGTCGCCGATGGATGCGACGCGGACCGAGTGGGACTACCTCTGCCGCGTGGTCGAGATCGCGATCAAGGCAGGCGCGACGACGATCAACATTCCCGACACCGTGGGATACACCGCGCCACGTGAAAGTGCCGACCTGATTCGACGGTTGATTGCGGAAGTGCCGGGCGCCAACGAGGTGATATTTGCCACCCATTGCCATAACGATCTTGGCATGGCGACGGCGAACGCGCTGGCCGCTGTCGAGGGCGGGGCACGGCAAATCGAGTGCACGATCAACGGTCTGGGCGAACGCGCCGGAAACACCGCGCTTGAGGAGGTGGTGATGGCCATGAAGGTTCGTGGTGACATCATGCCATTCGAGACCGGCATCCAGACGCAGAAGCTGATGCATATCTCGCGCCGGGTCTCGACCGTCAGCGGTTTCGCGGTGCAGTACAACAAGGCGATCGTCGGCAAGAACGCCTTCGCCCACGAGAGCGGCATTCACCAGGACGGGATGCTGAAGAACGCCGAGACCTTCGAGATCATGCGGCCTGAGGATATCGGACTCTCGGAAACCAATATCGTGATGGGCAAACACTCGGGCCGCGCGGCGCTTCGGTCGAAGTTGAAGGAACTGGGGTTCGACTTGGCGGACAATCAGTTGAACGACGTCTTCGTGCGGTTCAAAGCGCTGGCCGACCGCAAGAAGGAGGTGTTCGAGGACGATCTCATCGCGCTGATGCGGGACCAGGAGACCGGCGAGGAATACGACCGGATCAAGGTCAAGTTCCTGCGGGTGATTTGTGGCACCGAGGCGCCGCAATCAGCCGATCTGACATTGTCCATAGACGGCAAAGACCAGCAGACGACCGCGCAGGGCGACGGGCCGGTAGATGCGACGTTCAATGCTGTAAAGGCGCTATTCCCGCATGACGCGCGGCTGCAACTCTACCAGGTGCACGCGGTAACGGAAGGCACCGACGCTCAGGCGACGGTCAGCGTGCGCATGGAAGAGCAGGGCCGGATCGCGACCGGCCAGGCGGCCGACACCGATACGGTGGTCGCCTCGGCAAAGGCCTATGTGAATGCGTTGAACCGTCTTTTGGTGCGGCGCGAAAAGTCGGACCCTGACTCGGACGTAAAACAGGTGTCCTACAAGGACGCCGGATGAGTTCGTTTGCCAGGCCCGTGCAGCGCAGAATGCTTGGGCCTGGCAAATGCTTCGCCAGTTAGGGACGTGGGTTGGTTCCCGGTTTCCCGCTTCAATCAATTCGGACGAGCCGTGAAGATTCGGCAGACGCCAAAAATGCCCGTTCACGTGTCGTGCCGATTTGGCAATCTCCGGCGGATCGTTTCGAAGGCTTCCACAGTGCCGACCCTTACATTGGATTGATAACTGGTTCCTTGAAAAATAGGGAAGATCTGGCAAATTTGCGCCAAAATCTCGCCATATTTCTGACCTAAAAATGCCTTCGAGGCCGATGTCTGCCGGTCTCGTGTGTAGAAGTGAGGCCAACTTCAGACCCCCGGCCTCGTGTGTGTGTAAATGGTTCCAAGGTGGTGGCGATGTTTCGTTCGTCTCGTTCTTCAGCTTCGCAGACTTTGCCTCTGGCATCGGCTGGCTTGAGTGGTTCGTCAATTGATCTGTCCCGCTCAAACGTGTCGGACGTTGTCCCGACGCCCTCTGACACGAAGCCCGGCCACGGCGTAAGGCGTCCCATCTTTGCGTCTCGCAACCGGGTTGAGGGCCGTTCAAGACCGGAGCGGCGGGCGCCGAAGCGCAGCCACCACCCGTTACCCAGAAACCTCAAGAGTCTTCACCCGCCTGGATAGAGCGGCTGACATAGAACGCTCGGCGATGCGCCCCGGAAGATACGATGGTGGGCCGGAAAGCATCGTGCTGGGTGGGGCGAGGCGCGTTCCGGTGGGGCGGAACGCGCCTCAAATCTTTTTGGAAAGGCAATTCGCATGGAGCGGAAATCAATGTTTTTATTGAACAAAATTTCATCTCCGCCATAGTTTTGCCATATTTCCTCCATACAAAAGTCCCGAAGCGTGCGTGTGTGTGCCCGCTTCTTTGTGTGCCGAAGATCGAGTGACGAGTGATGTGTAAGTTCAAACATTGTGAAGGTCCCCATGCGTGTTTTCTGAGGGACATCTCTCCGTGCCCAGAGGCATGCGAACCAACCCAACCGGAATTGTCGATTGTAGGTGGTGTTGAACACCAGCGCAGCGTCAGCCGGGGATTCCTTGACCGCGAGGACCTGATTCACGCCCTTGGAATTGACGAACCGGATGTACTTTCCGAGACGGGTTCGGACCTCAACCGCGTGTCAAGCAAATTGCGGCGAGCAGCTCGCGTACTGTCGCTACGCCAGGCCTCCTGACGCGCCGGCGGCAAAAAACTCCAGCATTGATCGCATGAAGCCCGTTCGGATGGCCGGGGCTTCCATCATTACTTCGTGCCTGGCACCGTCCACATAGTGCAGGTTGGCTTCGCTCCAGTTGCGATGAAACCGTTCAATTGCGTCTACCAAAACGATCTTCTCATCCGTTCCGACAAAGGTCAGTACCGGGAGCTTTGGCCGGGGCAACGCGAATAGGCGCGCGAATTCCTGCGTCGCGGCGCCGACCCACTGCACCGAAGGTCCGCCAAGCGCAAATTCGGGCACGGCCGCTGCATGTGTGGCAAGCCATTGATATGTCTCGCGGTCGCTGGTCAGCATGTTCTCTTCAAAACCGGTGTCCGTAACATAGCTTTCGGGCTTCGTTCCAGGTGAGAATGCCTTCTCGCGCTTCAGCATCCGGGCGACAGGTGGAAGCACATGTGTCAGCGGCCGGGCATAGGCCGGCATCTGGATGCCCCACATCGGCGCCGAGAATACTGCACGATCGACCGCCAGACCGTCGCAAAGTGACCGCAGGCCGATGCATCCGCCCATCGAATGCGCAAGCAACATGCGAGGTTCGGGTAGTTCGAGTTCATCAACCAAAGCAGTGAGTTCGGCCACATCACGCTGATAATCAGTGAAATTGGCCACGTGGCCAAGGCGCGCATCGTCGTCGAGCCGGTCGGAATGGCCTTGGCCCCGCCAGTCCAGCGTGGCCACGGCCCATCCTGCTGCTACCAGTTCGCCGATGACCTTCCCGTACTTCTCGATGTATTCCGTTCGTCCCGGATAGAGCAGCACCGTCCCGATGGCGTCTTCTTCCGGCCGCCAAGCCCCAAGCCTCAGCCGGACACCGTCGCTGGCATGACGCCATACGACCTGAGCGCCTTTAGGCGAAGTCGCCAAATCGGCGCGAAACGGCGCGGCCTTCATCGGAGGGCCTAGCTCAATGCCGGGGCAAGCCGCATGGCAGCACCCATGTCGCCGTCGATCTTCAGGCGGCCGGACATGAAGGCGGCCGTCGCGTTCAGTGAGCCTTCGAGAATCTCGCGGAACGTGTCGGTATCCGCGGTCATGGTCACCTCGGCCTCTTCGTCACCGGCGCGGGCACCGTCGCTATCAAGCATGATCGCCCCTTCATCCTCGATGACGAACTTCGCGGTGCCGTCGAAGCCGCTGCCGGAGAGTTTCTCGTTCAATGCGTTGACAGCCTGATCAATAACATCGCTCATGGATTCGGTCCTCACTTACCTGTCATGGGGCTCGCATTCGCCCCGTATTGCGCTAAGTTCAGCTTATGGGTCGAAACGCAAGATTTCTCAAATACGTCGTAGCGGCATTTCTGCTGAGCGGACCCGTTTTTGCCGATGATGCCGAGCTTGAAGCCCTGTTCGAGGGGTTGAAAGGGGCAGACGCCGCGACGGCTGCCCAGATCGAGAACCGAATATACATGCTCTGGTCGCAATCGGGCTCGGCTTCGATGGACCTGTTGCTGAACCGTGGGCGTGACGCGCTGGACACGGGCGATACGGTTCTGGCGATCCGTCACTTCACCGCGCTGATCGACCACGCACCGGATTTTGCCGAGGGCTACAACGGCCGTGCCACTGCGTATTTTCAGGCCGGAAAGTATGGGCTCTCGCTTGAGGATATTCGCCAGACGTTGCAGCTGAACCCGCGGCATTTCTCTGCAATGAGCGGGCTGGCCCTGATCCTCGAGGAACTCGACCGACCCGAGGACGCGCTTGCGGCGTGGCGCGAAGTCGAAAAAATCAATCCCAATCGCGAAGGCCTCAAGGACGCGATCCGCCGCCTTGAGCGGCGGGTCGAAGGCGAGACCCTCTAGAGCCTTCCGCCTCCCATTGTTCCCTAGAAAAGCATGCAATCCGCGCCGGGTGGGAGCGGGTCGGCAGTTTCGGGTAGCGTCGGCGTGTAGTTGAAGGAAACGATCATCGCGCCCTGGTCGAAGGCGATGAAGAGCTGGCCCGATCCAGGTCGAATGGCGATCCCTTCGGGGTCAACACCGTATTGGAGAAGCGGAACGGACGCCAGAAGTTTGCCTTCGGAATCAAGCTCGTAGAGCGAATTCGAACCCTCGAGATCATCGACAATCAAAAGGTGCCCGGTGCGCGGGTCGCGGGCTATTCCCTGCGCCTCGTAGATGGGCGGGGTCATGGTCTTGGTGTCGATGACACGCACCGGCGTACCGTCAGGTTCGAGCCAGGAGAGGCGTTCGGGATCATCTTCGACCGAAATGATCTGGCCATCGGCATCAATGGCGAGACCCTCGGTATCGGCCCAACCCCTCGTGAACACCGCGCCGAGAGGCTCCCCGGATTTGGTCAGGCGCTGGAAGCCGCCGTAACCGTCCGCGACCAGGAGATTGTCGCCTTCCAGGGTGATCGCCTTGACGCGGGAAAGATCGCTGCCGAAGCGGCGAAGCTCATCGCCTTCGAGTGTGACGAGGATGACTTCGGGGCCTTCGTTGGCGATCCAGAGACCGCAGAACGTCGGGTCGTAGTCGAGGCTTGCGGGACGATTGAGAGCGTAGCGTCCGGTCTCGACCAGATCGAGGGCGGCGGCCTGAGAGGCACAAAGCGCGAAGGCGAGGACCAGTTTCATTGCATGCAGAATAGCGTGCTTTGGCGGTGGAGAAAGCAACGTCCGGTGATGCGGGCGTTGCCTGGCAACCGGGGGGTCGTTAACTTGTTGAATTACGGCAAATCCGGGCGGAATCGCCACGTCGGTATCACGTCGGTATCGCGTCGGTATTACGTCGGTGCCTGTTGTGCCGGAAATCCGCGGCACCACCGCATGTGGTGCGTGCGTTAGGAAAGGTTTCCAGGTTGTTAACCTCTGATGGCCGGGGACCAGCGCCTCGTCGAATCAAAATCGTGGGCTGGCGTGTTCCCCCTCCCTCCCACCCTTATAATAGCGCTCGCCGAGTTAAGGTAGCATTAAGTCCCGCGCATCTTCCCAGCAGAACTGCCGAGGTTTCGACCTCGCCGGATTGTGCGCTAGATGGCCCGTTTCGGAAGGAGATCCAATGAAACGGGCATTGGTTGTTGGCGCGTCGGGTGGGATCGGTTCGGCCATATCGGCGGAACTGCATACACGCGGCTGGGAGGTCACCGGCGTTTCGCGCTCGCGCGATGGGCTTGATGTTTGCGACGAGGCCTCGGTGGCCACGGCGCTCGCCGCGCTGTCGGGACCGTTCCATCTGGTCTTCGTGGCGACCGGCGCGCTGGTCGTCGACGGGCATGAACCGGAAAAGGCCGTGCGCGAGATCACGGGCGATGGGCTTCTCGAGCAGATGCGGATCAACGCGCTGGGGCCGATGCTGGTGCTCAAGCACGCGCTTCCCCTGCTGGCCAGAGAAGAACGCGCCGTCTTCGCGGCGCTTTCGGCGCGTGTCGGCTCGATCGGGGACAACCGGATCGGGGGGTGGCATTCCTATCGGGCGGCAAAGGCTGCACTCAATCAGCTGGTGCATGGCGCAGCGATCGAATTGAAGCGCACGCACAAGCGGGCGATCGCGGTTTGCCTGCATCCCGGCACCGTAGAGACCCCGTTCACGGCGAAATACGCCGGGAGGCACAAGACCGTTTCCGCGCCCGAGGCAGCGGCGAACCTGCTCGACGTTGTCGAGACGCTGGGGACGGCGCAAAGCGGCGGATTTTTCGACTATGCGGGGCGGGAGATTCCCTGGTGAGGCTGATCCTTGTGTTGGGTGACCAGTTGACCGACAAGATAGCGGCGCTGCGCGAGGGTGATCCGGACGAAGACGTTGTCGTGATGGCCGAAGTGGCGGCGGAGGCGGAGTACGTCCCTCACCATCCCAAGAAGATCGCGTTCTGCTTTTCCGCCATGCGCCACTTTGCGCAAGAGTTGGAAGCGGCTGGTTGGACGGTAGACTATGCAACGCTGACCGACGGGTTGGCGAGCATTCCCGAGGCTCTCTTGTCCGCGTCCGAGCGGCATGGCACGACCGAGGTCGTTGCAACGCGACCCGGCGAATGGCGGCTGATCGCGGCGCTTGAGGAGACGCCTCTCGACGTGGCGGTTCTGGAGGATGACCGCTTCATTGCAAGCCATGCCGAGTTCGAGGCCTGGGCCGAGGGGCGCAAAGAGCTTCGGATGGAGTGGTTCTATCGCGAGATGAGACGCAAGACCGGCTTGTTGATGAACGGCGGGAAGCCGGCCGAAGGCAAATGGAACTTTGACCACGAGAATCGCAAGCCGGCGCCCGGCGAGGTGGAATTCGGCGGTCCGATGCGGTTTGCGCCGGACGCGATGACCGACGAGGTTCTCGACCTGGTAGAGGCGCGGTTCGGGTCAAATTTCGGCACCCTCAGGCCGTTCTGGTTCGCGGTCACGCGGGGGCAGGCGCGGCGGGCGCTGACCCATTTCATCAAGGGCGGGTTGCCGAAGTTCGGGGATTACCAGGACGCGATGCTGAGCGGCGAGCCGTTTCTCTGGCATTCGGTGCTGTCGATGTATCTGAACGCCGGGTTGCTTGACCCGATGGAGATTTGCGAGGCGGCGGAGGCTGCGTATCGCGAGGGTTCTGCGCCCATCAATGCGGTCGAGGGGTTCATTCGTCAGATCATCGGCTGGCGCGAGTACATGCGGGGCGTCTATTTCCGGGAGGGACCCGACTATGTGCGGCGGAACGCGCTGAACCACCGGCGTGCGTTGCCCGGGTTCTTCTGGACGGCCGCGACGGGGATGCGCTGTGTCGCCAAGGCCATCGAGCAGACGCGGGACGAGGCCTATGCCCATCACATTCAGCGGCTGATGGTGACGGGAAATTTCGCGCTTCTGGCCGGGATCGACCCGGCCGACGTGCACGCGTGGTACCTCGCGGTTTATGCGGACGCTTACGAGTGGGTCGAGGCACCGAACGTGATCGGCATGAGCCAGTTCGCCGACGGTGGCATTGTCGGTTCCAAGCCTTATGTTTCGTCAGGCAACTATATCGACCGGATGTCGGATTACTGCGGCGATTGCAGCTATTCGGTGAAGACGAAAACCGGCGAGGGCGCGTGCCCTTTCAATCTGCTCTACTGGGCGTTTCTGGACCGGCATCGCGAGCGGTTCGCGGGAAACCCGCGCATGGCGAACATGTACCGGACCTGGGATCGGATGGATGAGGCGAAGCGCGATGCAATCCTGGAGGAGGCCGCGGCGTTTCTGGAGGCGCTTTGACGTGTGAGCCGAGATCGCACGGCGTCGTCCCGACGCCGGACCGTCATCTGGATTTCTGCCGCCTCGGTTTCAGCACGTCGTCGAAGATGTCGGTAAATTCCACGCGCTCGGTTACAACGCGCTTGTAGGAATTGGTGACGAAGGGATTTGGCTCGCCGTCCTGCTGCCAGCTGCGAAAGCTTTTGAAGCGGAAAGACGAAACGATATAGTACAGGTACCGAAAGGTTGCCGATCTTTTGGCGAGATCGGGCGAAGACAACTTAAACATTCTAGTCTCGACGTTATTACACACAGTCACAGCAGCACGCTGTCATGTATCGCCGACAGTCGCGGCAAAACTATGACGCTTCGCAGGAACTTATCTGGAACTTGCTTAACGTAAGGTTAATCAGTTGCCTTCTGCCGGCTCCGTCAACTCGCCGTCCTCCCAGGTTCCCGATCGCTCCTCGCCACTTGCGTAGCGAATGGTGCCTTCGCCCTGCCGCTTGCCGCGGACGAACATCCCCTCGTAGACGTCGCCGTTGGCATATGTCGCGACGCCGGTGCCGTCGATCTCGCCTTCGGACCATTCGCCTTCGTAGGTGAAGCCGTCGGGCATCGTGATCTTGCCTTCGCCCGAGCGCTGACCGTTCACGAAATTGCCCTCGTAAACGGTGCCGTCGGAATAGGTGGCAACGCCCGGGCCGTTGCGCTGTCCGCCTTTCCAGCCGCCTTCGTAGGTGTAGCCGTCGGCAAAGGTCATCTTGCCCTGGCCGTCCATCTTCGCGTCTTTGAACTCGCCTTCGTAAACCAGGCCGCTGGAGTAGGTTGCCGTACCCGTTCCCTGGATCACCCCGTTTACCCACTCGCCATCATAGGCGTTGCCATCCGGGTAGGTGATCTTGCCCTGGCCGTGCGCAACATTGTCCTTGAATGTGCCCTCGTACACAGACCCGTCGGGATAAGTCACGGTGCCCGCGCCCTCGATGCGTCCGCCGGACCAGCTGCCGGTATAAACATAGCCGTCGGCGCCGGTGAAGGTGCCCTGTCCTTCGCGCTGATCGGCAGCGAAGCTGCCCTCGTAGACGTCGCCGTTGGCGTAGGTGACGATACCCTCGCCCTGGCGCTTGTTGTCGACGAGTTGCCCTTCGTAGACATCGCCGTTGGGCTGGGTCAGTTTGCCGGTGCCGTTGATCTGGCCGTTCTCCCAGCCGCCTTCGTAGACGAGGCCATCCGGCATGCGGAGCGTTCCGGTGCCTTCGCGGACGCCGCGGGCGAAGTCGCCCTCGTACACCGCACCGTCAGGATACTCGATGCGTCCCGTGCCTTCCTTGATGCCGCGCACCCAGTCGCCGTCATAGACATAGCCATTCGGGCTTTCCATGCGGCCCTTGCCGTTGTGCAGGGCGTCCTCGAATGCCCCTTCGTAGCGCACGCCGTTGGCATAGTTCGCGACACCCTCGCCATTGATCTTGCCATCGACCCAGGTGCCTTCGTACGTGCCGCCGTCGGCAAAGGTGATCTTGCCGGTGCCCTCGGGTTTGCCGGCGAGGAATTCGCCCTCGTATACCGAGCCGTTGGGGAACTCGGCCCGGCCCTGGCCGACGATCTCGCCGTCGGACCACTCGCCCTCGTAGACATAGCCGTTCGGCAGCCGGTAGGTGCCGGTGCCGTGCTGCTTGCCATCGCGGAACGTGCCTTCGTAGACGCCGCCATCGTCATATTGCTTGGTAATGACATCCTGTGCCGCGGCACTGCTCGCCGCCAATGCCAGCGCGATTACGCCGATCCCGATACCCCGGTTCATGGCTTTCCCCAAATCTCCCTCGGCGGTGTTCAGCGACCGCCCCTTGTTGATTGCATCTGAAACCTAAAGGAGCGGTCTGGCGGTCGCAACGGTTTTCCCGGGGCCGGGCCTTTCCCTGAGCGGCAACTCTGCTAAGACCTGCGACGGGGTTGCGTCGCGCGATATGCGCGCCGCGCCGGGCGAGGGGGCGTTGCCCCCTCGCGCTCCCCCAGGATATTTGAGGACCGATGAAGAGGCAGGACGAGTAGGATGACTGAGCGGTTTCGCCTGACGCTGGCGCAGATGAACCCGACCGTCGGCGATCTCGCCGGGAATGCCGAACTGGCGAAGCGGGCCTGGCGGGAGGGCCGCGAGGCCGGGGCCGACCTGGTGGCGCTACCGGAGATGTTCATCACCGGGTACCAGACGCAGGATCTGGTGAAGAAGCCTGCATTCGCGCGGGACGCAATGGCGCATATCGCAGAGCTGATGGCAGACTGTGCCGACGGACCGGCCCTGGCCATTGGCGGGCCGCTTCTTCAGGGCGATCGGCTTTACAACGCCTATCACGTTCTGAAGGAGGGTCGTCTGGTGCGGCAGATTCTGAAGCACGATCTGCCGAACGAGACCGTCTTCGACGAGGTGCGGCTTTACGATCCGGGTCCGCTGACCGGGCCTTACGATCTTGGCGTGGTACGGATCGGTACGCCGATTTGCGAGGACGCCTGGCATGAAGAGGTGCCCGAGGCGCTGGAGGAATCCGGGGCGGAGATCCTCGTGGTGCCGAATGGCTCGCCCTACTACCGGGGCAAGTACGAGACGCGGCTGAACGTCATGGTCGCGCGGGTGATCGAGACGGAACTGCCGCTGGTCTATCTCAACATGATCGGCGGGCAGGACGACCAGGTGTTCGATGGCGGATCCTTCGTGCTGAACCCCGGCGGAGAGATCGCGGTGCGCCTGCCGGTCTTCGAGGAATGCATCGCGCATGTCGATTTCGAGGAGACGCCGGGCGGCTGGCGGGCGGTGCCGGGCGGGATCGCGCCTCTGCCGAACGACTGGGAGCAGGATTACCGCGTCATGGTCGAGGCCACGCGGGATTATTTCCGCAAGACCGGGTTCAAGAAGGCGCTGCTGGGGCTTTCGGGCGGTGTCGATAGTGCCATTGTCGCCACCATTGCCGCCGATGCCCTGGGTCCGGAGAACGTGCGCGGCGTGATGATGCCGTCGGAATACACAAGCCAGGCGTCACTCGATGACGCGGCGGCGGTAGCCGAGGCGCTGGGCATCCGGCTGGACACGGTGTCGATCGCGGGTCCGCGTGCGGCGATGACCGAGGCGCTGGCGCCGCTCTTCGAGGGACTGGAACGGGACGTGACGGAGGAGAACATCCAGTCGCGGCTGCGTGGCGTCATCCTGATGGCGCTGTCGAACAAGTTCGGAGAGATGCTTCTGACCACCGGCAACAAGTCCGAGGTCGCGGTCGGTTATGCGACGATCTACGGCGACATGGCGGGCGGTTACAACCCGATCAAGGATCTCTACAAGATGCGGGTCTTCGAGACCTGCCGCTGGCGGAACGCAAATCACCGGGACTGGATGAGGGGCCCGTCGGGCGAGGTGATTCCGCCCGGTGTGATCGAGAAGCCGCCGACGGCGGAGTTGCGCGCCGATCAGAAGGACAGCGACAGTCTGCCGGATTACGCGGTCCTCGACCGAATCCTCGAGGCATTGATCGACGAAGAGGCCTCGGTAGCCGAAGTTGTGGCGATGGGGTTCGACCGCGAGGTGGTGAAGAAGGTCGAGCGGCTGATCTATCTTGCCGAGTACAAGCGTTTCCAGTCGGCGCCGGGCGTGCGGCTGACGAAGCGGGCGTTCTGGCTGGATCGCAGGTATCCGATCGTCAACCGCTGGCGGGATCCAAGTTGATCCGTTGCAACGAATGATCGCCTGATCCGGGCTTACTATGAGTATCTCGGGGCAGCAGTGCCGAGAAATGCCCGCAAATGCCGGCTTCCTGCTTGTTGCCGTCTGCGCGCCGTCCTACATCCGGAGCCATGAGACGGTTTATTCCCTTCATCAAGTCGCCGCCGCTGGTATCCGTACTGAGATTGCAGGGCGTGATCGCGTCCGGCACGCGGGGAACGCTCAACGATCAGGCTCTGGCGGCGCTGATCCAGAAGGCCTTCACCAAGGGCAAACCCGACGCGGTGGCCTTGTCGATCAATTCGCCCGGCGGCAGTCCGACGCAATCCTCGCTGATCGCGGCGCGCATTCGGCGGCTGGCGGAGGAGAAGGACGTCAAGGTGTATGCTTTTGTCGAGGACGTGGCGGCCTCGGGCGGGTATTACATCGCCAGCGCGGCGGATGAGATCTGGGTGGACCGGCATTCGATCACCGGCTCGATCGGCGTGATCTCGGCGGGTTTCGGGCTGAGCGAGTTCATAAGCCGGTATGGCATCGAGCGGCGCGTCTACACCGCGGGCAAGTCGAAGAGCCTGGGCGATCCGTTCCGGCCTGAGAAAGACGAGGACGTAGCGCGGATCAAGGCCTTGCAGGAGCATATCCACAAGGGCTTCATCGACCATGTGAAGACGCGGCGAGGTGAGCGGCTGAACGGCGAGATGGAACTGTTCGACGGCTCGATCTGGGTGGGCGACGAGGCCGTGGAGACCGGGTTGATCGACGGGGTGGCGCATCTTGTGCCGAAGATGAAGGAGGTCTTCGGCGACAAGGTGCAGCTGCGGCCCTACGCGATGAAAAAGCCGTTTTTCGCGCGCTTCGGCGCTTCGGTCATCGGTGACGCAATTGTGGAGGTCGAGGATCGCGCGGCGTTCGCGCGGTTCGGGCTTTAGCCGTCATGCTGACCAAGATTGCCACGCTGTTCCTTGTTTTCATCGCGGTGCTGGGCATGTTCGGAAAGCTGAGCCTGTTGATACCCAAGCGCCGGAAGCGGACAGCCTATTGCAGCAACTGCGGGCGGCACATCATCGGCAAGGGCCGGTGCTCGTGCGGGCAGGGTTAGGCGCATGGTCTGGCTGACCGCCGTCCTGGGGCTGGTGATCCTTCTGCTGGCCGGTGACCTGCTGGTGCGCGGTGCCGTGAACCTTGCGCTGAGGCTGGGAATACCGGCGCTGCTTGTGAGCCTGACGGTGGTGGCCTTCGGGACCTCGGCGCCGGAGCTTCTGATTTCGGTGCAGGCGGTGCTGGATGGAGTGCCGGGGCTTGCCCTGGGCAATGTGGTCGGCTCGAACACGGCGAATGTTCTGATGGTTCTTGGTGTGCCGGCGCTGGTCGCGCGGCTGCACACCGGACCTTACGACACGCGGAAGGACTATGTCACGATGCTGGGCGTGACGCTGTTCTTCATAGGGCTTTGCTTTGCTGCGCCGCTGACATGGTGGCACGGGCTTTTGCTGCTGGCGGTGCTGGCGGGCATCCTGTGGAGCCAGGCCCGCGAGGCGATGGCGCATCGGCAGGCATCCAGGGAGGCCGGGGACGAGGAGGATGTCGATGGCGCGGATCCGTCGTTGTCGGGCTGGAAGATCGCGGTGTTCATGGTTCTCGGTCTGATCGGGCTGCCGCTGGGGGCGAGCCTTTTCGTCGACAGTTCGGTGGAGATCGCCAAGATGTTCGGGGTTTCTGACAGCGTGATCGGGCTGACGCTTGTGGCGGCCGGCACCTCGCTTCCGGAACTCGCCACCACGTTGGTCGCGGCGCTGCGGCGACAGGCGGACGTCGCACTCGGCAACGTGATCGGCTCGAATATCTTCAACCTGCTTGCGATCATGGGCGTGACGGCCCTGGTCGGTCCGGTGCCGGTGGTCTGGCCGTTTCTGGCCTATGATCTCTGGGCGATGCTGGGCGCGTCGCTGCTGTTGATACCGTTTGTCTTCAGCGGCAAGCTGGAACTGACGCGGCGCTGGGGGTTCGGGCTGACCGTTCTATATGTCGCCTATCTGATCATGGTGGTATTGCACGGATGACGGGAAGGGCATTGGTAACTGGCGCAGGCAAGCGCATCGGACGCGAGATCGCGCTGTACCTTGCGAAGCGGGGGCTGGACGTGGCGATCCACTACCACAGTTCGGCGGATGAAGCGGCAGAGGTCGCGCGACAGTGCAGAGCGGCGGGCGTGAGCGCGGCCACCCTGGCGGCGGACCTGACAGCCGAGGACGACATGCAGGCGCTGGTGCCGCGCGCGGCCGAGGACCTGGGAGGGCCGCTGACGGTGCTCGTCAACTCGGCCTCGATCTTCGAGCATGACACCATCCGTACGGCGACCCGCGAAAGCTGGGACAGGCATATAGAGTCCAACCTGCGCGCGCCTTTCGTGCTGTCCCAGCACTTCGCCGCGCAAGTGCCCGAGCCGGCTTATGATGCGGAATGGAACGAGCCGACAGCGCAGGCATTGATCGTCAACATGATCGACCAGCGGGTGCGGAAGCTGACTCCGCATTTCGCTTCCTACACAATTGCAAAGATGGGGCTCTGGGCGCTGACGCAGACCAGCGCTCAGGCGCTGGCGCCGGCTGTGCGCGTCAACGCCATTGGGCCGGGTCCGACGATGCAGGGCGCGCGCCAAACACGGGAGCATTTCGCCGCGCAGCGTAGAAACACTATCCTTGAGCGCGGCGCTGATGCCTCGGACGTTACTCATGCCGTTGGTTACTTCCTTGATGCGCCGAGCGTGACGGGACAGATGATCTGTGTCGACGGTGGACAACATCTGGGCTGGAAAACGCCGGATATTCAGGGCGTTGAATAGGGCTGACGGCGGCGCTGTATGCCATTGTGGACAGTAGTTGTGCACGTCTCCGCAGCGCGTTCACAGGACCGTTACAAAAAACCTACGGATATCAATAATTTCGCACTCGGTCAAAAAAATACTGAATAGATTCAAAGCTATAGAAGTGTGCCTAATTTTTGGGCAGTAACCAGAAGGGCATTGAATCTAGGGAAAAATCTTGTGATGGCCAACACTTGTCCCAATTGTTATCCACAGATTTTGTGAACAGCTTTGCTCTTGTGCTGCACCTGCGAATTGTGCAGCCAGAGCGAGAATCATGAGCGACGAAATCCATACCAAAAAGCCAACTGGCCATGACGTCATTCAGGACTTCCTGAAGACGCTCGACGGTTCGCCCGGCGTCTACAGGATGCTCGATGGCAAGGGCGCGGTTCTCTATGTCGGTAAGGCGCGGAACCTGAGGGCGCGGGTGTCTTCCTATGCGAGGCCCACGGGGCACAGCCCGCGGATCGCCCGGATGATCGGGGAAACCGCCTCGATGATGGTGCTGACGACGCGGACCGAAACCGAGGCTCTCCTTCTGGAACAGAACCTCATCAAGCAATTGAAACCGCGGTACAACGTGCTTTTGCGCGATGACAAGTCGTTTCCCAACATCCTCGTTTCGAAGGCTCACCGGTTCCCGCAGATCAAGAAGCATCGGGGGGCGAAGCGTGAAGCCGGTGACTACTTCGGGCCGTTTGCCAGTGCCGGTGCCGTAAACCGGACGCTGAACCAGTTGCAGAAGGTGTTCCTGCTGCGGAACTGTTCGGACGCGACGTTCGAGAGCCGGACGCGTCCCTGTCTGCTCTACAAGATCAAGCGATGCAGCGCGCCCTGCGTGGGCTACATCGACGAGGCCGGTTACGACGCGCTGGTGCGCGATGCCGAGCGGTTCCTGCGCGGGCGGACGACGAAGGTGCAGGAGACGCTGGCGGAAGAGATGCGGGCGGCGTCGGACGCGATGGAATTCGAGCGTGCCGCTGCGCTTCGCGACCGGCTGAAGGCGCTAACCTTCGTGCAGGGGGCGCAGGCGGTGAACCCGGCGGGTGTCGCCGAGGCGGACGTGATCGCGCTTCATCTCGAAGGCGGGCAGGCCTGCGTGCAGGTGTTCTTTATCCGGGCGAACCAGAACTGGGGGAACCGTGACTATTACCCGCGTACGGGTGCGGGGGCCGAGGCCTCGGAGGTGATGCAGGCCTTCATCGGGCAGTTCTACGACGACAAGGACCCGCCGCGTCAGCTTCTGTTGTCCGATCCGATCGAGGACGCCGACCTGATGGCGGAGGCTCTATCGGCGAAGTTGGGACGCAAGGTCGAGATCCTGGTGCCCCAGCGGGGTGAGAAGAAGGAACTTGTGGCGGGCGCACTGCGCAACGCGCGCGAAAGTCTGGCACGCAAGATGTCGGAGACGGCGACGCAGGCGAAACTTCTGCGAGGGGTGGGCGAGGCATTCGACCTGGACGGGCCACCGTCCCGGATCGAGGTTTACGACAACAGCCACATCCAGGGGACGAACGCGGTCGGCGGCATGATCGTCGCGGGGCCGGAGGGGTTCCTGAAGAGCCAGTACCGGAAGTTCAACATCAAGGATACCGAGCTGACGCCGGGGGACGACTTCGGGATGATGCGCGAGGTGCTGACGCGGCGCTTCAAGCGGCTTCTGAAGGAGGACCCGGACCGGCAGTCGGACGCCTGGCCGGACCTGCTGCTGATCGACGGCGGCGCGGGGCAGGTGAGCGCGGTGCACGAGGTGCTTTCGGAGCTGGGTGTCGAGGACGTGCCGATGGTGGGCGTGGCCAAGGGCGTGGACCGGGACGCGGGCAAGGAGGAGTTCCATCGCCACGGGGCGCGGCCCTTCGCGCTCAGGCGCGGCGATCCGGTGCTCTACTTCATCCAGAGGATGCGCGACGAGGCACACCGGTTCGCCATCGGCGCGCATCGGGCAAAGCGGTCGAAGGCGGTGGGGGCGACGCCGCTCGACGACGTGCCGGGCGTGGGGGCGACGCGGAAGCGGGCGCTGCTGGCGCATTTCGGCTCGGCCAAGGCGGTGAGCCGGGCCGGGCTGGAGGACCTGAAGGCGGTGGATGGCGTGTCGGCGGCGCTGGCGCAGACGATCTACGATTTCTTCCACGAGAAGGGGTGAGGTCTTGGGCCTGCTCTACGCCCTGCTGCTTGTCGTTCTTGCGGTTCTGCTGCTTCTGGCTGCATGGCGGGGACTGGACGCGGTGCGAACGGCGCGTGCCTGGACGTTCCTTGCGGCGCAGGCGCCACGGTCCCCGGCTCGCTTCGATCCCGGCATGATCGAGGGGCTTCCCGAACCGGCCCGGCGATACTTCCAATTTGCCATCGCTCCCGGAACGCCGCTTTCGACCGTGGCGGTTTTCGAGATGGAGGGGGACCTGGGGCTGGGGACCAAGGCGGACCCCAGGTACCGGGAGATGACCGCGCGGCAGGTGCTGGCGCCACCTCACGGTCTGGTCTGGAAGTTGCGTGCCGGGCTGATCGGCGGCTCGGACGCGGCCTTGCGGGCGACATCCTGGACGCGGTTCTGGCTGCTGGGCCTTGTCCCCGTGGTGCGGGTGTCGGGCAGCGCCGATCACCTGCGTTCGGCCTTCGGCCGGGTTGTCGCGGAGGCGGCGTTCTGGACGCCCGCCGCGCTGCTGCCTTCCGACGGCGTGCGATGGGAGGAGGCGGGACCGGACACGGCGCGGGCGACGGTGAGGGCGCATGGCCAGACGCAATGGGTCGAGATCACGGTCGGGCCGGACGGCGCGGCGCGCTCGGTTCTGATCGAGCGCTGGAGCAATGCGAACCCCGAAAAGGCTTGGCGCTTGCAGCCTTTCGGCGGGTTTCTCTCGGAGCATCGCGAGTTTGGCGGGTTCCGGGTGCCCACGCGCGTCGAGGGCGGCAACCATTTCGGGACGGAGGACTATTTCCCGTTCTACCGGGTGCGTGTCACCGACATGCGGTTCCTGTAGCGCCGGGCGCTCAGATCGCGGTCAGGGTCATCGCGACGTAGAAGAGGATGCTGGCCACAAGCACGAAGACATGCCAGACGGCGAGGTTGTGGGGCAGCCTCTCCCAGAGAAAGAAGCCGACGCCGACGGTATAGATCAGCCCGCCCGCGACGATCAGGCCGAAGGCCAGCGGCGGGAGGCTGGCGAAGAGGTCCCAGCCCATGACGACGCCGGCCCAGCCCATCGACAGGTAGAGCACGACGCCGAGCATCCGGTAGCGATCCGGGGCGGCGATCTTGAGAGAGATGCCGGCAGCCGCGAGGCTCCAGAGCACCGCGAGGAGCGCGATCCCGTGGCCCGCGATCAGGGCGAAGCCGGAATAGGTGCCCGCGATCTTGAGATAGATGGCCGAGTGATCGAGGCGGCAAAGAAGGCGGGACCATCGCTCGGACAGGACCATGTTGTAGAGCGCGGAGGCGACGATCATGATTGTGAGTGTCGCGCCGTAGATCGAGACGCCCAGCGTCGCGGGGGCATCGCCGTTGACGGCCGTCAGGTAGATCAGAGGCGGCACCGCGCCCAGAACCAGAAAAAGCCCTGTCAAATGGACTGCTGCATCCGACAGGTACTCCGCTCGTGTCATATCGAATCGTCTCCGGTCACCAGTTACGCGACAAGTATAGACCGCATTGGCAGGAAATGCGCGGCGGGCTGTCGGAGCCATCTTCCGCGCCGGGACGAGACCTGCGACGGCCTTTCCCTTTCAGTTTGCAGCGACTAAAACTTGGCCGATGAATTGGACCTTTCCGAATACCCTGACTGTGCTGCGCCTTCTTGCGGCGCCGGGCGTGGTGTTGCTGTTTCTCTACTTCACGCGGCCCTGGGCGGACTGGTTCGCGCTTCTGCTTTTCGTCGGCGCGGCCGTGACGGACTGGTTCGACGGGTACCTGGCGCGGCTCTGGAAGCAGGAATCCAAGTTCGGCGCGATGCTCGACCCGATTGCCGACAAGGCGATGGTTGTGATTGCGCTTCTGCTGATCGCCGGGCTTTCGGGGGTGCATCGGCCCGACGGCATGGACCCGTGGATCCTGCTGCCCGCCACCGTGATCATCTTCCGTGAGGTTTTCGTCTCGGGCCTGCGCGAGTTCCTGGGAGATACTGCGGGGACGCTGAAGGTGACCAAGCTGGCCAAGTGGAAGACGACGGCGCAGATGGTGGCGATTGGCGTGCTGTTCGGAACCGGCATCTTCGAGCACATGCTAATCGACCGTACGGTTGGCATGGATGCCGCGACCTACTCCGATATCATGGAGGGCGGAGACGACCCTCTAAACTTGCGGGCGATCGACATGGCCTATTGGGCGACCTGGTGGGTCGGCGTCGGGCTTCTCTGGATTGCCGCGGTTCTGACGCTGATCACCGGGCTTGATTATTTTCGCAAGGCGCTGCCCTACCTGAGGGATGACGGATGATCGACGTACTCTATTTTGCCTGGTTGCGTGAGAGGATCGGGGCGCCGAAAGAACGGATCGAGACGGGTGCCACAACGGTGGAGGAACTGGTCGAGGAACTGAAACTTCGGTCGGAAGCACACGCGCTGGCGTTTTCGGACATGGCCTCGGTGCGCGTGGCAGTCGATCAGGACTTAACCGAGATGTCTGCCTCGCTGGAAGGTGCGCGGGAGGTTGCATTCTTCCCGCCGATGACGGGCGGATGAGCGTCCGGGTTCAGGCCGAACCGTTCGACATGGGGGCCGAGGTGGCGGCCTTCACGGCATCTGTGCCTGGCGTCGGGGCTGTCGTTACCTTCTCGGGCCTGGTGCGGGACGAAGGCGGCACGCTGAGCGCAATGGAGATCGAGCACTATCCGGGAATGACCGAGCGGGCGCTAGAGAAGATCCGTGCCGAGGCGATGGACCGCTGGTCGCTGGCAGATGCCTGGGTCATCCATCGGTATGGGCGCATGGGACCCGGCGACCAGATCATGATGGTCGCGACCGCCGCGCGTCACCGACAGGATGCCTTTGCGGCAGCCGAGTTCCTTATGGACTACCTCAAGTCGCGCGCGCCGTTCTGGAAGAAGGAATTCGATGCCCACGGCGGGGCCTGGGTTGCCGCAAAGGACGAGGATGAGGCGGCGCTTGGCCGATGGTGATCCGCCGCCTGACGTCTCCTACTGTTCCTTGATCTCGACCAGAAACACCCGTCCATTTTCCTTGCCGTTGAGATCGTAACTTCCAAGCGGCGTCGATTTGAGCGAAGGATGCTCGGCGAGGAATTCGGCATATGCTTCCTTCTGCCCCTTTGCGCCGAGGCGCTCCATCGGTCCCCAATCATCGAAGATGATGACTGCCCGACGTGCCAGCACCGGAAAGCAGAAGTCCAAGGCCAGTTTGGACGCACTGTAGATGTCGCAGTCGACCATCAGGATCGTGGCGTTTGAAATTTTCAGGCTGCTTCGCGTCTCATCTGTCAGCGTGTCGTCGAACCAGCCCTTCACCAGCTTGATGCGTTGCGTATCGGCGCCGTTGCTTCGCAGGTACTTCTTCGTCGCTCCTAGCGTCGAAGCGTATTGCCCGGTCTTCCAGCCTTCGTTCTCAGCGCCGACCGGCATTCCCCGGAAACTGTCGAACCCGATCATCCTCGGCGAAACGCCCGCACGCTCGAACGCATTATGGGCCCCAAGCATCGACGTCCCTCTGCTGACGCCGAATTCCAGGTAGCAACCCTCGTTGAAGGCGTCGTGTCCGAGGGTTTCGATTGCCTTGTCGAGAGATTGTTCGAATGCTTCGAGCGACACAAGAGGTGTCCAGTTGGTATACCCCCGCTTGCGCGCATAATCGTACAATGTCCACAAGCCAAATGTCTTTACGAGGCCGCCAGCTGCGTGTCTCAGGTTAATATTCATACTCATCTCCCACCAAAAAAGTTAACATAACATAACATCCGAATTTATTGGGTATTTTTTTGACCGGCCGATCCGTAGACCGAAATTGCGCCCGCGCGGGTCGGGCTTCGAGAGACCGGGAAAACCTGTCGACCCCCACGTGTCGCAGTGTCTCGTCAAGGGCCGATCAACCGCCGCGCCTCTTGGCCCTCAGCGTCGGGTCGGCCTCGCGCGGGTCCTCGGGCCAGGGGTGCTTGGGGTAGCGGCCGCGCATGTCCTTGCGGACATCGGCGTAGGTACTGTCCCAGAAACCGGGAATGTCCATTGTGGTCTGGAGCGGGCGACCGGCGGGCGAAAGCAGCGTGACGCGGAGGGGCCGGCCGGCGACGATGGGGTGCGTGGTGGTGCCGAACATCTCCTGCAGGCGAAGCGTGATCTCGGGGTCGCTGCCGCCATAGTCGATGGGGATGCGGCGGCCGAGCGGCGTGGTGAACCGGGCGGGGGCCAAACGGTCGAGGGTTTGCTTCTGGTCCCAGGTGAGAGCTGCCTCCAGAGCGGGGAGAAGGTCGAAGGACTTCCACTGTGCGGCGGTGCGAATGCCGGCGAGGTGGGGGAGGAGCCAGTCTTCGAGCGTCTCGATCAGCGCGGGATCGGAGAGGTCGGGGAAGTCGTGGCCGGCCTCGCGCAGGAGGGAGACGCGGGCGCGGAAACGATGGGCGGCGTCGCTGAAGGGCAGGCCCAGGTCGCGGATGCCGTCGAGCATGGCCGTGGCGATGGCTTCGGGCGGTGCGTCGGTCCAGCGGCGGCTGGTGAGAGCAATGGCGCCGAGACGCTCCTCGATGCGGGCCTCGACGCGGGCCTCGCGTTTGGACCATTCGGCGGTTGTCACCTCGGCGATCCGGTCGGCGAAGAGGGCGCGGAGTGTGCTTTCGGCGATGGTAAGCGCGGTGCGGATCGTGGCCTCGGTCGGGTGACCGTCGGTATCGGTGACCACGAGGAGGCGGACGTTGGCGAGCGGGTCGGCGGCGTCCATTTTCACGCCCTTGCCGCCGGAGGTCAGCCAGCGCGGCGCATCGCCGGGGCGGCGGAGAGCTATGCGGTCGGGATAGGCGAGTGCTGCCTGTTCCTCGGGGGCGGTGAGGGTGCCGGTGCCGGCATGTTTCGCCAGGCGCTTGGCTTCGGCGCGGATGCGGTCGAGGCCGGGGGCGCGGGAGGTGCCCTTGAGCGCATCGAGACGGCGCGTGAGGTCGGCGCCTGTTTCGCGCAGCGGGTCGCGGTCTGCCAGGAGGGCGGCGAGGGGCGCGGCAGTTTCTCCCGCCAGTTCAAGCATATGGGCGAGGCGGGGATGAAGCGGCATGGAGGCGAGACGTTTGCCATGCGGGGTGATGAGGCTATTGCCATCCAGCGCGCCGAGGTCGGTGAGAAGAGTGCGGGCTTCGGCCAGGGCGCGTTCGGGCGGGTGTGTCAGGAACGCGAGCGCGTCGTCGCCCCATTCGGCCAGTTCGAGCGCGAGGCCGGTGAGGTCGGCGGTTTCGATCTCGGCCGGTGGGAAGGCGGCGAGGGCGCCTTCCTCGCCCTTCGTCCAGAGACGGTAGCAGGTGCCCTCAGCAACACGACCGGCGCGACCCCTTCGCTGGTCGGCTTCGGCACGCGTGAC
>JAJDOD010000091.1 GCA_022340315.1 Silicimonas sp. | reverse complement strand
GCAATCGAGATCTTCAGTGGATACTTTCTTCAGCTGGAGGCGAGGAGCGATATCGAAGATCGGACAATGGCTGTCGGCCAATTGGGAACCAAGGTGATCGCCGTCGTCTATACCCGTCGAGAAGACGTTCGGCGCATCATTACAGCCAGACATGCGAGGCGTGATGAAAGGGAAAGATATCAAGCGTTACTCGCTCGACGAGGTGCGAAAGATCAAGGGCGGCACTGATTGGGAGCGGCTTGAAGCATCGGGCGATTATCAGGGACAGCCCGAGTTCGAAGTCGATTGGTCCAAAGCGCAGCTAGTGGAGCCCCAGCCTAAAAAACTGCTGTCGCTTCGCGTTGATGCCGATGTTCTGGACTATTTCAGGGCGCACGGAAGGGGTTATCAGACCCGAATGAATGCAGTGCTGAGAAGCTACATGGAGGCACGGAAGCAGTCCGACTAGGCTGGAAGCGCCTCCACGGTCAGGTTGCCGTTGGTGTAGACGCAGATGTCGGCGGCGATGGCCATTGCCCTGCGGGCGATTTCCTCGGCGTCGAGGTCGCTGTCCATCAGCGCGCGGGCGGCGGCGAGGGCGTAGTTGCCGCCCGAACCGATGGCGGTGACGTCGTGTTCGGGTTCGAGCACGTCCCCTGCCCCGGTGACGACGAAAAGCCCGGTGCCGTCGGTGACGATCAGGAAGGCTTCGAGTTTCTGCAGGTACTTGTCGGTGCGCCAATCCTTGGCAAGCTCGACGCAGGCGCGCTGAAGCTGACCCGGCGTCGCTTCGAGCTTGGCCTCAAGCCGTTCGAGCAGCGTGAAAGCGTCGGCGGTTGAGCCGGCAAAGCCCGCGACGATCTCGTGCCCGCCGGGGGCAAGTTTGCGGACCTTGCGGGCGGTGCCCTTGATGACGGTCTGGCCAAGGCTCACCTGACCGTCGCCCGCGATCACCACCTGGCCGCCCTTGCGGACGCCGATGATCGTGGTGCCGTGCCAGCCGGGGAAATCGTCTGCCATGTCCGTCTCCTGTCGTTTGGCGTCTATATGCGCGTCGCGATGGCGGGGAGCAAGGGAGCGAGGGGCCTGCCCCTCGCGCTCCCCGGGATATTTCTGGACCGATGAAAAGAGAAAGGACCGCCGGGGCGGTCCTGTTCCTTGCTGCCTGGGATGGTCAGATCGACTCGTCGATCCAGCCTTTCAGCATTGCCTTGGGTGCGGCGCCGGTCTTGTTCGAGACAACCTGCCCGTCCTTGAAAAGGAAAAGCGCGGGGATGCCACGGACACCGAGTTGGGCGGGCGAGTTCGGGTTATCGTCCACGTTGACCTTGGCGATCTTGATCTTGCCGGCGTATTCGTCGCTGAGTTCTTCCAGCGCCGGGCCGATCTGTTTGCAGGGGCCGCACCATTCAGCCCAGAAATCCACGACAACCGGCACGTCCGAATTGCGGACCTCGGCGTCGAACGTATCGTCGGTGACAGCAACGGTTGCCATGTCAGAATCCCTTCGTTTGTCGGAGTGCGAACGTAGGCATGCGCCCGAGTGGCGTCAAGATGTGGTATGTCGTTGTAACGCCTGCCTCACCATCCCGTGTGGGAGCGGCATGAGCGCTCCGGTCGTGGTCCAGAGAATGGCGACGTCGATTTCCTTGCCGGGATAAAGGGTTTCGAGGGCTTCGAGGTAGGCGCCCATCTGGCGGAGGATGCCTTCTGGCGTGGCCTCGGGGGTGTCGGGCGTGATGGCGTTGGATTTGAAGTCCACGGCGAGGACGCTGGTGCCGTCGATCACCAGGCGGTCGATGGCGCCGGAGATGCGCTTGCCGATGGAGGGCAGGTGCGCGGTGATGGCGACTTCGGCGAGCGCGGTGGAGGCAAAAACTTGCGGGTGATTTGTGATCACAGACATTGCTTCGGCGATGAGGCCGGGGATTTCGCCTTCGGTCGCGGCATCAGGCCCCTGCCCCAGCCAGTAGCGCGCAGTGGCCTCCGGGTCGGTGGCGCCGGGGAGGTGTTCGAGCAGCAGGTGGAGCTGGCGGCCTTTCCGGAAGCCGCCGCTGGCCTTGTCCGGCTCACCGGGGATGGCTTTTTCGCCGCCGAGGTCGGAGGGTGACAGGACTTCGGGCCGGGAGACGGGCGAGGGCGTGCCGGGAGCGATTGAAACAGGCTCTATTTCAGCGGATTTCGTGCCAATTTCGCTTTCGTCGGGCGTGTCTTTCCAATCCCCCGCCTGGAAGCGGATGCCCTCGCCATGCCGCGTTGCGCCGAGGCTCTGGGCGGCGGCCTCGATCTTCTGGTGCCAGTTGAGGCGGTTCTTGTTTTCCTTCTTCGGCTTGACGCCGCAGACGATCAGCCATTTCTCGGCCCGGGTGAGGGCGACGTAGAGAAGGCGGTCGCGCTCGGCCTGTTCGGCGGCGGATTTAGCGGCCTTCGCCTCAGCGACTAGCGGGGGGCAGATGGCGCTGCTGCGGGGAAGCACCGGGAGATTGCCGGGAGCGGCGAGGATGTCGGGGCGCGCGCGGGGGTTGCTGAATGTGGTGTCGGGCAGGATGACGATAGGACTTTCCAGGCCCTTTGCGCCGTGGACGGTCATCACCCGGATGACGCCGCCGGATTCGGCTTCGCGCTTGACCTCGATTTCCGAAGCACGGGCGGCGGCGAGGAAGCCGGTAAGGCTGGGGACGTGGGTAGTTTCGTAAACAAGCGCCTGGTTGAGCAGCTCGTCGATACCGTCCTCGGCCTCGGGTCCAAGGCGTCTGATCAGGTTCCGGCGGCCGTTGTGCTGGGTGAGGATGGTTTCGATCAGCTCGAAGGGGCGCTTGAAGTCGACCTGGGCGCGAAGCGCTTCCAGCGTAGCGTGTGTTTCGGGGTAGTCCGCGCGGCGGTTGCGGAGCGCCTGCCAGAGGCGGGACTTTTCGGGACGGGCCGAGGCGAGGTCGTAGAGTTGGCGCTCGGACCAGCCGAAAAGCGGCGAGCGGAGTGCGGCAGCGAGCGAGAGGTCGTCGTCGGGCAGGGCGAGGAAGGCGAGCAGGGCGAGGATGTCGCGGACGGCAAGTTCGGAGCCGACCTTGAGGCGGTCGGCCCCGGCCATCGGCAGGTTCCGTGACTTGCAAGCGGAGATGATGTTGTCGAAAAGCGCGCTGCGGCGCTGGACGAGGATCATGATGTCGTCGGCGCGGATGCGGCGCCAAGTGCCATTTTCGCCTTGAATAGTGCCTGTTTCACACATCTGCGCGATGGTCTTGGCCAGCTTGTGGGCAAGCTGAACCGGCCCGTCGGTGGCAACCGTTCGGGGGCCGGGATCGTACCAGGCGGGCATGTCGTCGTCGCTGTCGTTTTCAAGGAGCGGCCAGACGTCGATGCGGCCGGGCATGTCGGGATAGAAGGCGCGGTGCTCGAGCGGGTCACCGAAGGCGGGGTCCTCGGCGAAGACGGTGTCGACCAGCTTCAGGACGGCGGGAGAGGAGCGGAAGGAGTGGAGAAGCTCGCGCTTCGCCATGCCTTTCGCGGCATCCATCTGGGTGCGGAAGGCCTCGCCGCGCAGGTCGAAGCCCGCGGCATCGGCGCCCTGGAAGCTGTAGATCGACTGCTTCTTGTCGCCGACGACGAAGAAGGTGCGGTTACGCTCGGCATCACCCGCGACGATTTCGCTGACCAGCGCCTGGATCACGTCCCATTGGGCCGGGCTTGTGTCCTGCGCTTCGTCGACGAGGACGTGTTCGATGCGCTCGTCGAGGCGGAAGAGCACCCATTGCAGGCTGCGGTCGGAGAGGAGCGTGCGGGTCTTGCGGATCAGGTCGTCGAAGTCGAGTGCGCCGGCTGCGGACTTGAGGCGGGTGTAGAGGGGGAGGAAGTGGTGCGCGAAGGCGTCGATGGCGACGGTCTGGATGGCGGCTTCGAGGGCGAGGCGTTTTTCGCGCGCGGCTTCTATGGTTTGGCAGATGGAGACGAATTGCGGGGAGAGAGGGACGTAGGCGGGGTTGGTCGCGACCGCCTTGGTGGGCATTCGGGTGCGGATGGTTCCGGTCTGTGTGAGCAGGGCCTCTTCGAGGGTCAGGAGCGTGTCGGGAGATGCCTGGTTGGGCAAAGAAGGGAAGACTTTGGCAAGCTTGCTGTCGGTCACACCTTCGCTGGTGGCGAAGATCGGTGCCAGGGATTTGAGGAAGGCGAGGTCTTGATCGGGCAGTGCGGCGGTGGCGATGTCGTCGAGAGTCAGGCCGGGCTCGAGGCCGAAGGCGCGATAGATTTCGTCGGGGGTGCGTCTGGTCGTGAATAGATCCGCCTTGCCCGCCACGTCCTTGGCGAGGTCGGCGAGGGTGTCGCCGGTGTAGTTGCGGCGCATGGTTTCCAGCATGGCGGGCTGAGACCGGGCGAGGTGGCGGAGGGCGTCGTCGATGATCTCGGACTGTCCGGGGTCGTCAAGTTCGCGGAAGCGGGGGTTGACGCCGGCCTCCAGCGGGAACTGCCGGAGGACCTTGGAGCAGAAGGAGTGGATGGTCTGGATCTTGAGGCCTCCGGGGGCCTCGATGGCGCTGGCGAAGAGGGTGCGGGCCTTTTCAAGGTTGCCGTGTGGGGTGTCGTCGAGGTTTTCGAGCGCCTTGGTGAGGTCGGTGTCATTCAGCATCGCCCATTTGCCGAGCGTCTTGAACAGGCGGTTCTGCATCTCGCTGGCGGCGGCCTTGGTGTAGGTCAGGCAGAGAATGTTCTGGGGCTGGGTGCCCTTCAGCAGCAGGCGGGCGACTCGGTCGGTCAGGACGCGGGTCTTGCCGGAGCCCGCGTTGGCGGTGAGCCAGGTGGACTGGCCGGGTTGGGAGGCGCTGTTCTGGGCGCGGGTGGCGTCGTTGGTCATTCGAGCGGCTCGGTGTCGGCGGGTTTGGATTCGTCCCATTCGCCGTAGCGGGCGAGGTGGTCGTAGTCGCCGGAGTAGCGCAGCCCGTCCATCGCGCGGCGGGAGGTGTAGCCGGTGCCGCGGTCGGCGAATTTGGTCAGGAGATCGACCAATTGCCCTGAAACAGTGACTGTTTCGTTGTGGTCGGTCAGCTGGGTTTCGCGGGTATCCGGGCTGCGGCCGACGCCGAGGTGGACGACGCGGGCGACGGTTTCCGGCGGGATGCCGTCGAAGGCGCCGTGTTCGGCCATGACGGCTTCGAGGATGAGCTGGCGGTCGAACAGGGTGATGTCCTTTGGCTTGGGGGGCGTGCCGGACTTGTAGTCGTAGATGACGAGGCCGCCGGTATGCAGGCGGTCGATGCGGTCGGCCTTGCCGATAAGCGAGAAGGGCGTGCCGGGGAGGACGAATTCTCCCTTGACCTCGCGGGCGAGGGGGGTGGCGCTTGCGCGGCGCTTGAATTCCTCGTCGATCAGCCAGGTGGCGTTGGCGTCGAACTGGGCCTTCCACTCGACGCGGGTGGTGGGGTCGTGGACAAGCGCTTCGAGGGTTTCGGTGACGATGGCGGCGAGGCGCTGGCGCTCGGTGTCGGCGTCGATGAGGTCGGCAGCGGGATCGTAGAAGCGTTCGAGGATCTTGTGGAAGACCTCGCCTTTCTGGCGGGCGTCGATCTCGGGCGTCAGGGGGTCGAGCGGTTTGAGGTTGAGGATACGACGGGCGTAGACGGCGTAGGGGTCTCGGATGAGGCGCTGGATTTCGGTGACGGAATAGGTGCGGGGGCGGATTTGCGATGGCGGCGCGGGGGCGGGACGGTTGGCGGGGGCCGGGTCGGTGCCGGGACGGTCGAGGGATTCGACGCCGAGGAGGTAGGCCGCGCCGCGATTGTGCATGGCGTTGAGGGCTTCGAGACCATGCGTGGATTCGAGACCGGCGAGGAGGTTGGTCAAGCGGCTGAGCCAGCGGGAGGGGACGGTTTCGGCGCCGTCGGAGCGGATGGCGCGGGTGAGGATGACCTGGGGCGCGCCGATCGCCTGCTGGAAGTCGTGGGCGGCGAGGCCGATCTGGCGTTCGGGCAGAAGGAGGCCGATCTGGCGGCGCATGTCGCGGTTGAGCCAGGGGTCGGCCTCGGGTTGCTGGGGCCAGATGCCCTCGTTGAGGCCGCCGATGATGACGACATCGGCACCCTGCACGCGGGCTTCGAGCGTGCCCCAGATCATCGCGTCGGGGCGGACGCCGTCCTGCGTGCGGGCGCTGTCGGCGGAAAGCGCGCGGTCGAGGAGCTGCTCGTATTCGTGGAAGGTGAGCGGGGCGCCGGTGGCGGCCTCGGCCTCGAAGACGTCGAGGAGGAGGAGAACTTTTTCGCCGGCGTCGCCCTTGGCAAGCTCGGTGAGGTCGCTGCCGGTGAAGGCCTGGGTGACGGCGAGGTGATGGGCGAGGACGTCTGCGATGGTGTTCGCGGGCGTTTCGGCGGCGAGGGTGATGGCGGCGGCGAGCCAGGCGGCCCAGGGTTCTTCGTCGTGACTGGTTGCGAAGTGCCGGACGGCGTCGGCGGTGACGTCGGGGAGGCGGTTTTTCCTGAGGAAAACCTCGAACTTCTGGGTGGCGAGCATATGATCGCCGCGCCCGTCACCGGCACGGGTCAGCGGGTGCTTGAGAAGCGAGATCAGCTCGACCGGGCCGGCGTGACCGGCGGCGAGGCGAAGGGTCTGGCGGATGAAACGGCCCGGCGTGGTGAGCGAAAGCGGCATGCCGCCGCTGTCGTCGGGCAGGATGCTCCAGCGGTTGAGCGCGGCGGTGGTGCGACGGGCGAGCGTGGCGTCGGGGGCAATGAGCGCGACCGTCTGGCCCTTGTCGATGGCGGCGCGCATGGCGAGCGCGATGGCCTCGGCCTCGGCCTTGGCGTCGCGGGCTTCGATGAGGGTCAGGGCGTCGGTCGCCGGGCGAAGGTCGCCGAGCGTGGGACCTTGGGAGAGCCATTGGTCGGTGACGGGCGCGGGACGGAGCGAGAGCGAGACCAGCCGGTTGCGGGACGTATCACGTGCGTCGCCGAGTTGCGGGACGTCGCCGGGGGCGAGGCCGATGTCGTCGAGGAAGGCGGCGAAGCGGAATTGCGGGTGGTCTTCGTGGGCGCGGTCCCTGGCCAGCGTTCTCCAGATCTCGGGCGGCAGATCGAAGTCGAAGCCGGGGAGCAGAACGAGACCTTGGGGAAGCGCGGCGACGGCGGCCATGAGCATACGCGTGGTCGCGCGCGAGCCGGTGGAGCCTGCAAGGATCACCGGGGTTTGGGGCGGGGTCTGCTCCCATTGCGCGCAGAGGGCTTCGACGCTGGCGCGGGTGAGCGCCTCGGCATCGGCGGCGTCTTCTTCCAGCGCTTCGACATAGCCGCGGATGGTGCGGAGGAAGGCAAGGCTGCGGTCCCAGTGGCCGGAGATGTCGTCAGGAGCGATGTCCTCGATGCGGTCGAAGGGGACGCCTTCGCCGTGCATTTCGTCCAGGAGCGCGGCGAGGCTGGTGGCGAGCGCGATGGTGTCGTTCTCCGAGAGGTGGTCGTCGAGCGCGACGAGGTGGGAGACGACGGCTTTAAGGTCGAGGGTTCGGCGGAGCTTGCCGACCTGGCGTTTGGCCGGGGGGACACTCAGCAAGTGGGCCACGTCGGTGACGAGGCCGATGCGGGGGAGGACGCTGTTTCCGGCGGTCTCGAAGAGGTGGGTCAGGCGGCGCTGCATCCGGCGGGTGGGGAGCAGAACCTGGATGCCGGCGATGGCCTCGGGTTGCGAGGGTTTGGCGAGGGACGCGATGCGGTCGTGGAGGACCTGCACGAAGTCGGCGCCCGGAGGGACGCCGGCGACTTTGGGGGTGTCGGTCATCGGGGGGCCTGCCTTTCGGCTTTTGCCAGTGCCTCGGCGGTTCCGATGTCGGTCCAGGTGCCGGAGTAGACCACGCCGTGCAAGGGGCCGGAGGCTAGGAGCAGGTCCCAGTAGGCGTTGAGCGAGAATGCCGGGTCGGAGATCTCGGCCAGGCGGTCGGTGCGAAGGACTTGCAGGCCGGTGTAGCGGTAGGCGCCATTTCGGGCGATTTGCCCTTGTTCGAGACTGAAATCAGCGTTCTCCGCCGGTGTCAGCATGAGAAGGCCGGTCATGTCGTCGGACCATTGCGCCAGCAATTCAGCGACCGGGTTGGCGCCGGACCAGAGCGCGTCGGGGTTCATTGTGATCACAGGGTCGCTGGCAAGCTGCGGGAGCGCTGCAAGCAGCCCGCCACCGGTCTCGAGGATCGGGTTCTCGTGGATCGGGGTGACGTTTCGTGCCCTGAGATGCGGCTCGATCACGTCGGCAAGGTGGTGGGTGTTGGCGAAAAGGCGGGTTACTCCCGCCTGGCGCAACAGGTCGATGCCGTGGTCGATCATCGGGCGGCCGCGGAGGGGAAGCATCGGCTTGGGCGTGTCTTTCGTCAGCTCGCCCATGCGGGTGCCGAAACCGGCGGCGAAGATCATGGCGGTGTCGGGTTTCATGCGCCTGACCTCGCGGGGGCGGGGATGGCGGCGAGTGCGTCGGTGCGGACGGTGTCGAAGACGGGGTTTTCGAGCGCCTCGCGGAAGTAGCCGTAGGTGGTGGGCAGGTGATCAAGGTGTTTTCCGGCGCGGGCAAAGATACCGAGGATGCGGAGGTTGCGCTGGGCGGAGAGGGCGTCGAATGCGGTTCGGAAGCTCTGCGGGTCGTCGCCGGAGCGGGCGAGGTAGCGGGCGATGGTATCTTCGCGGAGCTGCCGCCGGATTGGCAGGCGGGCGTCGGTGAGAAGCGACATCAGGTCATAGGCCGGGTGGGTAAGGAAGGCGTCCTGGTAGTCGAGGAGGCCGAGGCGGAGGTGCGCGCTTCGGTCGGGGAGCCACATCAGGTTCTCGGTGTGGAAATCGCGGAGAGAGACGCTGGCGGGGCTTTGCAGCGCGGTTTCAAGCGTGTCGCGCAGGATGGTGCGGAACGCGGTGAGGCGGTCGGGCTGGATGCCGGGGTAGTGCTGATCGGCAAGCTCGGTCCAGGCGACGAGGGTTTCGGCGTCGGGTTTGCCAAGGTCGGGCGCGGGCAGGGCGCGGATCGCGAGGAGCAGGTCGATGCAGCCGTCGAAAATTCCGGTCGCGCAATCGGGTTGCGTCAGAAGCAGCGATTTGACGGGCGTTGTGCCGAGGTCTTCGAGCAGGAGAAGCCCGTCGCCGGGTTGGGCGGCGAGGATGGCGGGAGCGGAAAACCCGGCAGTCCGGAGCCACTCGGTCATCGTGACGAAGGTGTGCATGGGGCTGTCGGCGTCCATCAGAACGGCGGTTTGCACGCCGTTCGCAAGGCGGCTGTAACGACGGGGCGACATGTCGCCCGCGATGGGGGTTTGCCTTGCGTCCTGCCACCCGGCGCGCGTGAGAAAGGCGGCGATCTGGGCGGCCCGGTCAGTCATCCAGAAGTGCCCCGAGGGTTTTGGCCCAGCGCTGGGTGCGTGGTGTGAAGGTCAGGCGGCGTGTCTCGCCCTTGGGGTCGATGGCGATGTGCAGCGTGGCATCGGCCGCCATGTCGGGCGGCAGGCGGCTGGGCCATTCGATGAGGAGGGCCGCTGTTCCCATCGCCTCGTCGAGCCCGAGTTCGATCAACTCCGAGCTGTCTCCGAGGCGATAGAGATCGGCGTGCCAGATCTCGAAGTCCGGTGCCTGATAAGTCTGGACCAGCGTGAAGGTGGGCGAGGGGATATCCTCGGGCGTTTCGAGGCAGGCGCGGATGATCGCGCGGGCGAGGTGAGACTTTCCGGCACCGATCGGGCCGTCGAGCAGGATGGTGTCGCCGCTGGCAAGCTTCGGCGCGAGGCGGGTGCCGAGCGCCGTCATGTCGTCTTCGGAAGCTGTCGTGAGCGTGAGGGATTGCGGGGTGCCGGGCATCTTGCCCGCAATCTGACCTCAGCGGTTGGGCACTTCAAGCCGGATCATACCGCTTCGCGGAGAGCTGCCTCGGCCTCGGCCGCCTCGATGCGGAAGATCGCCATCGTGGCGCCGCCCTTGTGGGGCAGGAAGCGGCAGAACAGCCGGCGCCCGTCGCGCAAGGCGACGGTTTCCGTCCATGCCTCGCGTTCGTCGTCGGATTTCGCGAAGTCGCGGAAATCGCCCCAGACCGGCGTGGGCGTCGCCAGTTCGTGCCAGCGGCGGGTTGCCTCGGTAATGTCGCCCACAAGGAATTCGTCGTCACCGATGTCCCAGAGGGTTCGGTAGGCGGCATTGGTGATGGTTGCGTCGCCTGCCGGCGAGAACATCACGACCGCGTCCTCGATCGCGTCGATCACGGTCTGGAACTGCTCGAGTTCGGTTCGGAAATGCCGGGTGAGCGACATCTCCGCGCTGATGTCCTCGAACAGAAGAGCCACCGCGCCGTCGGGATGCGGCCGGCCGGTGACGTGGTAGGTCTGGCCGTCCGGCAGCGACCATGTTTCGCTATAGGTTCCGTCGGCGGCGGCGGCCTCAAGCTCGACAATGGAAGCCCGCCAGCTTCGGTAGTCGCGTGGCTCGGGCATCACCCTGTTCTCGCGCAGCTGGTCGAGGAAGCCAACGAGGCTGGGACGCGACGTAAGAAAGTCGGTGGCGAGGTTGGTCAGGTCGAGAAGTGCCGGATTGAAGAGAACGAGCCGCCGGGATCG
Organism: Silicimonas sp.; assembly: GCA_022340315.1. GTDB lineage: Bacteria > Pseudomonadota > Alphaproteobacteria > Rhodobacterales > Rhodobacteraceae > JAJDOD01. Next base: position 15,469 of record JAJDOD010000091.1, on the reverse strand, counting down.
GTCGAAAATGGCCAGTCCGATCGCAAGCTCGGCAAATGTCTTGGTAAGCGTCTGCGTAAACTCCCGCCGTCTGTTCTCGGCGCTTACGGCCTCGTCGGCGGGAATGGCGGTGCAGAGAATATCCTCGCCCACAAGGTTGATGTGGCAGTCATACCAGGCATCCGGTTCGTTGCGCGGTCCGGGTCTGGCAATGCGGCGGCACTCGCCGGCGACGGGAGGCGCAAGCTTCTGAAGCGATGGGAAGATCACGGGGAGCGGCCAGGTTCCGGTGTCGACATTCATCAAGCGATGCGCCGCTTCGATATAGGCCTGGTTGACCCAGACGACCTCGCCAGCCTTGTTCTGACGCCAGAGGAGGAACGGCGCGGCAGACGTGTTTGTGCGAAGCGTCTCAAGCTCGGCCTCGATGGCCCGGAGCGTGTGGATGTCGCCCGGTCCGGGCGTGTCCTCGGTTATGAACTGGACCTTTACGCGTATCGCGCCGCCTGCATCCTGGCGGACCGCCTGAACCTGCCCGTCCTGCGACTGCATTTGAAGGTCGCCTTCGACTTCGGGATCGAGAAGACGCTCGGAGTCATCGAAGTGCTGCGCAAGGAAGAGCCTGAGACGGTCGATGTCCGATCTCAGCTTTCGGTTCCGGCCAATGAGTCGTTGCGCCTGAAAATTGGCATCGACAACGGCATTGTCGCGGATAAGGAAGATCAAGGTGTCTTCGGCAAGGTCCGGACCTCGCTGCGGCACTCCGCGCCTGAGGACCAGCATGCCGAGGGTTACCGCAAGGAAGGCTCCCAGCAGGTACAGCAGAAAATCGTCAAGACCGTTCACTGGCACTGTCCCTTTGAACGCACATGCAAGACAGATGCGAGATCAAGGTTAACGATCCGTTAAGTTCGGAAGACAGAGCCTATACTTCGATTGGCCGGTTTTCTCCGAGCGCCGCGCGGTTTGTGTCGACGGCCCTGGCGAAAGTGTCGCGGCGCCAACGGGCTTCGACCACGGCGCCGGCGCGTTCGCCCAGCCTGGCGGCAGGATCAAAGGGGTCACGGGCATTGGCGAAGCTGAGCTCGGCGCCGGACCGCTCGAGGAGCGTCTTGGCGATGAACAGCCCGAGGCCCATGCCCTCGTAACCCCGCCGCTGGCCGGAGCGGCGCCGACGCTTCACGAAAGGATCGCCCAGCCGGTTGATGACGCTGGTAGAGAAGCCCGGTCCGTCGTCGATGATGCGGACAGTCAGGTGGTCGTCGTTCCAGGCGATGTCGATCCAGACGTTCCCGCGGGCGAAGTCGACGGCGTTCTGTACGAGGTTGCGCAGGCCGTGGATGATCTCGGGCCGCCGCTCGACAATCGGCTGATCGGCCGCAAGCCCGGTTTCGCCGCCAATGTCGTAGTGCAACGCCTTGCCGCGCTCGGAATGGGGCTCGGCCGCTTCGCGCACAACGGCACCGATTGGCGCGCGCCGCATGTGAAGATCATCCTTTCCGGCCTGACCCATCGAGCGCAGGATATCGCGGCAACGGTCGGCCTGGTCGCGGATCAGCCGCGCATCTTCGGCCAGTTCGGGCCGGTCTTCGAGTTCCTCGATCAACTCGCCGCTGGCCAGCTTTATGGTTGCAAGCGGCGTGCCAAGCTCGTGGGCGGCTGCCGCCACGACGCCGCCGAGATCGGTCAGCTTCTGCTCGCGGGCGAGTGCCATTTGCGTGGCGGCCAGGGCTTCGGACATCGCGTGGACCTCGGAGGTCACGCGACCGGCATAGACGGCAAGGAAGACGATGCCGATCGAGATGGCAATGACGAAGCCGTAAAGGAACATGTCGGTCTTTTCGAGGATCGTTCCGTCGGCGGTGGTGAGCGGCACGTGGAAAAAAGTAAGAATGACGGCGAGTGCGATGGAACCCGCCGCGATGAGCGCGGTGGTCATCGGTTTGAGCGCCATTGCAGAGATTGCGACGGGGGCGAGGATCAGAAGCGCAAAGGGATTGTTCATCCCGCCGGTGAGCGCGAGCAGGAAGCAGAGCTGCACGATGTCGAAGGCGAGCATACCGGCGACCTCGATCTCGGACAGCCGCTTGTTCTCGGGATAGACGAACTCGGCCACGAGATTCGCGATGATGGATGCGCCGACGGCGAGGAAGCAAAGGCCGATGTTCAGATCGAGGGCATACATGCGCTGGGCGATGGTCAGGGTCGCCAACTGGCCGAAGATGGCGATCCACCTCAGGACGATGAGCGTTCGGAGCCGAACCCAGTTCGAGCGATGCTCGCCCGCATCGTAGGAGACGTCCGCCATAACCCTCTGTTTCTCCTTTGCAGCCTTATGTCCTTGGACTGTGCCGAAAAGCCACGCTATCGGTCAGTCTAGCGGCAAGGTTTGACCCCGCATAGGGTCAGACCTAGTGTCTGGTACTGGGATTTGGAGAGGAACATGGGTGACAGCGCACTTGCCGAGATCGGGGCCGACGCATCGCTTCTGATCGTCGATGACGACGAACCGTTTCTGAAGCGCCTCGCGCGTGCGATGGAGAAGCGGGGATTTGCGGTGGAAACCGCCGATTCCGTGGCCGCGGGAACGGCCATCGCGACCGCCCGCCCGCCGGCTTACGCGGTGGTCGATCTGCGGCTTGACGATGGCAATGGACTGGACGTGGTCGAGCGTATCCGCGAGCGGCGTGCCGACAGCCGGATCGTTGTGCTGACCGGCTACGGCGCGATTGCGACGGCGGTGGCCGCGGTCAAGATCGGCGCGACGGATTACCTTTCGAAACCGGCGGATGCGAATGACGTGACAGCGGCGCTCTTGGCGGCAGAAGACGAGATGCCGCCGCCGCCGACAAACCCGATGAGTGCGGACCGGGTGCGCTGGGAGCATATCCAGCGCGTTTACGAGTTGTGCGACCGGAACGTGAGCGAAACGGCGCGGCGGTTGAACATGCACCGCCGCACGTTGCAGCGGATCCTGGCGAAGCGATCGCCGAAATAGTCACAAATCAAGGCGTTTCAGCACCTTGTCGACCGTTTGGCCGTTTGCCATGCGGTATCCCCCGATGCGCCCGTAGTCCTCGAAACCCCGGCTTTGGTAGTAGGCCAGACCGCCTGTGTTGTCGGCGCGGATGTTGGCGTTGATCCAGGCGTAGCCGAGGTCTTTCGCGGCCTTGCGCGTGGCCTGGAAGAGCGCCGAGCCGATGCCGAGACCGGTGTGGCCGGGGCGCGCGAAGGTGGCGATCTCGGCTGCTTCGCGGGGCAGGTAGTCTTCGCCGGGTTCGATCCACTGGAAGCCGAGGACCGTTCCGGCGGTGTCCTCGGCCACGTGCCAGGCGGATTGGCCGGGGCTGCGGGACATCCAGGCGGCGATGTCGTCGGACGTGACGGGCGTGGTAAGTGCCGTCGTGCCGCCCGCCGCAATCACCTCGTTGAGGATCTCGGCCATGGCACTCGCGTGGAGCTTGCCGGCTTTCACGACCTGGATCATGACAGGGCCTCCAGAAGTTGGGTGTGGCGCGCGATGTAGGCCCGCCGCGCTTCCAGCGGCGGGCGCAGGACAATGGAAAGACCCCGGGTAAGCGCGGTATCCGGGGCGCCGAAGAAGCGGTCGGCCTCGGCCCTGCTGAACCCGGCGATCTGCGTGGCCTCGAGCCAGGCCGAGACCTTGTCGGCCTTCTTGATCTTCCGTTTGATGGTCTTCGGCAACACTGCCGGAAGGCTGAAGCGAAGGTGCACGGCAGCAGAGAGCCGGTCGTCAAGGTCGGCATAGCCCGGCCCCACGGCGGCCTTCACGGGCGAGATCATGTCGCCGATCACGTATTCCGGAGCATCGTGGAGCAGTGCGGCGAGGCACCATTTCGGCGGTGCCTCGGGTTCGATCCGGCGGAAGAGCTCTTCGACCAGAAGCGAATGTTCCGCGACGGAGTAGGCGAAGTCGCCTACCGTCTGGCCGTTCCAGCGGGCGACGAAGGCGAGGCCGTGTGCGATGTCCTCGATCTCGACATCCATTGGCGTCGGATCAAGCAGATCCAGCCGTCGTCCGGAGAGCATGCGCTGCCAGGCGCGGGGTATCTTGCGTGCCGCCATGCGATGGGTTGTGCCACGGGAAGCGGGTGCGTCAAGTCGAATTAGCCGCACAAAAAACCCGCAATTCGGTCCCGATTGGCCCCTAATGTGATCAAATACACGCAATTTAGGTGCGATTGCCCAAGAATATGACATTGTTCGGCCAATATCCCCGTCTAGTGTGAAATTGTCGGACGTAGCTGGAAGGATCGTCCAGAAGTCACGGGCGTAAAACATTCCAGGCCGGTCGATTACCGGGAGGTCTAATTTCAACGCGGCGAACTCGCTGCAAGAAAGGAGAGACCTTATGTTGAGGCTCAAAGACGGTTTGGTCGCGCTGGCATTGATATTGCCGACGGCCATGCAGGCCCAGGCGAATTGCGCGGATCGCGAGGCGGTGGTTGCCAGCCTGACAACCAAGTACGGCGAGGCGTTTGCTGGCGGTGGATTGCAGAACTCGGAACAAATCCTGGAAGTCTGGTTCTCGGAAGAGAAGGGAACTTGGACGGTTCTGATGACCCGTGCGAACGGCCGGACGTGCATTATGGCGTCGGGCACGAACTGGCAGGACCCCGGTGAAGTTAAACTTCCGGCAGGCATTCCCGGTTAGCAGCGTTGCCGGGACCAATGCCCGGTGCTAAGTGGGCCCGAAACCAGGAATGGAGCGGGTCATGCCGAAGGATTTTGTCGTTAAGGATATTTCGCTTGCCGAGTTCGGCCGCAAGGAACTCGATATTGCCGAGACCGAGATGCCGGGGCTTATGGCGCTGCGCGAGGAATACGCCTCCCAGGCGCCTCTGAAGGGCGCTCGGATTGCCGGATCGCTGCACATGACGATCCAGACGGCCGTTCTGATCGAAACACTGAAGGCGTTGGGCGCGGATGTGCGCTGGGCGTCGTGCAACATCTTCTCGACCCAGGACCATGCGGCTGCCGCGATTGCCGAGGGCGGAACTCCGGTGTTCGCGATCAAGGGCGAGACGCTTGAGGACTATTGGTCGTATACCGACCAGATTTTCCAGTTCCCGGAAGGCGGCGCGAACATGATCCTCGACGATGGCGGGGATGCGACGCTGTATATCCTGATGGGTGCGCGGGTCGAAGAGGGCGAGGAAGACCTGATCGCCGTACCGACCAGCGATGAAGAGGTCTGCCTGTTCAACCAGATCCGGAAGCGCATTGCCGAGACCCCGGGTTGGTTCGTGAAGCAGCGTCACATGATCAAGGGTGTCTCTGAAGAGACGACCACGGGCGTGCACCGGCTTTACAAGATGATGGAGAAGGGCCACCTGCCGTTCCCCGCGATCAACGTGAACGACAGTGTCACCAAGTCGAAGTTCGACAACAAGTATGGATGCAAGGAATCGCTGGTCGACGGCATCCGGCGCGCCACCGACACGATGATGGCGGGCAAGGTCGCCGTGGTCTGCGGGTATGGCGACGTCGGCAAGGGCTCGGCGGCGTCGCTGCGGGGCGCGGGCGCGCGCGTCAAGGTGACCGAGGTCGATCCGATCTGCGCGCTTCAGGCGGCGATGGACGGGTTTGAGGTGACGCTGCTGGAAGACGAGCTGGACACGGCGGATATCTTCATCACGACGACCGGCAACAAGGACGTGATCCGCATCGAGCACATGCGCGAGATGAAGGATATGGCGATCGTCGGCAACATCGGCCACTTCGACAACGAGATCCAGGTGGCCAGCCTGAAGAACCACAAGTGGACCAACATCAAGGACCAGGTGGACATGATCGAGATGCCGTCTGGCAACCGGATCATCCTGCTCTCGGAAGGCCGGCTGCTGAACCTTGGCAACGCGACCGGGCATCCGTCGTTCGTGATGTCGGCGTCCTTTACCAACCAGGTGCTGGCGCAGATGGAACTTTGGACCAAGGGCGACGAGTACGAAAACAAGGTCTACATCCTGCCGAAGCACCTGGATGAGAAGGTGGCGCGGCTGCACCTGGGCCGGATCGGGGCCAAGCTGACCAGGCTGGACCCGGAGCAGGCGGATTACATCGGTGTCAATGCGGACGGACCGTTCAAGCCCGAGCACTACCGGTATTGAGGCGAGGGGGCTCTGCCCCGTCGCTTCGCGACTCCCCGGGATATTTCTCCAGAAAGAAAGGCAATTTTAGTCGAATTGTCCTGACTTAGCGGCGTCCGATTTCGTCGACGACCTGTCCGTAGGCGATCATCGTGAAGATGGCGGTGCCGCCGACGATATTGCCTGCGAGCACCGGCAGGAAAAAGGAGAAGAGCGCCGGGCCCGGCGAGAGGTCGCCGCCGGTGACAAGGTAGGCCATTTCAACCGAACCGGCGATGATGTGCGTGAAGTCGCCCGCAGCGATCAGCCAGGTGAAGGCGAGGATCACGAAGAAGCGTCCGGTGCTGGCCTGGGGCATCGACCAGACCAGCGCCGCCACGAGTATGCCCGCGGGGATGCCGCGCAGGAAACTTTCCCAGCCGCCCATGCCGGTGGCGTGTTCGGAGAGCGACTGGATGGCGGGGCGAAATTCCTCGGAGATGGCCCCGGTGTGCATGACGAATGCGGCGGCGAAGGCACCCACCACGTTGGCCACGAGCACGATGGTCCAGAGGCGCATGGTGGCGAGGAAGAGCGCGTATTTCGGGTTGGCGAGGAAGGGGAAGACGGTGGTGATGGTATTCTCGGTGAAAAGTTGCAGGCGACCCATGATGACCAGCAGAAAGCCGAAGCTGTAGCCTATGTTTTCAATGAGATAGGCGTGGCGGGCATCCGGAAGGTAGGTGCGGAAGATCGCCTCGCCCAGAACCGAGAAACTCATCATCAGACCTGCCGCGACGCCTGACCAGATCAGCGAGCGGTTGGTGCGCTCAAGCTCCTCCTCGCCTTCGCGGCGGATGATCTCGTAGATCAACGCAGAGGGAAGGGGGCTGGCCTCCTTGACCTTGTCTTCTTTCTTCTCCTCGTCCCTGGAGGTGTCCTTTGGTCGGATGATCAGACTGTCCATAGGGCGGATCTAGCTTGTTGCGGTCGTCGGGCCAGTGTTCAGCGGATCAGAATGGCACGAAAGTCGTTGACGTTGGTGCCTGTTGGGCCGGGGGCGAAGAGATCACCGAGTGTGTTGAAGGCGGTCCAGGCGTCATGGCCGGACAGGAGCGCGCGGGGGTCGTGGCCAGTGGCGCGCAGCCGCGCCCAGGTGTCGCCGTTGGCAAAGGCGCCGGCGTTGTCTTCGGAGCCGTCGATGCCGTCGGTATCGGCGGCGAGGGCGGTCAGCGCGAGGCCTTCGACGCCGCCGGCAAATGAAAGAAGGAACTCGGCGTTGCGGCCGCCCCGGCCCGCCGGCCCACGGATCGAAACGGTGGTTTCGCCGCCGGAGAGGATCACGGTGGGGGTCAAAAACGGACGGTTCTTCAGGCGCGTCTCTCGGGCGATTGCAGCGTGGACCTGGCCGACGTCGCGCGATTCGCCCTCGATGGCGTCGGAGAGGATGACGGGAGTGATGCCTGCGGCTCGCGCGACCTCGGCGGCAGCTTCCAGCGAGAGCGACGCGGAAGCGATGACCTTTACGGCGTTCCGGGCGAAGGCGCGATCTCCGGGCAGCGGGGCGTCCTCGGGCGCGGCTTCGAGGAAGCGGGTTATGGTCTCGGGCAGGTCGATCCGGTAGCTGCCGATCATGTCGAGCGCGGTCTTGCGCGTGGTGGCGTCGGGAACCGTCGGGCCGGAGGCGACCTGTGCGGGATCGTCGCCGGGGACATCCGAGACGACAAGGCTGACGACACGGGCGGGGCGCGCTGCAACGGCGAGGCGGCCGCCCTTGATGAGGCTGACCTGCTTGCGGATCGCGTTCATCGCCGAAATGGGGGCGCCGGAACCCAGAAGCACCTTATTTAGTGACTGTTCGTCGGCCAGGGTGAGACCGGTTGGCGGAGCCGGAAGCAAGGCCGACCCCCCACCGCAGATGAGGGCAACGACGAGGTCATCTTCGGTCAAACCGGACACGGCATCGAACAGGGCCCTTGTCGCCACTTCGCCCGCGTCGTCGGGTACCGGATGCGAGGCTTCGAGGACGCCGATTGTCCGGGTCGGGGCGGCGTATCCATAGCGGGTGACCACGACGCCTTCTACCGGACCGTCCCAAAGGTCTTCGAAGGCGGCTGCCATCTGCGCGGCGCCTTTCCCTGCGCCGATCACGATGGTTCGTCCCTTGGGGCGCTCCGGCAAATGGTCCGCGAGTGCTTTCTTCGGGTCCGCCGCCGCAACGGCGGCGTCGAAAAGGGTGGTCAGGAAGGCGCGGTCGTCAGGGTCGATCATCTCAGAACAGGACCAGAACCGCGCCGATGATCGCGCAGCCGAAGGTGGCGTAGCCTCCGTCAATGAGGGTCAGCCTGAACGGGCGTGCGGAATACCCGTTGTTGATCATGATCCAGGGCGAGATAAAGAAGGCGCCGATACCAAGGCCGGCGACGATACCCTTTCCGAGCCCGTCGATCCCGGTCATCGCGAAAGCGTGGCGCATCATGCCCGCGACGACAATCATTGCGATGATCGCCAGGATGTATGGCAGGGGCGCGGTGCGGTTGACCGGAATGCCCTTGTCGTCGAGCGGCACGCGGGAGTCCGCCATCCAGGGCTTCGCGAAGATGCTGTACCAGACAGCGCCGAAAATCCATGCCGCGATGCCAGCCAAAAGAACGCTAAAGAGATCCATTTCATTCCTCCAAGATGGCGCAATCGCCTTATTCAGTCTCGATATCCGCCAAGTTTGCAAATCAGTTTCCATTCGCTTTCGCGAACCGCCTGGACCGAGAGACGAGTGTTGTTGACAAGGACCATGTCCGCAAGGCGCTCGTCGGATTTGATGTCGGCGAGGCTCACGGGCTTCGGGAACGGGGCGACAGCCTTGATGTCGACGCATTCCCAGCGCGCGTCGTCGGTGGTGCTGTCGGGATGCGCCTCGGCGATCACCTCGACCACGCCGACGATCTGTTTGTCCTTCTGGCTATGGTAGAAGAAACCGCGGTCGCCGGTCTTCATTTCGCGCATGTGGTTGCGGGCCTGGTAGTTGCGCACACCGTCCCATTCCTCGCCCGTGTCGCCCTTGGCCACCTGGTCGTCCCAACTCCAGGTCGATGGTTCGGATTTGAAGAGCCAGTAGGCCATTGTGTCATTCCTTCCCGACCGGGCGCGCCAACAGAGTTGCAATCGCGCGTTGGATGTCAAGCTGGCCTGAGACGACCGCGGCAACGGTGGCAAGGAGCGGGAGGTCGAGGTTCATGCGACGCGCCTCGGCGGCGACGGCTTCGGCGGTGGCGAGGCCTTCGACCGTGTTTGCTGTGGGAGCTGCGCCTTTGCCGAGCGCGATGCCTGCGGTGAAATTGCGGGATTTCTCGGACGTGCAGGTGAGCACGAGGTCGCCGAGGCCGGAGAGGCCGTTCAGGGTCTCCTGTCGCGCGCTTCTGGCGGTGGCGTAGCGGATCATCTCGCCGAAGCCGCGCGCGATGACCGAGGCGCGGGCGCTGTCGCCGAGGCCCGCGCCGATGGCCATTCCGGCGGCCAGCGCGATGACGTTCTTCAGGGCGCCGCCCAGTTCGGCGCCGATCACGTCGGTACTGCGGTACAGACGCAGTGTGGGGCGGGTGAGTTCATCCTGCAGGCGCTGACCGGTCGCGTCGTCGCGGGTGGCGAGGACGAGCGCGGTGGGCAGGCCGGCGGCGATGTCGAACGCGAAGCTGGGGCCGGTGAGCATGGCGGCCTGCGTGCCGGGCTTCTCCGCTTCGATGGTGGCGACGGGGCCGAGGCCGGTGGCGCGGTCGATGCCTTTGCAGCAGGCGACGAGGGCGCCGGCGTCGTCGGGCAGGATTCTGAGGAATGCGGCCAGGTGCTGGGTCGGCACGGCGATAAGGCAGGTGCGGTTCGCAAGGTCGGGCAGGTCGGGTGTGACCGCGAGGGTCTGCGGCAGGGTGTAACCGGCGAGGCGGGGGCCGGAAGTGCGGGTGGTTTGCATGTCGCGGGCCGCGTGGGCGTCGCGCATCCAGAGGGTGACGTCCTGGCCATCGCGGGAGAGGGCTATGGCAAGCGAGGTGCCGAAGGCGCCGCCGCCGAGGACCACGATGCTCATGCTTTTGCGCCTTTCTTGCCGGAGCCGAGAAGGGCGGGTTGGGTGGCGTCGAGTGGCCAGCGGGGGCGGGCGGTGAGGGGTGCCCGGTTGGTTGCGCCGATGCGGTCGAGCTCGATCCCGGCCCAGGCGATCATGGCGGCGTTGTCGGTGCAGAGCGCCAGCGGCGGGGCGCAGAAGGGGAGGCCGGTTTCAGCGGAAATCGTCTCTAAACCAGCGCGAATTGCCTTGTTGGCAGCCACACCGCCGGCGACGGCGAGGCAGGTGGGCGGGGTGTCGTCCGACATGGCGAGCGCGATGGCGCGGCGGGTTTTCTCGGTAAGGACGTCGGCAACGGCGGCCTGAAAGCCGCCGGCGAGGTCGCTTTGATCCTGGCGGGTGAGGCCGCCCTGCGCGTCGATCAGCTTGTCGCGTTCGCGGCGGAGCGCGGTCTTGAGGCCGGAGAAGCTCATGTTGCAGTCGTTGCGGTCGAGGAGTGGGCGGGGGAAGGCGAAGCGCTTGGGGTTGCCTGTGTTGGCGGCCGCCTCGATGGCGGGGCCGCCGGGCTGCGGCAGGCCAAGGAGGCGGGCGGATTTGTCGAAAGCCTCGCCCGGCGCGTCGTCGATCGTGCCGCCGAGGCGAGAAAAGTTGTCGGGGCCGCGCACCATGAGAAGTTGGCAATGCCCGCCGGAAACCAGGAGCATCAGGTAGGGAAACTCGACGTCGTCGGTAAGGCGCGGGGTCAAGGCGTGACCGGCGAGGTGATTGACCGCGACGAGCGGCGCGCCACTTCCCGCCGCAAGTCCGCGGGCAAACATTACACCTGAAAGCACACCACCGATCAGGCCGGGGCCGGCGGTGACGGCGATGGCGTCGATATCGGACAAGGCTTTCCCCGCGGCCTTCAGCGCAAGGGCGGCCGCCGTGTCGAGTTTCTCGGCATGCGCCCGAGCGGCGATCTCGGGGACGACCCCGCCGAAGGCAGCGTGCAGTTCGGCCTGATCGACAACGATGTTGGAGAGGATCTCGCGATCCTCCGACACGACGGCGGCGCCGGTATCGTCGCAGCTTGATTCGATTCCCAGGAAATGGCGCGGCATGATATCTTACGTCGTTGACAGGTCGCAGGTAACATCGGCGACTCATTGAGACAAGCGAGGCGACCGACATGGTGGATGGCGGACGGGTGTTGCTGCTGACCCGGCCTGAAGCACAATCCCGGGTGTTCCTGGCGGAGTGCCAGGCGCATATGCGGCGCGGGGTTTCCTGTGTGATTTCGCCTGTCATGCGGATCGTGCGCACAAGACTCGACGTTGATCTGTCCGGGTTTCGGACCGTCATAGTCACGTCGTCGAACGCAATTTCCAAGGAGCTGGCCGGGAAACGCGTTGCAACCGTTGGAGAAGCGACCGCCGAACGGGCGCGCGCGGTGGGCGCCGACGCGCGCTGTCTCGGCGAAACCGTGAGCGCCTTCCTGAAACGTATCGGTGAGATCGAGGGTCCGGCGCTTTACCTGCGGGGGGTCCACTCTCGCGGAGACCTGGCCGAGCGCGCGCGCGCCGAGGGCGTTAGGGTCGAGGACGTGGTGGCCTATGATCAGGTGGCTATTGCACTGACGGACGCGGCGCAGAATGTTTTGCAGGGCGGACGGGCGGTGGTGCCGGTTTTCTCGCCGCGAAGCGCCGCCCTGGTCGCACGGTATCCGGTCGCTGATGGTACGCGGATTGTGGCAATAAGTGCTGCAGCGGCCGAGGCATGGACCGGCGCGGGGATTGTCACGGTGGCCGCGCGCCCTGACAGATTGGCGATGCTTGACGCCGTGGCTGACGCTTTCTGAGGCGGTCACCTTGTTGCGTGGCCGACCGGGGGCTACACTCTGCCCTGTTTGTCGAGGCGCGCGGGGTCCTGCGTAAGCAAAAGGCTGAGGTTGTGGCGCAAAAGTCGAAATCCACCGAAAACAAAGAAAAAACAGATACTAACGAGGGAGATGACGCCCGCGATAGCGTTGAGAGCTCGGTCGGCGAAGGTGCCGAATCGTCAGGAGATGGGCCTTCTATTATCGAGGGAAAGGCAGAAGAGGTCGAAGCCGTCGAAGACGCGGAACAGGTCTCGGACGGTGAGGAAATGGCCTTGGATGCAGAGCGTGATGTTGCGCCTGACGAGCCTGCCGGCGAAGATGCGACACCGCCCTCTACCGTGCCTGCACTCACACCCGAGCCGGTGCGCACCGGTCCGTCGATGCTGGCCCTGGTTTTCGGCGGCATCGTCGCGGGTGCACTTGGTTATTTCGGGGCAGCGCTGGCGCCGAAGCCGCAGCCGGTTGTCCAAGAGATGGACACCACGGCCCTGAGCGAAGGGATTGCGTCGAACGCGGACGCGATTGCCGCGTTGGGTGGTCAGGTGGAGGGCTTGGAATCGGCTGCACCGCCAACAGTCGATCTTTCTGGAATCGAGGAAAGTCTGGCCAGTGTCACCGGCCAGGTCGATGCACTTGGTGCCGATATTTCGGGGTTGCGCGCTCAACTCGAGGCGACGGAAGCCGCGCTGACGGATTCGGCCATCGAACTGGACGAGCGTGTGCTGGCGCTTGAGACTGCCGTTCCCAGTGCCGATACATTGGCAACTGGCGATGAGCTGGCCGCGCTGCGCAGCCGGATCGAGAGCATGACCGCCGAGGCGGAGGCAAGGTTGGACGCAGCGCAGGAGCAGGCGGCGCAGCTTGAAACGGCGGCAGCCGAGGCGCGTGCGGCGGCGGAAGCCAAGATTGCCGATGCCCAGGCCGAAGCGGCGGCGCGAATTGCCGAAGCGGAAGCGGCGGCGGAAGCGCGCGAGGCCGAAGCCGTCGAGCTTGCCGCGCGGCAGGCGGCGCTGGTTGATCTGAAAGCTGCCGTCGAAACCGGTGCGCCATATGCAGCCGTTCTTGAAGGTGCCGGAGAGGTTCCCGCAGCGGTGGCCGAGAATGCCGAGACGGGCGTGCCAACACTCCAGTCGTTGCAGCGGACATTTCCTGCCGCCGCGCGCCGAGCACTGACCAGCTCGGAGATTCTGCCCGAGAATGCCTCGGCGGGCGAGCGTCTGACGGCATTCCTGAAGCGTCGTACAGGCGCCCGATCACTTGCGCCCCAGGATGGGGATGGACCGGATGCTGTCCTCTCACGCGCCGAGGCGCATCTGGGCGAGGGTGATCTGGCGGCGGCGCTTGGCGAATTGGAGGCGCTCCCGGAAGAGGGGCGCGCCGCGATGGCGGAGTGGCTCGAGCAGGCCCGAATGAGACAGTCGGTCGTGACCGCGATCGACGAATTGACCACAACAAACTGAGTGAATGTGATGCTTTGGACCCTGCTTAAGATCGTACTCTTCCTCGGTGTCGTGGTGGCCGGAACCTGGGGAACCGGCTTCCTGATGGAAGCGGATGGTGGCATTCGCATCGCCGTCGCCGGGACGGAATACACGCTCGGGCCGCTGGAATCGGTGATCGCGCTGCTGTTGCTGATGGTGGCAAGCTGGCTGCTGTTCAAGATCATCGGGCTGATCGTGGCATTTGTCCGCTTCGCGCTGGGAGACAAGACCGCGATCAATCGGTTTTTCGACAGACGCCGGGAGCGGCGGGGGTACGATGCGCTGGCCGAGGGCATGATGGCGCTGGCTTCGGGAGAGTCGACGCTTGCGTTGAGCAAGGCGGCCAAGGCCGACCGGTTGCTCGAGCGGCCGGAGCTGACCACCTTGCTGACCGCCCAGGCCGCCGAGCAGGCGGGCGACACGACCAAGGCAACCGAGGCGTACAAGCGGCTTCTCAAGGACGACAAGACACGTTTTGTGGGTGTGCGCGGGCTGATGAAGCAGCAGCTCGAGTCCGGCGACAAAGAAAAGGCGATGAAGCTGGCCGAGAAGGCGTTTGCCTTGAAGCCCAAGCATCTTGAGACGCAGGATATCCTGCTTCAGCTTCAGGCCAATGCGCATGACTGGTCGGGCGCCCGCAAGACGCTTGGGGCCAAGTTGAAGCATGGCGGGTTGCCGCGTGACGTTCACAAGCGGCGCGACGCGGTGCTGGCGCTGGGTTCCGCCAAGGACATCGTCGATGAGGCGAAGTCGATCGAGGCGAGGGAAAAGGCGATCGAGGCCAATCGGCTTTCGCCTGACCTGATCCCTGCGGCGGTCATGGCGGCGGAAGGGTATATTGCGGATGGCAAGCCCAAGAACGCGACGCGGGTCATCAAGAAGGCCTGGTCGGTCGATCCGCATCCCGACCTTGCGGCGGCCTTCGCGCGCATCGTGCCGGGCGAAAGTGCAAAGGAGCGTATTGGCCGGTTCGCCGTTCTTACAAATCAGCATCTGGATCACCCTGAGACGCGGATGCTGAAGGCCGAGCTGCTTATCGCCGCCGAGGACTTCGTCGGCGCGCGCTCCGCACTTGGCGACCTGGCGGAAACCGATCCGACAACGCGATCGTTGGCGATCATGGCGGCGATCGAGAAGGGCTCGGGTGCGGATGATGCCGTCGTCAAGGGATGGCTTGCGCGCGCGCTGACCGCGCCGCGTGATGCGCAATGGGTTTGCGACAACTGTCACAAGGCGGCCGGGGGCTGGGAACCTGTCTGCCCGCACTGCGGAGCTTTCGATACATTGAGCTGGCGTCAAACCGACAATCCGGCGGCAACCTTGCCGTCCGGTGCCGAGATGCTGCCGCTGATCGTCGGTCAGGTCGAAGGACCTAAGGCGGAAGCCGAAGATGCCGAGATCGTCGAGGATGACGGAAGCGAGGTCTTTTCCGAGACCGAGGACGCGGCCGGGGCGGCAGATGTGCTGAAGGCGGCTGCTGAAGAAGCTGCCCGCGAGATTGCCAACGCGGATGCACCACCGGTCGAAGAGCCGTTGGCGCGCAAGGATGCGACACAATCGTAGGGCCTGATCGGGACAGGGTTTCGTGCTTCTTTTGCGTTGCGCAGCCGCGTCCCGTCGGCTAAATGGCTGCCCGATGCCCCAATAGCTCAGTCGGTAGAGCAACTGTTTCGTAATTAGCGGGTCCCCGCGAGAATGGCTTGCAAAACCAAAGAGTTCGCGGCAGATGAGTAGAACTAGTAGGGCCATAGTAGGGTCCAGGAAGCCGCTGTAGCTCAGCTGGTAGAGCACGTCATTCGTAATGATGGGGTCGGGGGTTCGAGTCCCTTCAGCGGCACCAGTTCTTCAAAAGAGTAGAACAAATCGTCCGATCGCGTAGACCAAGATTGGCTAGGCGCGACGATCCGGGTCGTCTCCAACAATTGACCGCAGTAGTTCATAGAGCTCAACGCGCGTAGCGTTCGCGGACGCAGAGCGTACCAAATAATCAAAATTCGCAGAAACGGCC
>JAJDOD010000047.1 GCA_022340315.1 Silicimonas sp. | reverse complement strand
GCCCGATCTTTTCGGAGAGGGGCAGGGTACGATCGTCAAGGGCTACTACATAGATGGTGTATTCCAGGCCTCGGAACTGCTGGCCAAGCATGACGAGACCTATATGCCCGCCGAGGTGATCGACATGCTGAAGGAGCAGGGCGTCTACCAGGATCCGAACGGGTAGTTACGCGGAGATTAACCTCTCCTGAGCACTTTCTCCGCACCTGAACCGGGTGGGGTGAGATGCAGACCGTTTCCGAAATCGCAGACGCCATTCTCGACCGCGAGGGCGGCTATGTGAACGATCCGGATGATCCGGGCGGTGCCACCAATCACGGGGTGACGGTGCATACGCTGCGGCGGCTTGGCCTAGATCTTGACGGCGACGGCGATGTTGATGCGGCGGATGTGCGGCGGCTGAGCCGGAGGCGGGCGAAGGACATCTTCATCCAGCACTATTTTCATGTGCCCGGCATCTCGGGGCTGCCGTCGGTGCTGCATGCGACGGTGTTCGACATGCAGGTGAACGCGGGCGCCAACGCAGTGAAGATATTGCAGCGTCTTGTGAGCCGAATGGGTTTCCCTACGGTGGCCGATGGCCGGATCGGCCCCAAGACGCGTGCGGCTGTTCGCTCGGCGACCGCCGCCGCGCCTCTGCACATTGCCGATGCCTACGGGATCGAGCGGCGGAACTATTACTACGCGCTGGCTGACGGCCGCGTGGCGAGCCGCAAGTACGTTCGGCGGGCCGATGGCGGCAAGGGCGGGTGGATACGGCGGGCGGAGGCGTTCATTTCGCCACGGTATCATCTGAGCGATGCGGACCACGCCGCGCGGACGAGGTCCTGGTCATGATCGGGGACTTCCTGAACATGGTCTTCGGCGGCGGGCGCAATGCGCTTCGTGAGACGATCGAGGTCTTCCGGCCCAACGCGGAGGCCGCCGAGATGCGGGAGGCGGCGCAGAAGGCGGCGGCGCTGTCGCAATTCGCGGCCGAGTTCCGGATCGAGCGGCGGGGGTGGTTCGACCGGTTCATCGACGGGCTGAACCGGTTGCCGCGTCCGATGCTGGCGCTCGGGACGCTCGGGCTTTTCGTGACCGCGATGACCGATCCGGTGTGGTTCGCCCAGCGGATGCAGGGGATCGCGCTGGTGCCCGAGCCGCTCTGGTGGCTGATGGGGGCGATCGTGTCGTTCTATTTCGGCGCGCGTCATCAGGTGAAGACACATGATCTTCAGCGCGCGCTGGCCGAGAGCCTTGCGCGGGCACCGGGGATCGCGCGGTCGGTCGCGGCGCTCGACACCGAGGAGACGGAGCAGGCGGGCGTCGGCGGGAACCAGGGCGACAATGCCGCGCTGGACGACTGGAGGCGCAGCCGTGGGGGGTGATCTGCTTCTCAGGATCGTCGCGGATCACGGGCCATGGGTCATCCTGGTGTTCTTCCTGCTGTGGCGCGATGCCGAGAAGGATCGCGCGACGCGGGCGGTGCTCGACAAGAATGCCGCGGTGCTGACCGAGATCGCGACCGTGATCCGGGAACGGATGCCGAGGAGTTGAGGCATGTTGAATCGACTTCGGACATGGGTGTTCCGTGCCGCGACCGGGCGGCGGCTCGGCCGCGCAATCGAACGTAACGAGCGGGCGGCCGACGAGTTGGATACGCTCCTCAGAAAGGTGTTGCGAGGATGAAGAAGCCTCTGTCGCTGCTTGTGGGACTGATTGCACTTTTTGGGCTGGCCGGTCTCATGTTGGACTACGACACCGTCTACCGGATCGGGTACGGGACATTCACGCTCCTTGCACTGGTGATCTCGGGGACATTTTTCTGGCTTTGGTTCAAGCGGTCGACGCCGCTGGCGCTTGGCATGGCGTTCGGCTGGGCGGGCGCAGCGACGCTGATGGCGTGGCGGCTGTTCACAAACTTGCTGAGTTTCCCCGACTGGATGCAGCAGAACCCGCTTCTGTTCGTTTTCCTCTCGGTCTACCTGGTGGGCGCGATCCTGCATCTGGAGGTGATCGGGCGGTCGTTCGCGCTGTCCAGGACAGTGACCTTCGCGCCGATCGTCGTGGCCGTCATGCTGTCGGTTGCGCTTGCCGTGAACGGGTAAGCTTCACGAGATTGCGACCAACCGCCTCTTGGCGTTGCCGGTCACGCGCCATAGAACAGGGGCATGATCGTCGAGCTTGGACATTTCACGTTGCTGCTGGCCCTTCTGGTGGCCGTTTTGCAGATGGTGATGCCGCTTTGGGGCGCGCATCGCAACTGGTCCTCGTGGATGGCGGTCGGGCAGCCTGCCGCGCTGGCGCAGGCAATCCTGCTGACTTTTTCCTTCTGTGCGCTGACTTATGCCTTCGTGACCTCGGATTTCTCGGTTCGGCTGGTTGCGCTGAACTCGCACACGCTGAAACCGATGCTTTACAAGGTGACCGGCGTTTGGGGGAACCATGAGGGCTCGATGCTCCTGTGGTGCCTCATCGTGGCGCTTTTCGGCGCGCTCGTGGCGCTGTTCGGAGGCAACCTGCCGGACCGCCTGAAGGCCCGCGTGCTGGGTGTTCAGGCGGCGGTTGGCGTGGCGTTCCTGGGGTTCCTGATCTTTACATCCAACCCGTTCCTGCGGCTGGCGAGCCCGCCGATGAACGGGCAGGACCTGAACCCGCTGTTGCAGGACCCCGGCCTCGCCTTCCATCCGCCGTTTCTCTACGTCGGCTATGTCGGGCTTTCGATGAGTTTTTCCTTCGCGGTCGCCGCGCTGATCGAGGGACGGGTCGATGCGGCGTGGGGACGCTGGGTGCGGCCCTGGACGTTGCTTGCCTGGCTGAACCTGACCATCGGTATCGCCCTGGGGAGCTGGTGGGCTTACTATGAGCTTGGCTGGGGCGGATTCTGGTTCTGGGACCCGGTCGAGAACGCGAGTTTCATGCCGTGGCTGATCTCGGCGGCGCTGCTGCACTCGGCCATCGTGGTCGAAAAGCGCGAAGCACTGAAGAGCTGGACGATCCTGCTGGCGATCCTCGCCTTCGGTTTCTCGCTGATCGGGGCCTTCATCGTGCGCTCGGGCGTGCTGACCAGCGTGCATGCCTTTGCCAACGATCCCGAGCGCGGCGTGTACCTGCTGGGCATTACCGGCATCTTCATGGGCGGTGCGCTGACCCTTTACGCGGCCAGGGCATCGGAGATGCAGGCCAAGGGCGTGTTCTCGACGGTGAGCCGCGAAAGTGCGCTGGTGATGAACAACGTGCTCCTGGCGGTGGCGACCTTCGTGGTGTTCATCGGAACGATCTGGCCGCTGGTGGCGGAGATGGCATTCGACCGCAAGGTTTCGGTCGGGCCGCCTTTCTTCGACGCGGCCTTCACGCCGTTCATGGTGTTGCTGGCATTCTTGTTGCCACTTGGCTCGATCCTGCCGTGGAAGCGCGCGAACCTGAGCCGTTCACTCAGAACGCTCTGGCTGGCGGCAGTGGCGGCTTTCGTGGTCTTCGCGCTGGCCTGGACGGTGCAGACCGGGCGCTCGCTGCTGGCGCCGATGGGCGCGCTTCTGGCGGGCTGGCTGATCGTGGGCGCGGCGGCCGATCTTTGGGTCCGGACGGGCAGGGGCGGTCTGGCCGACAAACTCTCCCGCGCCTGGCGGCTGCCGCGGGCGGACTGGGGACGGGTGGTTGCGCATACCGGCTTCGGGGTGACGATCTTCGGGATCGCGGCCATGCAGGCCTGGCAGATCGAGGACGTGCGCACGGCGCAGATTGGCGAGACATTCGAGGTTGGCGGCTACAGTGTCACGCTGGCGGATGTGCAGGAGGTCGAGGGGCCGAACTATATCTCGACTCTGGCCACGATGCGCATGGCGAAAGGCGGCCACGAGGAGGCGGTTCTGACGCCAGAGAGCCGGTTTTATCCGGTGGCGGGCATGCCGACGACCGAGGCGGCGATCGACAACGGCGTGTTCCGCGATCTTTACGTCGTGATCGGGGATGAACAGCCCGATGGAAGCTGGGCGGTGCGGGTGTTCGTGAAGCCGTTCGCCAACTGGATCTGGGCGGGCGCGATCATCATGGCGATCGGCGGAGGCCTGTCGCTGACCGACCGCCGCTTCCGCATTGCGGCGGGGGCAAGGAACGCGCGTGCGACGGTGCCGGCGGAATGATCCGGGTTCTGGCGTTCTGGGTACTGATGGCGGGGGCGGCCCTGGCGGTCGAGCCTGGCGAGATGCTGAACGATCCGGTGCTGGAGGCGCGGGCGCGGGAGGTCTCGAAGGGTCTTCGCTGTCTGGTCTGCCGCAACGAGTCGATTGACGAGAGCCATGCGGAACTGGCGCGCGATCTGCGGCTGCTGGTGCGCGAACGGATCGTGGCGGGCGACACAGACGAGGAAGTGGTCAACTTCCTGGTGTCGCGTTATGGCGAATACGTGCTTTTGACGCCGCGTGCGGATGGGGCCAACCTTTTACTCTGGTGGGCGGGGCCGGCGTTGTTTCTGGTGGCGCTGGCGATTGCTGGGGTCTACCTGCGTGGTCGCCGGGAAATTCGCCAGCCCGAGGCCCTTAGCGAGGACGAACGCGAGCGGCTTGCGGATCTCACGGGAAAATAACGCTTTACGACGCCGCGTCGGGCTTTTCTGAACGGAGCAGTTCACTTATGTCTTCTCCCGAACAGGAGAGGATCGCGGAACATGGACTACCAGACAATCCAGGTGATGCGGCAGGATGGCTATGCGGTCATCACGCTGAACCGGCCGGATGTGAAGAATGCGCTCAACACGCTGATGCGGGCCGAGTTGCTGCATGCGTTCCGGGCCGAGGCGAAGGACGTGCGGGCGATCGTCTATACCGGTGCCGGTGACGCGTTCTGCTCGGGCCAGGATCTGAGCGATGCGAAGTCCATTGCGGGCGTCAACCTGGAGCGGACGCTGCGCGATGAATACGTGCCATTGCTGCGCGCCATTTACGATTGCCGGGTTCCCACCATTGCGGCCGTGAACGGAGCGGCCGCCGGGGCCGGAGCCAACATCGCACTTGCAGCGGACGTGGTGATCGCGTCGGAGAAGGCGGTTTTCCTGCAGGCCTTTGCCCGGATCGGGCTGATCCCCGACGCCGGCGGCACCTACTGGCTGCCGCGCCAGGTGGGGTTTGCGCGCGCGATGGGGGCAGCTCTTTTCGCCGAACCGGTTCCGGCGCGGCAGGCCGCCGATTGGGGCATGATCTGGGAAGCTGTCGACGATGCGAGTTTCCAAGCGCATTGGCGGGACCGGGCGGCGAAGCTCGCCGTGGGGCCGACGAGGACCTATCAATACGCCAAGGAGGCGATCCGGTCATCGTTCGGAAATTCGCTGGAAGAACAGCTTCTGGTCGAAGCACGGCTTCAGGGCCGTTGCGGCAAAACCCGCGATTTCCGCGAGGGCGTCATGGCGTTCCTGGAGAAACGGCCGGCGGAATACGAGGGACGGTAGGCGCGCGGGAAACTGCGCGCGGTCGTTGCAGCCTTACCGATCCTCGACGTCGACGTAATCGCGCATCGGCGCGCCGACATAGAGCTGGCGCGGGCGGCCAATCTTCATGGCCGGGTCCTCGATCATCTCTTTCCACTGACTGATCCAGCCCACCGTCCGCGCCAGGGCAAAGATCGGCGTGAACATCGCGGTCGGGAAGCCCATCGCGTCGAGGATGATGCCGGAATAGAAGTCGACGTTCGGGTATAGCTTCTTTTCCTTGAAATAGGGGTCCTCAAGTGCCACCCGCTCGAGCTCCTTGGCGACCTGGAGCGTCGGGTTGTCCTCGATGCCGAGCAGGTCGAGCACCTCGTCGGCGGACTTCTTCATCACCTTCGCGCGCGGGTCGAAATTCTTGTAGACCCGGTGCCCGAAGCCCATCAGGCGGAACGGATCGTTCTTGTCCTTGGCGCGCTCGATGAACTCGGGGATACGGTCTGGCGTGCCGATCTCGCGCAGCATCTCGAGGCAGGCCTGATTGGCACCGCCATGTGCGGGACCCCAGAGGCAGGCAACGCCGGCGGCGATGCAGGCAAACGGGTTTGCACCCGACGACGAGGCAAGGCGTACGGTCGACGTGGAGGCGTTTTGCTCGTGGTCGGCATGGAGCGTGAAGATACGGTCCATCGCGCGGCTGAGGATGGGATTCACGACGTATTCCTCGGCCGGAACCGCGAAGCACATGTGAAGGAAATTCGAGGCGTAATCGAGGTCGTTGCGCGGATAGATGAACGGCTGGCCGATCGAGTACTTGTAGGCCCAGGCGGCAATCGTGGGCATCTTGGCGATCAGCCTGATCGAGGCCACCTCGCGCTGCCAGGGGTCGGAGATGTCGGTGGAATCGTGGTAAAACGCGCTCATCGCGCCCACGACGCCGACCATTGTGGCCATCGGATGGGCGTCGCGGCGGAAGCCCCGGAAGAAATACTGCATCTGCTCGTGCAGCATCGTGTGCTTGGTTACGCGGGCTTCGAAGTCCTCGATCTGTTCCGCCGAGGGCAGTTCGCCGTAGAGCAGCAGGTAGCAGACTTCGAGAAAATGGGACTTCTCGGCAAGCTGGTCGATCGGATAGCCGCGATGCAGAAGCTCGCCCTTGTCGCCGTCGATGAACGTGATGGTCGAGTCGCAGGAGGCCGTCGAGGTGAAGCCGGGGTCATAGGTGAAGACATCCCCCTGGGCATAAAGCTTGCGGATGTCGATGACGTCCGGGCCAGCCGTGGGCGAGAGGATCGGGAGTTCGAGTTCCTTGTCGCCGAAGGAGAGTTTCGCAGTCTTCTTGTTGTCGTTCATGTCTTTCACGATCCTCTTCCTTATCCAGCTTGGCGATCTTCGGATCGCACGTCAGGCGGTCGCTTCGGTCAGCCTCTGAACCGTCTCGTCGCGGCCCAGAACCAGCATCATGTCGAATATGCTGGGTGAAATTGTGCGTCCTGCCAAGACTGCGCGCAAGGGCGCAGCGAGCTTTCCGAGCTTTGTATTATGTGCCTCCGCCAGCGACCCGAGCAGGCCCTCAAGCGTTTCGCGGTTCCAGCTAGCATTTTGCAACTGCGGCGTCAATTCGCGCAGTATACCGATGTGTACCGTGTCCAGTGCCTGGGCCGACTTCTCGTCACGCTCGATAGGGCGGGATGCCAGGATAAAGTGCGCTTTATCAAGCAGTTCCGGATAAGTTCTTGCGCGGTCCTTCAGGCAGTACATGGCGCGATGCAGCCCGGTCTGCTGCACGTCGGTCAGCATTTGCTGTCCCGTGATCGCCAGGAATTGCTGAATTTCCGCTACAAGTGCAGCATCGTCCTTGGCGGCGATGTGCTGGCCGCTGAGGTTGGCCAGTTTCTTGGTGTCGAACCGGGCCGGCGCCTTGCGGATGCCATCGAGGTCGAACCATTCGATCGCCTGTTCGTCGGTGAAGAATTCCTCGTCGCCGTGGCTCCATCCGAGCCGCGCGAGGTAGTTGCGCATGGCGGACGCGGGATAGCCTTCGGCGGCCCATTCCTCGACCCCAAGTGCGCCGTGACGCTTGGAGAGTTTCTTGCCGTCCTCGCCGTGGATCAGCGGGATATGGGCCCAGACCGGGACCTCCCAGCCCATCGCGTTGTAGACCAGCATCTGGCGCGCGGCATTGTTCAGGTGATCGTCGCCGCGGATCACGTGGGTCACCCCCATGTCATGGTCATCGACCACCACCGCGAGCATGTAGACCGGTGTGCCGTCGGACCGCAGCACGATCATGTCGTCGAGTTGATCGTTGCGGATCGTCACGTCGCCCTGCACCCGGTCATGGATCACTGTCTCGCCCTCGCGCGGGGCCTTGACGCGAATTGCGAAGGGCGCGTCGGGGTGTTCGCTTTCGGGGATGTCGCGCCAGGGGCTTTGGAACAGCGTCGAGCGGCCTTCGGCGCGGGCATTCTCACGGAACGCGGCGATCTCGTCGGGTGTAGAGAAGCACTTGTAGGCAGCGCCGGAAGAAAGCATGTCCCGCGCCACCGCGGCGTGGCGGTCGGCCCGCGAGGCCTGGCTGATCGCTTCGCCATCCCAGTCGAGACCGAGCCATTCGAGCCCGCGGAAGATGGCCTCGGTCGCTTCGGGGGTCGAGCGGGCGCGGTCGGTGTCCTCGATGCGCAGGAGGAACTTGCCGCCCCTGGCCCGTGCATAGAGCCAGTTGAAGAGAGCCGTGCGCGCACCGCCGATGTGCAGATAGCCGGTGGGCGACGGAGCGAAACGGGTAACGACGGGACGATCGGTCATGGGGCGCGTTAACCTCTTGGAAACCACTGTAGGGGTAGGCCGGGTGCGGTCTTAGTCAACGCGCCCGGAGGTGACAAGGGTGCGCCCCATCAGAGCGACAGGTTTGGAGTTCGCGCGCCAGCAGGGGCATCTCTTCCCCTGGTCGCCGGTTCTCTATGCCTGCGGGATCGGCTCGTATTTCGCGCTGAAGGCGGAACCGGGCGCGGCGGCCTGGGGGCTGGCAGTCTCAACCTGCCTGCTGTCGCTTGTGCTGGCGCTGCTCCTGGGCGGCGCGCGGCGGCTCCTGGCAGTCGCAGGCATGCTGGTGCTGGCGGGCTTTTGTGTTGCGGGGGCGAAGGCGCATCTTGTCGCCGGCCCAACGCTGAAGTTCCGCTTCCATGGCGCGATCGAAGGTCGGATCGTGGGGATCGACCGATCGGCCTCGGACGCGGTACGGCTGACGCTGGACAGGGTCTGGCTGGAGGATGTGCCGCCGGAGCGGACGCCGGGTCGGGTGCGGGTCTCGCTGCACGGACGCCAGGGGTTCTTCGAACCCGAACCAGGGGTGACGGTCGTCCTGACCGGCCACCTGTCGCCGCCCGGCGGCACGGTCGAGCCGGGCGGCTACGATTTCCGGCGGCAGGCGTGGTTTCAGCGATTGGGCGCCGTGGGCTATACCCGGACGCCGGTGCTGGCGCTGGCGCCGCATGACGGGCGGGCCTGGGAGCTTTGGGTCTATCGGTTGAGGATGCGGCTGTCCGGGGCCGTGCAGGAGGCTCTGCCGGGTCCTGCGGGCGGCTTTGCCTCGGCCATAACCACGGGCGACCGGAGCGGCATCCCGGAGGCGAGCTATGACACGCTGCGCGCCTCGAACCTGGCACATCTGCTGGCGATCTCGGGGTTGCACATGGGCTTGCTGACGGGGTTCATCTTCGCCGCGATCCGGCTGGCGCTGGCCGCGGCGCCGGGCATCGCACTGGCGGTGCCGGCCAAGAAGATCGCTGCGATTGGGGGACTGGGCGCGGGGGCGGCCTATCTGGTGCTTTCGGGGGGCAATGTTGCGACCGAGCGCGCCTTCGTCATGGTGGCGGTGATGTTCGGAGCGGTCCTTGCCGACCGGCGCGCCGTGACGTTACGGGCGGTCGCGGTGGCGGCGCTGATCGTGCTGACACTCAATCCCGAGGCGCTCTATGGCCCCGGCTTCCAGATGTCCTTTGCGGCAAC
>JAJDOD010000092.1 GCA_022340315.1 Silicimonas sp. | reverse complement strand
GCTTACACCGATACGCTCTGGCCCGCGTTGAAGGATGTTTTCACCATCATCCACTACGTTCAGCTTGCCACGGCGCCCTTAGGGCCGGACGCTTCGCATATCCTGCCGGGGCGGCAAGGTCTCTGGGACAACGCGCGGTTCATGAAAAGCTTTCGGCGCGACGCCCATGACCGGCTGGTGATCGGCACGATGGGAAGGGTAATCGGGAACAAGGACAGCGGGATCACCCGCCGCTGGGCCGAGAAGGTGCTGTCGCGGCTATTCCCCGAGTTGGGCCCGGTCACCTTCGACGAGGCCTGGCACGGCCAGATCGCGATGACCCCCAGCCACCTGCCGCAAGTGCACATGCTGGCGCCCGGCCTCTGGACGGCCATCGGCTATAACGGGCGCGGCATCACCACTGGCACCGTCTTCGGGCAGGCCATGGCGGGGCTTCTGACAGGTGCGCGGCCGGAGGACTTGCCGCTTCCCCTGACCGACCCCAGATCGGTCCGCGGCGCGCCTGTCACCAACCGCCTTTACGACATGGCGTTTGCCGCGAACCAGTTCTGGAGAAGCCTTCGATGACCATTCGTGCGGGTGTCGATATCGGAGGGACATTCACCGATGTGGCCCTGGAGCATCCCGAAGGGCTGGCCACGGCGAAGGTGCTGACCGACTATACCGCGCCGGAGGCTGCCATATTGGACGGATTGCGAACGGCCGCTGCCGAGGCCGGGGTGTCCCTTGGTGACATCGGCCAGATCATTCACGGCACGACGCTTGTCACCAATGCACTGATCGAGAGACGCGGAACCAAGACCGCCTTCATCACGACCGAGGGCTTCCGCGACGTGATCGAAATGCGATCC
Source organism: Silicimonas sp. (assembly GCA_022340315.1). Classification (GTDB taxonomy): domain Bacteria; phylum Pseudomonadota; class Alphaproteobacteria; order Rhodobacterales; family Rhodobacteraceae; genus JAJDOD01. Next base: position 2,527 of record JAJDOD010000092.1, on the reverse strand, counting down.
GAGAACCGCTTCGAGCAATATGACCTGAACCTCGCGCTTCCCGCGCCCCTCGTGCCTCGACAACACCGGTTCACCGCAAGGGAGCGTGTTGCGGCGGACGGCGAGGTTCTGCTGGCGCTCTCCGACGACGACATCGCGGCGCTGGTTGCGCAGGTCCGGGAGGGCGGCTACGGCGCGGTCGCCGTCGGGTTCCTGCACGCCTATGCCAACCCGGATCACGAAAGGCGCATGGGCGCCGCGCTGAAGGCGGCGATGCCGGAGTTGTCGGTGTCGCTTTCATCGGTCGTCTCGCCGCAGATGCGCGAGTTGCCTCGTTTCAATACCGTCATTTCGAACGCCTATGTTCAGCCGCAGGTGGCAAAGTACCTCGGCCAGCTCGTCGAGCGCCTTCGCACCGAGGGCATTGATGCGCCGGTCTTCATGCTGCACTCCGGCGGCGGCCTGATCGGTGTCGAAACGGCGATGGAACAGCCGGTGCGTCTTCTGGAAAGCGGGCCAGCGGGCGGCGCGATCTTCGCGGCGGGCTATGCCCGCGGTCATGGGATCGCCAATGCGCTCAGCTTCGACATGGGAGGCACCACGGCCAAGATCTGCATGATCGAAGACGGTGCGCCCAAGTCCGCAAATACCTTCGAGATCGCGCGCACCTATCGTTTCAAGAAGGGCTCGGGGATGCTGGTATCGACGCCGGTGGTCGAGATGGTCGAGATCGGAGCGGGCGGAGGCTCGATCGCTTCGATCGACGCGCTTGGGAGGATACAGGTCGGCCCGCGCTCGGCAGGCTCGGAGCCGGGACCGGCCTGTTACCAGAGGGGCGGTGCCGAGCCGACCGTGACGGACGCCAACCTGATGCTTGGGCGTCTCGACCCGGACGGGTTCGCAGGCGGGCAGATCCCGCTTGCCCCCGACCTTTCGGCCAATGCCATCGAAGCGGCGCTTGCCAGCACCACCGGGCTTGAGGTGGCCGACGCGGCTTTCGGCGTGACTGAAATGGTGGACGAGAACATGGCCAACGCTGCGCGGGTCCACACGGTCGAGCATGGGCGCGACGTTGAACGCTTCACCATGATCGCCTTTGGCGGCGGGGCGCCGCTCCATGCCTGCCGGCTTTGCGAAAAGCTGGGCATCGAGCGGCTGATCGTGCCGCCGGGCGCGGGCGTGGGTTCGGCCATCGGGTTTCTGCGCGCGCCGTTCAGCTACGAGGCGACGCGCGGTTTCTACCAGAGATTGGACAATTTCGATGCGCGCGCCGCCAACGCGCTTGTCGAAGAACTGCGAAGCGAGGCGGAGGCTTTCGTTGCATCGGGCAGCACGGGCGCGACCGAGACGCGGCTGACGATCTTCATGCGTTACACCGGGCAGGGTTGGGAAATCCCTGTGCCGGTGTCCGCTGCTGCATTCGTGGCGGGCGACGAAGCTGCGCTGGAAAGCGCCTTCGAGGAGGCCTACCGCGGACTGTTTGGGCGCACCATCGACGGACTGGCGGTCGAGATCACCAATTGGGCGCTCAACGTCGCCACGCCGGTCCCGCCGGTGCCTCGCGTCGCACCGCCAGCCGCACGCAGGGACGCGCGGTCCGATGCCACGCGCAGCATCTTCGACGCGGGCAGGCGCGAAACGCTCGAGGCCTGGGAATTGCGCCGCGCCGACATGGCGACGGGCGACAGTATCGACGGACCGGCGGTCATCACCGAGGATGAGACCACGACCATCATCACCGCCGCCTTCCGCGCGACCATGCAGGCCGATGGCGCTCTTCTGATCGAGCGCAGGGGGACAGCCGAATGACGCCGACCCCGATTGACTACCAGATCATGTGGAACCGCCTGATCGCGGTGGTCGAGGAGCAGGCGACAACGCTGGTGCGCACCGCCTTCTCGACTTCGGTTCGCGAGGCGGGAGATCTTTCTGCCGGCCTTTTTGACCGGCAGGCCCGCATGATCGCGCAGGCGGTGACGGGTACGCCCGGCCACGTCAACGCCATGGCCGAAAGCGTCGGTCATTTCGCGCGTGGGATCGGCGCGCAGAACATCTTCGAGGGCGACATCTACATCACCAACGACCCCTGGCTCGGCACTGGCCATCTGCATGACATCACGATGGTCACGCCGGTGTTTCGCGGCGGCCTGCACATCGGCTTCTTTGCCTGCACCGCCCATGTCGTCGACGTTGGCGGGCGCGGTTTCGGCCCGGATGCGGGTGAGGTCTATGAAGAGGGATTGCTCATCCCGATCGCGAAGTTTGCCGAGCGCGGAACGGTGAACGATTTCCTTGTCCGAATGGTCCGAGCCAACGTCCGCACGCCGGATCAGACCGTGGGCGACATGTACTCGCTCGCCGCCTGCAACGAGGCTGGAAACAGGCGGCTTCAGGCCATGCTGGACGAGTTCGATCTGGCGGATATCGACGGGCTTGCGGATTTCATCATCAACGCCAGCCGCAAGGCGACGCGCGCCGCAATCGCGCAGGTGCCGGACGGCAGCTACGACAACACCATGCAGGTGGACGGTTACGACGCGCCAGTGAC
>JAJDOD010000062.1 GCA_022340315.1 Silicimonas sp. | reverse complement strand
CGATGAATTTCCTTGACGATCTGAAAAAGCGCCGGGCCTACAACCGGACCCTTGACGAATTGCGGCGCCTGCCGCTCGACACCCGGCTCGACCTCGACATCTATGGCGGCGACATCAAGGATATCGCCCGGAAGGCCGTCTACGGCCGCTAGGAGAATTTCCTGGCGCGGCGCCGCCCGATGCGGCGCCCGCCAGTCGTCACTTCCCGAATTTCTCTGTCAGCGCAGCTTTCACCGCAGGCGTCACGAAACTCGACACGTCGCCGCCAAGCCGCGCGATCTCCTTGACCAGCTTCGACGCGATCGCCTGGTGCTCGGCATCCGCCATCAGGAACACCGTCTCGATGGTGTCGTCCAACTGCCGGTTCATCCCCACCATCTGGTATTCGTACTCGAAATCCGCCACCGCGCGTAGCCCGCGCACCACAATCCCCGCGCCTACATCACGGGCACAATCGATCAGAAGGTTCTCGAACGGATGAACGACGATCTCGGCCCCGTTCGCCAGTTTCGCGCATTCCGCTTCGATCATCGCCACGCGCTCCTCAAGCGGGAACAGCGGGCCCTTGTCGCGATTGATTGCCACGCCGATCACCAGCCGGTCGACCAGACGAGTCGCGCGCTCGATAATGTCGAGATGTCCAAGCGTGATCGGATCGAATGTGCCCGGATAAAGGCCGATGCGCATGTTCTGTCTCCGTCAATCGCCTGGGACCCGCGCCTCAGTGACACGGAAATCGGGTGAAAACAAGGGCATGCCCGGTCAGAAGCCCTTGATCATTCCTTCCAGCGCATCCTTCTCCATCGAAAGCTCGGACAGCCTGGCCTTGACCACGTCCCCGATCGAGATCAGCCCCGCCATCGCACCGTCTTCCATCACCGGCATGTGCCGAAAGCGACCGTCGGTCATCTTCTGAAGCACCTGGTCGGCAGACTCGTCAGGCGCGCAAGTCACCATCTCGCGCGTCATCAGGCTGTCGACTCTGTCATCAAGGCAGCCGGTGCCCCGCCGTCCCAGTTCGCGCACCACGTCGCGTTCCGAAAGAATGCCAACCGGTGCGTCGCCGTCCGTCACCACCACTGCGCCGATACGCTTCTCCGACAATAGCCGCACGGCATCCACGATTGACGCCCCGTTCGAGATGGTGACAACGTCGGCACCTCCCTTGACGCCCAGGATTTGGCGAACCAGCATGACGAGACCTCCCTTGATCGTCCTTTCTTGCTGGAAGCGTTGACCGCGCCCGGTCGTGTGTCAAGCATTGGTACGCCGCGCGATCTCCGCCCGAAGCCCCTCGGTAAGTGCAGCGGCGAAGCGGTTCAGCCGGTCGATGCGTGCGTCATCGGCGTGCCGCACCAGCCAGAAGGCGCGGGTCAGCCGGAACGTCTCCGGAAGTACCGGGACCAGTTCAGGCGCATCCGGCAGGGCAAATTCATGCACAACGCCCACGCCCCCACCGGCCCTTAACCATCCCAGCTGTACCGCGACCAGGTTCGATGCCAGGTCGACCGTCTCCAGACCCATTTCCGCAAGGTAGTCCAGTTCGCGGTCGAAGATCATGTCCGGGATATAACCGACGATGGGATGTCCTTTCAGAGCCGCGCGGTCGGCGATCGGGCCGTTGGCCGCAAGGTAGTCGCGCGAGGCCGCCAGCCCCAGCGTATAGTCCGAGATCCTTTGCACCCGAAGCCGTCCGGTCTGGGGTCGGCTGACCGCGATGGCCATGTCGGCTTCGCGCTTCGAGAGATTGAACACCCTCGGCAAGGCGACGATCTGAACCGAAAGACCCGGATTGACCGCCTGGATGGCACACGTCACCGCCGGCAACAGGTACGTCGCGCAACCATCGGGCGCACCGACCCGAATGGTGCCCGTCAGGCCCTCCGCCTCGCCCCGGACATCAGCGAACGCGCCCGAGACCGCGCCTTCCGCAGTCTCGGCACGGGCAACCAACCGCTCGCCTGCCAATGTTGGCGCATAGCCCTGCGGCGACTTGGCGAAGAGCACCGTGTCCATCTCCTCCTCCAGACGCGCGATACGCCGACCAACCGTTGCTGGATCAAGCCGCAGGGCCTTCGCAGCGCCCGTCAAACTTTCCTCCCGCGCGACAGACAGGAATATTCGCAAATCATCCCAGTTCATTCGCAAGTCATCCTTGCATTCTTGCAAAACTATTTGGGAACATGCCGCTTTTCCACACAGTGTTCCAGCCCCTAGTGTGGGGCCAAGAGAGACAGGAGGATTCGATGGAAGAGCTCACCCACTACATCAACGGCCAGCGCGTCAAGGGCGGCTCGGGCCGCTTCGCAGACGTCTACAACCCCGCCACCGGCGAAGTGCAGGCCAAGGTGCCGCTCGCCACGATCGAGGAAGTGAACGAAGCCGTCGCCAAGGCCGCCGAAGCCCAGGTCGGCTGGGCGCGGACCAACCCCCAGCGCCGCGCGCGCGTCATGATGGCCTTCGGGCGCCTCATCAACGAGAACATGGACATGCTCGCCGAGGCCGTCAGCCGCGAGCACGGCAAGACGCTGCCCGATGGGCGCGGCGACGTGCAGCGCGGTCTCGAAGTGATCGAGGTTTGCATGGGCGCACCTTCCCTTCTGAAGGGTGAGTTCACCAACGACGGCGGTCCCGGAATAGACCTCTACTCGATGCGCCAGCCGCTTGGCGTGGTCGCGGGCATCACGCCCTTCAACTTTCCCGCCATGATCCCGCTCTGGAAAATGGGCCCGGCAATCTCTGCCGGCAACGCGATGATCCTGAAACCCTCCGAGCGCTGCCCGTCCACGTCGATCCTGCTGGCCGAGTTGCTCAAGGAAGCCGGCCTGCCCGACGGCGTTCTCCAGGTCGTCAACGGCGACAAGCTTGCAGTCGATGCCATTCTCGACAACGAAACCGTCCAGGCCGTGGGCTTCGTCGGCTCGACGCCGATCGCGCAATACATTTACGGCCGCGCCGCCTCGAACGGCAAGCGCGCCCAGTGCTTCGGCGGTGCGAAAAACCACATGATCGTGATGCCGGATGCCGACATGGACAAGGCAGCCGATGCGCTCGTGGGCTCCTCGATGGGCGCCGCGGGCGAACGCTGCATGGCGATCTCGGTCGCCGTTCCCGTGGGCGAAAAGACGGCGGATGCGCTTGTCGAACGGCTTGTTCCGCGCATCGAAGCGCTCAAGGTCGGCCCTTACACTGCCGGTGACGATGTCGACTATGGGCCGCTCATCACCAAGGCAAGCCAGGAGCGCGTCAAGCGTCTCATCGACAGCGGCGTTGAACAAGGCGCCACGCTTCTGACCGATGGCCGGGATTTCTCGCTTCAGGGCTACGAGAACGGCTTCTTTGTCGGCCCCACCTATTTCGACAACGTTACGCCCGACATGGACATCTACAAAGAAGAGATCTTCGGCCCCGTCCTCTCACAGGTCCGCACCAACAGCTACGAAGAGGCGCTCAAGCTGACGATGGACAACGAGTACGGCAACGGCACGTCGATCTTCACCGCTGACGGCGACACCGCGCGCGATTTCGCCAATCGGGTGAATGTCGGCATGGTCGGGATCAACTTCCCGATCCCGGTGCCGCTTTCGTATCACACCTTCGGCGGCTGGAAGAAATCCGCCTTTGGCGATCTCAACCAGTACGGGCCGGACGCTTTCCGCTTCTACACCAAGACCAAGACCGTCACGGCGCGCTGGTTCTCGGGCATCAAGGAAGGCGGTGAGTTCGCGTTCAAGGCGATGGAGTAGGTCGCGGGGCGCCGCGTTATCACCACGTTCGGGCTGGAAATGCGCTTGCTGCATCGCTAGAAGCGCCCGGAGATGACCGAGACGATTTCTCCCAAGCCCGGCGTTGACCGGATCGAACTCTACGTAGGTGGCGAAAGCCATCTCGAGGGCCGCGAAGACGTGCTCAAGCTCTCGTCCAACGAGAACCCTCTGGGCACACCCGAAACGGCGTCTCGCGCATTGGCGCGGGCCTCGCACAACCTGAATCGCTACCCTTCAACCGACCACGCCGCTCTGCGCGAGGCTATTGCCGAGGTCCACGGGCTCGACGCCGAACGCATCATCTGCGGCGCGGGCTCGGACGAGATCATCGCTTTCCTCTGTAACGCCTATGGCGGCGAGGGAACCGAAGTAATCCACAGCGAACACGGCTTCGCAATGCACAGGATCTCGGCTCTGGCCGCCGGCTCCGAACCGGTCGAGGTCGCCGAACGCGAACGCGTCGTCGATGTCGATGGCATCCTCGCCGCCGTGACCGAGAAGACGCGCCTCGTCTTCATCGCCAACCCCGCCAACCCGACGGGCACCATGCTCGGCGGCAACGAGATCACGCGGCTCGCCGATGGTCTGCCCGAGGATGTGATCCTCGTGCTGGATGGCGCATATGTCGAGTATGTCGATGGCCATGATGGCGGCGCCGCCCTGGTCGAGAGCCGTCCGAACGTCGTCATGACGCGGACCTTCTCGAAAATCTACGGTCTGGGCGGGCTTCGGATCGGCTGGGGCTACGGCCCGCGCGAGATCATCGACAACCTCAACCGCGTGCGTGGGCCATTCAACCTCTCGGAGTTGCAATTGGCCGCCGCCGAAGCGGCCGTGCGCGATCAGGACTGGGTGGTTCGCTGCCGCGCAGAGAACGCAAGCGAGCGCAGGAAACTCACCGAGGCCCTTGCCGGCCTGGGCATTCACTCCGACCGCTCAGAAGCCAATTTCCTGCTGGCGCGCTTCCGCGACGAGGCCGAGGCCGCCGCCTGCGAAGCGCATCTGCGTAGCGACGGTATCCTCGTGCGCAAGGTCGGCGGCTACGGCCTGCCCAATGCGCTGCGTATCACCGTCGGCAGCGCGGCGGACAACCTGCGTGTGATCGCCTCGGTCACGCGCTTCCGGGGGACAAAATGATATACCAACGTGTCGCCCTGATCGGCCTCGGCCTGATCGCCTCCTCGATGGCCCATGCCATGCGTCGTGATGGGCTGGCAGGCTCAATCGCCGGCACCGCCCGTTCGGCCGAGACGCGCGAGATCGCGCGCGAGATCGGCTTCTGCGACGATGTTTTCGACACGGCCGCCGAGGCAGTTGCGGATGCCGACCTAATCATCCTTGCCGTGCCTGTGGGCGCGATGGCCGACGTCTCCCGGGAGATTGGCCCGCATCTGAAACCCGGTTCGACGGTGACCGATGTCGGATCGGTCAAGGGCGCAGTCATTCAGGCCGTCTCGCCGCACATGCCGCACGGCGTGCATTTCATCCCCGGGCACCCGCTTGCGGGCACCGAGCATTCCGGCCCCCGCTCGGGCTTTGCCGAGCTTTTCGAGAGACGCTGGACGATCCTCACCCCCGTCGAGGGCACCGACGAGGAGGCAGTCGCGAAACTTCGCGCGTTCTGGGAAGCGATAGGCGCCCATGTCGACACTATGGACCCCGACCATCACGACCTCGTCCTCGCCGTCACCAGCCACTGTCCGCACCTGATCGCCTACACGATGGTGGGCGTGGCGGACGACCTGCGGCGCGTGACCGATAGCGAGGTGATCAAGTACTCCGCTGCCGGGTTTCGCGACTTCACCCGGATCGCGGCCTCGGACCCGACCATGTGGCGCGATGTGTTCCTGTCGAACAAGGAAGCCACCCTTGAGATCCTCGGCCGCTTCACCGAGGAACTTTTTGCGCTGCAACGCGCCATCCGCACCGGCGACGGCGAGCATCTCTTCGACTACTTCACCCACACCCGCGCCATCCGTCGCGGCATCATCGAGGCAGGGCAGGACACCGACGCGCCGGACTTCGGACGGGGCGTCAAGCGATGAGGCATGTTGCCTGGCTCCTGGTTTTCGTCCTTGCCGCCTGTGGCGGGCGAAGCTCGGACAAGATCGTGCGCGGCGGGCTCGAGGCCGAAAGCATCGGCTCGATCAGCGGACCGGGCGCTTGCGGCGTTCCGAAGGCGTACCGGGTCACACAGGCCGCGGGTGTGAAACTCAGCCAGCCCGCTACGATCCGACTGGCAACCGCCCAACGCCTCGATTGGTGGCTGCGAAAACAGGCGATCCCGATAATAGGAAATCGCGGTGGCGGGCTCGTGGGTATCCAGGTCGCCGCGCACTATGCCTGCCGTACCCGCAACAGCCGGCGCGGCGCGCGGCTTTCCGAACATGCCAAGGGCAATGCCATTGACATCTCCGCCTTTATTCTGGCCGATGGCACCCGTCTTACGGTGCTGGGCTGGCGCGGACGCGACAGCAAGGTATTGCGGCGTCTGCACGCCAGCGCCTGCGGCCCCTTCGGCACGGTCCTCGGGCCGGAGTCGGACCGTTTCCACCAGGACCATTTCCACTTTGACATGGCGGATTACCGCAACGGCGCCTACTGCCGCTGATCGTCAGCGGATCACCAGCTGCGGCGCCGGACCGATCGGGATGACACCGAGACGCACGAAACCGCCGTCGAAGCCAAGCGTGACGTCCAGCGTGTCCTTCGGCCCGCTCATCAGACTCAACCCGTTCTCCAGCGGAGCGCGGGCGCTTTCCGGCAGCACGCCGGACGCCACCGCCATGTCGAGGATCTTGCGCCACTCCACGGCCCGGATCGCGACTTCACCCTCCGGATAGCCATCCGGACCGACCGCAACTTTGCCCGCCGCACGAAATGTCACGTCGCCCCACCTGGCGGACAAGTCGCTCAGGTCGATGGCAGTCGGCTGGGGCCGCGCCTCCTCGATGGCATGACGATCCCAGGGACGATCGAACGCCAGCGTCGCGTCGAGATGCAATGTCCCGACAGACTTCGGCAGCACGCCCGCAGGGTCGAGCAGCCGTCGCGTCGGCCGGGGCAATGCAAGATCAGTGACCTCGGCCCCGATGCGATAGGTATTGTCCGCCGCCGCCACGCTCTCGGCCGCGAACCGGCCCGAGGCAAGCGACATGTCCCAACCACTTTCGGCAGTCACGCCAAGATCGCTCAGGATCAGGACCGCGCGATCCAGTCCCAGGGCGGCCTCCGGCTTGAGAAACAGCGAAGCCCTCGCGTCCTCGTGCCGGATGTCCAGCGTCTCGACCGGCGTCGAGAACCTGTGGTTTTCGGCGACCACCAAGATCACCTGGTGCGGTTTATAAGCGAGAGATAGAATCTGAAGCATCGGCACCGCCCAGGCCACACCCGTCTCGGGATCGGCCAGCCGCAGATCTGTCAACGTCGTGTCGAACCGGTTGGGGAAACCGCGCGTCTCAAGCGTGCCCACGTCCGCCGCCCAGCCCTCGGTGCGGCGATCCTTGATCCATGCATTCAAGCCTTGCTCATAGGCGCCCTGCCCGACAGCCCACCAGACCATCCAGGCCAAAGAGCCCACCAGCAAAATCACGATCAACCGGGTCATCCGGTCTTCTCCTTCTTCATCGGCGCCGTTCTAGTGCATTTCGGCACTGACCTGAATCACCAATCAACGAACCACGCTCTTGCACTTCGTCGCGGGAAATGATGCAGGTGCTGCCCATGATCGACGACCGCGCCTTCGACCTGCGCCCGCTCTGGGTGTTCGGCTATGCCTCGCTGATGTGGAACCCCGGAATTCCGGTGGCCGAACGACGGCTCGCGACGCTTTCGGGCTTTCACCGCTCGTTCTGCATGTCGTCGATCCACCATCGCGGCACGGTCGAGAAACCGGGCCTCGTCCTCGCACTCGATCCTTCCGAAACGGCGTATTGCACCGGCCTCGCCCTGCGCGTTGCTGAAGGCGAGGAGGCTGCAGCCATCGACTACCTGCGCGAGCGGGAGCTGATTTCGTCGGCCTATGTCGAACGGATTGTGCCTGTAGCCTTTGAAAGTGGCGAGACAGCCGAGGCCCTGGCCTATGTCGTCGATACCTCGCACGAACAATACGTCGCCCACCTGTCGCTCGAGGAACAAGCCGACATAATCGCTCGCGCCGTTGGGGGGCGTGGCCCGAACACCGAGTACCTCTGGAACACCGCGGCCCACCTGACCGAACTCGGCATAGAGGACGCCGATCTTGCATGGCTGGCCGAGCGCGTGCGGAACCTGGCTGCGGGCTGACGGCGCCCCCAGGGCACCTCGCCGCAAGGTGTTGCGAACCGTTCTGCGCGCGTTCCTGAGACAATGCCTTTTAACCCATTGGCACCGCAGTCCGGATTAACTATTGTCGCTGCGAAAGAAACGACAGGACCCGGAGCCCGGATGGACAAACCGGATCGCACATTCGAGCGACAGTTCACACTACCCTATCGTCAGATCCTGACGATGCTGATCGTCCTGGCACTTGTCGCCTTCGGGGCCTACATTCTTTATCCGACGGTCGCGCCAGTGTTTCTGGCCAATCCGCTGCTGAACGGCTTCATCGGCCTGGTGTTCGTCATCGGCGTGCTCGCGTGCTTCTGGCAGGTCTTCCAGCTGGTCTCGTCGGTGAGTTGGATCGAAGGCTTCGCCCACGACCGGCCGGGACATCAGTTCACCAAGGCGCCGCGCCTGCTTGCGCCGCTGGCGGCCCTCCTCAGGAAGAAGGGCGCGCGCACCCAGCTCAATCCGTCTTCATCCCGCTCGATTCTCGATTCTGTCGCAACCCGGATCGACGAAGCGCGGGACATCACGCGCTATATCACCAACCTTCTGATTTTCCTTGGACTTCTCGGCACCTTCTACGGCCTCGCAACAACCGTTCCGGCTGTAGTTGACACCATCCGATCTCTCGCGCCGAAAGAAGGTGATACCGGTGTCGCTGTATTCGAACGTCTTATGGAAGGTCTCGAAGCCCAACTCGGCGGCATGGGCGTTGCCTTCGCCTCATCGCTCCTTGGCCTTGCCGGCTCGCTGGTCGTTGGGCTGCTGGAACTCTTTGCAAGTCATGGTCAGAACCGCTTCTACCGCGAACTCGAGGAATGGCTCTCGAACATCACCCGGCTCGGCTTTTCCTCCGATGACGGCGGCAGCGGCGATGCAAGTATCATAGGGCAACTGGCCGAGTTCATGGGCGAACAGCAAGCCGCGACCGACGCCCGGCTTGGCGAACTTATCAATTCGGTAAATCGGCTCGCGACGCAGTTCGGCGAGGGCGACAGTTCTGAAATCATCCAAAGCCAGAATCGCCTCGCCGAGGCACTGCAGAACATGGGGTCGCAGGCTGGCGGCCAGTTCGATGCAGAAAGCCGGATGCGGCTGCGCTCGATGGATGTCCAGATGCTCCGTATTCTCGAAGAGATCTCGGCTGGCCGTCAGGAGAGCATCGGCGAATTGCGCGCCGACATCTCACAGTTGACCAACGCCATCCGCATGATCGGTCGCAATCGGGACGAGGCCTGACCCGTGGCGCTCTCGCGTCGTTCCCAACGCATGTCAGGCTCGATATGGCCCGGCTTCGTCGATGCGATGACCGCGCTCCTCCTGGTGCTGATGTTCGTCCTCACGATCTTCATGATCGTGCAGGCCATCCAGCGGGAAACCATCACCGGCCAGGAAAGCGAATTGAACCAGCTCACCTCCGAGATAACGGCGCTGAGCCAGGCACTCGGACTATCGCAGCAGACCACCGCCCGGCTGGAAGACGATCTGTCGCTTCTGCAGGACGAGCGATCGCGCCAGGACGTTCTGATCGCCAACCTGACGGGCCAGATCGACGATCAGGCACGCGCCATCGCCCAGCGTGACGCCTCCATTGCCAGTTTCGAGGAACGCGTTGCCACGCTTCTTGCCGAACGCGACCAGGCTCTTGCAGAAGGCACCCGGCTTGCCGCCAATGTCGAGGAACTGGAAGCGGCCCAGGAACGGCTGATCACCGAACAGGAAGCCGCGCAACTGGCCCTTGCCCGCGCCCGAGACGAGATCGACGCGCAGGCCGAGCAGGCACGCCTTGCCGCCGCCCAGCGTGAAGCGCTGGAAGCCATGACCGCACAGCTTCGCGCCGAGGCCGCCGAGCGCGAGCAGACGCTGGCCGAGACGCAGGAAGCACTCACCGCGGAAGAGCAATCCAGGCTTGCCGAAGCCGCCATTGCCGAGGCGCTCCGCGAACGGCTGCAAGACGCCGATGCCGAGCTAACCGCAATGTCACTGGCACTCGAAGAACAACGCGGCATTGCCGAGGACACGCTGACCATGCTCGCCGCCGCCAACGCCGTCGAAGACCAGTTGAACGCGCAACTGGCCGACGTGTTGTTGCGGCTCGAAAGCGCCGAAAGCGGCTTGTCAGACACCAACGCCACCGCCGAGGAACTGCGAAACCGGCTTGCCGTTGTCCGGGCCGAGCGCGACCGGCTGCGCGCGGAAGCCGAGGCGCTGCAAGGCACCGTGGGCCAGGTGGACGACCTGCGCGACCGGCTGGCCAATGCGCTTGCGGCCAAACTGGCCGCCGAAACCTCGGCAGAGGAGCAGATGTCCGAACGCGAGCGGCAGGAGACGCTGCTCGCCACCGCCCGGCGGCAGTTGGCCCAGGAGGAGAGCATCTCCGAGCAGGCCCAGCTTCAGGTCGAGGCGCTCAACCAGCAGGTCGCGGCGCTCCGCGCCGAACTCGACGGTCTTCAAGGCCTTCTCGACAGCGCCGCCGAACAGGACGCCGCCTCGCAGATCCGCATCGAGGCGCTTGGCTCGCAACTCAACCAGGCGCTTGCCCGGGCAGCCAGCGAGGAACGGCGGCGCGCCGAACTTGAAGCCGCCGAGGCCGAGAGACTGCGGCAGGAAGCCGAACGCCTGGGCGCAGAGGTCCAGGACCTCGCCGACTACCGCTCGGAATTCTTCGGAACCCTCCGCCGGCTTCTTGGCGATCGCGAAGGCATCCAGATCGTCGGCGACCGCTTCGTTTTCTCCTCGGAAGTTCTGTTTGAAAGTGCTTCCGCGACGCTGTCAGGGGAAGGCCGCGAGCAGATCGCACAAGTGGCTGGCATCCTTTCGGAAGTGGCCGACCAGATCCCGCCCGCGATAGACTGGATCATCCGCGTCGATGGCCATACCGACAACGTGCCGCTCTCCGGCACCGGCGAGTTTACCGACAACTGGGAACTCAGCCAGGCTCGGGCACTCTCGGTTGTTCGCTACCTGACCGACAGCCTCGGCTTCCCGCCCCAGCGCCTCGCCGCCACCGGCTTCGGAGAATACAGACCGGTCAACCCGGAAGATACGGTCGAGGCGCGCGCCCAGAACCGCCGCATCGAGTTCAAGCTCACCGAACGTTAAAGCGCGCGGATCTTCAGCCGGGTGATCCGGTTGTCCTTGCGCTCGAGCACCTCGAAGCGACGGTTGTGGAAGGAAAACACCTGACCTCGCGTCGGAATGGTTTGCGCCTCGTGGATGACCAAACCCGCCACCGTCACCGCCTCTTCATCCGGCAGTGACCAGTCCATCGCGCGGTTCAGGTCGCGGATTGTCATGCCACCATCCACGATGACATCGCCCGCCTCGGTCCGCCGTATCGGATGATCCTCGTCGATGTCGAACTCGTCGGTGATCTCGCCGACGATCTCTTCAAGGATGTCCTCAAGCGTGATCAGACCTTGCAGCGCGCCGTACTCGTCCACCACCAACGCGAAATGGGTCGACCGCAGCAGGAACTGCCGCATCTGTTCGTCCAGCGTCGTGGTCTCGGGCACGAAATAGGGCTCCATCGCCACGGCCATGAAGTCGAACCCCTCAAGGGGGTCTTCTCGCCCCATCGCCTCGAACCGCTTGTAGACCGCGCGCAACAAATCCTTGGCGTGCAGCACGCCGATGATGTTCTCCTGCTCACCACGAAAGACCGGCAGCCGTGTGTGGTTCGAGTTGAGACACAACTCCAGCACATCGCGGGCCGGAAGTTCGGCGTCGATCACCTCGATCTGGCTGCGGTGAAGCATGATCTCCTCGACAGTCCGCTCGGCCAGGTCCAGCGCACCAAGGATACGGTCGCGATCCTCTTTCTCGACCACGCCTTCCGAGTGCCCGAGATGAAGCGCACCGGCAATCTCGTCTCGAACCGACATAATGTTGCTGTCGGGGTCGATCTGAACACCGAATATCGCCAGCACTCCGCGCACGATGGCCCGGATCGCGGCAACCACGGGGGCAAGCAGCATGACAATCACACCGACGGGACGCGCCACGCGTGCCGCCGCGGTCTCGGCATTCGATATCGCGTAGGTCTTGGGCAGGACCTCGGCGAAGATCAGCACCAGAAGCGTCATCACCAGCGTCGCGAGCGCGACGCCGCTCTCTCCAAAAAGCCGGGTGAACATCGCCGTCGCCAGCGAAGTGGCGAGAATGTTGACAAGGTTGTTTCCCAGCAGGATCGAGCCTATCAGACGCTCGCTGTCCTCGGTCAGCTGGAGAGCCTTCTCAGCGCCCTTGTCCCCCTTCTCGGCACGCGACTTCAACTGCCCGCGCGAAGATGCGGTCAGGGCGGTCTCGCTGCCAGAGAAAAAACCCGAAAGGATCAACAGAAGCAGGATCGAACCGCATATGATCCAGAACGCGGCGTCGATCATGGGGAGAGCGTTTTCCATTTTTCCTTGTCAAGACGGGGTCGTTTTCACTTTATGGGGTCTCTGAGCCAGCAATCAAGGGAGTGCAAGCGGTTGCGTGTGCATGACTTCGGGCGAATGGACGGCCCAGTGGTTCTTTTTGGCGGCCCCTACTCCAATCTTGCCGCACTTGAGGCGCTTGCGGATCAGCTTGCGGACCGGTCCGCAATTTGTACCGGCGACGTGGTGGCCTATTGCGCCGAACCGGTTGAAACCGTTTGCCTCATGCGTGCCCTTGCCATTCCCTGCGTCGCCGGCAACTGCGAGCAGCAGGTGGCGGAAGGCGCTGATAGCTGCGGCTGCGGCTTCGAGGATGGCACGTCCTGCGACCGCCTCTCGCAGGCGTGGTACAGCTACCTTGCCGGCGCCTGTGACGCCGACACTGTTGCCTGGCTGGGCGATCTGCCCGAGATCGGCATCTTCACTCAGCAGGATCGCCGCTACGCGGTCATCCACGGCGGCGTCACGGCAATCAACAGGTTTATCTGGCCGGACACACCCGCCGAGATTTTTCTTGAGGAGATCAGCGCTCTGGAACAGCACACCGGCAAGATCGACGGCATCGTGGCGGGCCATTCGGGCATTGCCTTTCACCGCCGCATCGCGGACGTCCAGTGGATCAATGCGGGCGCCATAGGCCTGCCGCCGCACGACGGTCGTCCCGAGACCCGCTACGCTGTCCTGACCGATGGCGAGGTGATCATCGAACGGCTGTCCTACGACTACGAACGATCTCGCCGCGCTATGGAGGACGCCGGGCTGACCCAAGGCTATCACAAGACTCTCTCGACCGGCATCTGGCCATCGGAAGATGTGCTGCCGCAGTCGCTGCGCCGTCAGGTAGCCGCCTTCGCAAGCGGATGATGCCCGAGGACCAGGTCATGAAGCCTTTCCTCCAGCACATGTGTGTAGATCTCGGTCGTGGCGACATCGGCATGGCCCAATAACGTCTGAATTGCTCGCAAATCGGCGCCCCGCGCCAGAAGATGCGTCGCAAAGGCATGCCGCAACGTGTGCGGCGTGACTTTGGCCGGACTGATGCCGGCTGCAACCGCGAACTCCTTGATCAATCCGTAGAACCGATGCCGCGTCAGGTGACCTGACGCCCCATGCGACGGGAAAAGGAACCTCGAAACCGTCGTCCCCTTCTCGACCCGCGCGCGGTCTTCGGCCTCGTCGCGAACTACCAGCCACTCGGCAAGCGCCTCGCGCGCGGGCGGCGACAGCGGCACCATGCGTTCCTTTCCGCCCTTGCCGCGAACCAGCAGCATTCGGGGACCGCCCCGCGCGGCGGCGACCGGCAACGAGACAAGCTCGCTCACCCGCATCCCAGTCGCATAGAGAAGTTCCATCAGGCAGATGTTCCGAGCCAGCTCAGCTCCGCGCCCGGTATCAGCGGCAGCACGCAGGAGCCGATCGACTTCGTCCTCGCTCAGAGTCTTTGGCAGGCGTTTGTCCCGCCCCGGTCCCTTTATGCGTATGGCGGGGTTGTCGGCGCGCCAGCCTTCTTCGCAAGCGAACCGGTAGAATTGCCGAATCGCGGACAGCCGCCGCGCGCGCGTCGCGCGGCTCAGACCTTCTGCGTCCAGACCGATCAGGTAACTCTCGATATCCGCCTGCTTAAGTTCGACAAGATCGAGCGTTCGCGTTGCAGCCCAGGCCGCGAAATCCTTCAAATCACGCGCATAGGCCAACTGCGTGTTTCGCGCTGCATCCAGCTCTGCTGCCTGTGCTTCGAGAAAAGTTGAGATCATCGTTGCGGCAGTCATGCCGCACCTTCCTTCAGAACCAGTTCGACCGCGATCTGCCGTGCCAGTGCTTCCAGCCCTATGCGCCGAAGCGCGGTCAGCGAATTGGCGGTGCTATCGGGATTGCCCGTTGCACCGTCGGCCAGCTGACCGAGTGCGCGAAACAGCACCTCGCCGCGTCGATCATCTTCGATCAGCGCCTCGTAAGCCTCGCCCGCCGACATTGCCGACATGCCCCGCAGCACCGAACGGCCGAGGGCATCACCGGGAGGAACAGTACCATACTCACCCCTTGCCAATGACAGAAGAAACCGGTCTTCGACTTTCTCCGTCCGAAACGCGGCTGCAACCTCGGGTGCCTCGGCCAGCAATGCGATCTCAAAGGCAAGGTGATCAAGCTCCACGAGTTCCGCCGCACGGCTTAGCGACGGCAAGAGCCAGGCGGCCATTGCCGACTGATATCCGCCGCGCCGTGCCGCAGACCAGGCGTCCGGTAACACATCTGACAACGAACCCGTCCTCCGGTGACCCACTCCCTCGGCCAGTTCACGCACAGCTCGAACCCGCTCCCAGATGCCGCCCGAGGCCGCAACGCCGCGCTCCAGAAAAACCTCCAGCAAATCCTCGAACGGCATCGCCCCGATGGCCGTCAGGCGCTCTGCGGCGGTCAAACGTGCCTTCCACCCGACCGTGTCGGAGAGATCTGCAACCGCAAATGCCACCGGCAAAGCATCGGTCGCGATCCGCTCGCCAACGGCCTCGTAGAGGCGGTACTGAAGCGGCGATGGAAGTCGCGGCGCGGCCGGGATCGGCTCGCTTTCGAACAATTCGGGATCAAGGAAGTGACGAAGCAGCGCATCTTCCGCGTCACTAAGTATTCCCAGGGATTCAGCATTCCCCAAGGTCAGAGCAGCGACGTCGAACTGACCCAGCCGGGCCAGGCAGAAAATGCGCGCCGGATAGGTCGGGGACAGCTCCGGGGTTGTCTCGATTTCCCGGCAAGCCTCGGTCTCGCTACCGGACAGAAGGGCGATGTCGAATGCGCGGCGGTAAAGCTGCGGGTCGGTAGAATTGGACGCCTCAATCAGCGCCTTGGCCGCTTCCAGATGCCCGGTCTCCAAAAGCCGGTCGATCCTTGCAAGGAAGAACCGGCTGTCAATTGCGGCGTCGATCGGCGGCTCCATTCGCGCCTGCAGGAGCGTGGTCAGAAACCGCCTGATGACCGGCGGAGCTTCGTCCCCGATCTCCAGTGACGAGAGCGCTTCGGCAAGATCGCCCGCCGCGCTTCGACCCCAAAGATCGGCGGGCAGACCCAACTCGTCAGCATCGACAAGCCCGGCGCTGTCCGCGACCGAGGCATCCAACGGCAGGACCGTGATCTCTGGCGGTAGATCCGCGTCGGGCAGCGGCGTCTCTGGCGCATCCTGTGCCGCCTCCTCGGTCATCGAATTCGACAGCCAGTCAATGGCACTCAATGGAGCCGAAGTCTGGCCAATGGCGGCGCCCGCCAACAAGGTGGTGAAGAGGCTGACGAAGACGCAAAACCTCGGATCTCTGATCCTAGCTGCCATCGAGCGTCACCGGCTCGCTCACGCTGGTTTGGTCTGGGCTCAGGTCACCGAGATAGGCATAGCCTACAACGGCCACCCCGACGACCACGGCCAGTATCAACAAAATCCTCAGCAGTCTCAGCATCGCGAAACCTCATTGCCCCGGCTCCGGCGAACCGGACCCACGCCGCTCTTTGGCAGCTTCTCCGGTTTTATAACTGGTCTTTTCAGGAAGATCACGCCATTCAGGGTGCCGGTGCCAAAAAGAACTCGGGGACGCGGCGGAATTGCCATTCAAGCTCAGAAAGACCGTGGTCATGGTGGGCATGATGGGGGCGGGCAAGACCGCGATCGGACAGGCCCTCGCCAAACGCCTGCACGTGCCCTTCCTCGACAGCGACGCCGAGATCGCCAAGGCAGCCAATCGAACGATTGCCGAGATCTTCGAGCGTGACGGAGAACCTTTCTTCCGCGACCGCGAGAGCGAGGTGATCGCGCGCCTGCTCGATGGCGCGCCTTGCATCCTGTCGACCGGCGGCGGTGCCTTCCTGCGCGAGGAAAACCGCCGCATGATCTCCGAAAAAGGCGCCTCGCTCTGGCTTCGTGCCGAACTTGAGCTGCTCTGGCAGCGGGTAAAGCACAAGACCACGCGACCGCTACTTCACACCCCTGATCCGCGCGCCACGCTGGCTCAGATCCAGAAGAACCGCGATCCGCTTTACGCGCTGGCCGATATTGTCGTCGATGCCGAATTCGACTTCTCGATCGACCAGATGACCGACCGGGTGATCGACACGCTGTCGCGCCACCCCGAAATACTGGAGGCACACTAGTGACCACCGAAACCGTCCATGTGCCCCTCGGCGATCGCAGCTATGATGTCCGCATCGGTGAGGACCTGATTGCACATGCCGCGCGCGAGATCGGGCCGCTCCTCGCCCGAAAGCGTGTCGCGATCCTGACAGACAAGACCGTGGCGGCAGCACATCTCGATGCGCTGATAACCGGTCTGGGTGACATCGACGCGGTGTCTCTGGCGCTCCCGGCAGGCGAAGCAACCAAGAGCTGGGCCATGCTCGAACGCTCGGTCGAGTGGCTCTTGGCCGAGAAGATCGAGCGCCGCGACGTGATGATCGCGCTTGGCGGCGGTGTTATCGGCGATCTCGGCGGGTTCGCTGCCGCCATCCTGCGGCGAGGCATCCGCTTCGTGCAGGTACCGACCTCGCTCCTGGCGCAGGTCGACAGCTCGGTGGGCGGCAAGACCGCGATCAACTCGCCCGCCGCCGGCAAGAATCTTATCGGCGCCTTCCACCAGCCCGCACTGGTGCTGGCCGATATCGGCGTGCTCGACACGCTCACTCCCCGCGACTTTCTCGCCGGCTACGGCGAAGTCGCAAAGTACGGGCTCCTGGGCGACGAGGCGTTCTTCTCCTGGCTGGAAGCGAACGGCCCAGCGCTCGCCGCCGGGGATCGCGCACTTCGGGCCCGTGCCGTCAAACGCTCGGTCGAGATGAAGTCCGAGATTGTCGCCCGCGACGAGACCGAACAAGGCGACCGCGCGCTCCTGAACCTTGGACATACCTTTTGCCACGCGCTCGAAGCAGCAACGGGATATTCCGACCGGCTTCTCCACGGCGAAGGCGTGGCCGTCGGCTGTGCACTTGCATTCGAGCTCTCGTCACGCCTCGGGCTATGCAGCCAGGAGGACCCCAGCCGCGTCCGCGCGCATCTCAAGGCGATGGGCATGAAGACCGACCTTGCCGACATTCCCGGCGACCTGCCGGGGGCCGAAGCACTGGTTGACCTGATGGGACAGGACAAGAAGGTGATCGACGGTCAGCTGCGCTTCATCATGGCCCGCGGCATCGGTCAGGCCTTCGTCACGGCCGATGTGCCGCGCGACGCAGTGGTGAGACTTCTCGAAGACGCGCTCGACGCCCGTGCCTGAGCCACGTCTTCATCGGTCCTGAAAATATCCCAGGTGCACGATGGCAGTACCCTCGCCCGGCGAAATGCCTGGGTTCAGAATGGGATCTCGTCGTCAAGATCCTGGCTCGCCGGAGCAGGTCCACCCGACCCTCCGCCATAGCTGTCGCGGTCGTCGTAACCGCCGCCACCACCACCGCCGCCGTCGCCACGGCTGTCGAGCAGCGTAAGTTCGCCCCTGTAGGGACGCAGCACCACTTCGGTGGAATAGCGATCCTGGCCGGACTGATCCTGCCATTTCCGCGTCTCAAGCTGGCCCTCGATGTACACCTTCGAGCCCTTCCGCAGGTATTGCTCCGCAATGCGCGCCAGCGGCTCGGAAAAGATCGCGACCGAGTGCCATTCCGTCCGTTCACGACGTTCACCGGTGTTGCGGTCCTTCCAGTTCTCGGACGTGGCGATCCGCAGGTTGCAGACCTTGCCTCCGTTCTGGAATGTCCGCACCTCCGGGTCGCGGCCGAGATTGCCCACCAGAATGACCTTGTTGACCGAACCTGCCATCGCTATTGCTCCCCGAATCCGTTTTGCGAAGACTACCTGCGACGCCGGTGGTTAACAACGGATGAACCGGTCAGATATCCAACTCCACCGACACCGGGAAATGATCCGACGCCGTCAGAAGCGCCTCGCGCAACTCCGGCGCACGCTCGCAGGCGGGGTCCTCGAAGGGATGCCAGATCCGCCACTCCCCCGCCTTCGCACGCAGATCCGGCGAGACCATCACGTAGTCCAGCAATGTCTGCATCCAGCGCCGCTTGTCAGCCATCCAGAAACGCGCGCTGGAGGGCATCCAGCCCAGCGGACGCCGGATGACGCTTTCGGCGTGCGGATCATAGAGCTGGATATCCTGCTCGTCGCCGATCACGATCTCGACGCCGGAGCGGCCAAAGAGCCGTTCGTACTCATCCAGACCGGGACCGTCGTTGAAATCGCCCAGCACGATCAGGGACTCCCCGCTATCGAGACACTCGTCCACGCGTTCTCTCAGCCAGATACACTGAGCCAATTGCTTGCGCCGGTTTTCGATGGCGATCCGCATGATCTGTTCCGGCCGCCGTGCACCGTACGGCGCCTTCGACTTGGCATGCACGCCGATCATGCGCAGCTTCGTGCCCCGTGACGTTTCCACCGCCAGTTCAAGCGGCGGTTTCGACCACCTCACCCGCTCAGGCGCGGCATCAACGTCGAGGTCGATGCTATAGACCTCGTCAAATCGCGGCGACCCGGTGGGATCGTGGCGCGCGCCCAGCTTGTCGGGGTCGTAGAGCAGCGCAATTTCCTGCTGCGTCTCGTTCACGAAGCCCATCACCGCCTTTCGTGCCCGCAATCCGATCGCGGCAGCGAAATTCTCCAGCGCCTGCACGCCGTCCCTGCCCCTGTGGCCATCGGGGGCTTCGATGATCATGACCGCATCGGCATTCAGCGCGGTGAACACGATGCCAAGCGCGGCCAGTTGCGATCGCCGTGTCACGTCATGCCGGCCTGACCAGCCGTCATCGTCCAGGATATTGCCGCTGTCGTCGAACAGGTTCGAAAACCATTCCACATTGTAGGTGGCGATGCGCATCAGGCGCCGCCTTCGCTGATGGTCTCCCACGCCCGATTGATCGCGATCAGGCGCTTTTCGGCGAGCTTGACGGCTTCCTCCGGCACACCGCGCGCCATCATCCGGTCCGGGTGGCTCTCACGGACAAGCTGACGCCAGCTCTTCCGAATGTCCTCCAGGCTGTCGCCCGGCTCGACACCGAGGACATCGTAGGGGTCCGGCTCGGCATCGGGAACGAACCGCGTCCGAAGCGATCGGAACTGGCGGTCGGAGAGACCGAAGATACGCGCCACACGTTGCAGATAATCGTCCTCCTGCTGGTGATATGACCCGTCAGCGACCGCTATGTGAAAAAGACCTTCCATCAGGTCGCAAAGCGTGCCGTCCGCGCTCTCGAACATGCCCGCGATGCGGCGCGCATAGTCCTCGAACCCCGCCACGTCCTGCCGCGCGAGGTTGAACAGGCGCGCCGTGTTCTCTTCCTCATTCCTGGGGATGTGAAAAACCTCGCGAAACGCCGCGACTTCGTTGCGCGTCACCAGCCCATCAGCCTTCGCCATTTTTGCCCCCAGCGCGATCACGGCGATGGTAAAGGCAACCGTTCGTTCCGGCGGCGTACGCAGTTTCTCGAACACCACGCTCAGGCTTTCTCCCGCGCGCAGGGCCGCAATCGCCTCGGCAATTCTTTCCCAGATCGTCATGCGCGCACCCTAATGTGCAACGCCTGCGTGTGGAACCGCTTTCACCCTGCCCTGGCTCACGCCAGGATGCGCGTCCCCTCCGGCGTCGAGATCGTCGCAATCAACCGTGTCTCGGGCCCCCGTCGGACATCGACATGACCCAGGCGCTCGACCGCCGGGAAAGTCGCCCGAAAATCCTCGGCCTGCGGGTGAAAGACATCGAGCCGGTTCAGCCTCAATCCATGATCCGGCAGGCGCCGCGCGGGATGCGCGCTCGCCTCGTCCCAGGACATCAGCGCCGGCATTGCTCCATCGAAAGGCAGCCACCCGTCGTCCGGCACGGCCATCGTCCAATTCAGATCGCCGCGCGACAACTCCACCGGCTCGCCTACGCCGGGCGGGGCCGCATCGAGCGCATCGTCCAGATCATCGGTCCGGCACACCCAGTTGGTCATGCGCGGGGCGTCGCTGAAGTGATCGAGACCGAACCACCGCGGGTGCAACGGCGGGGTCGCATCGGGATCAACCGCGATCACCTCAAGGTATTCCCGTGGCCCGAGCGACAGGAGCAGGTTGTGCGTGCCCATGTAGGCATGCCGGCCGCCAGGCGAAAGCCTGACGCCCAGGACCGCCTCGACATAGGTCGCGCCCTCTTCGAGCGAACGGGCGGCGATGACGAGGTGATCGAGATCGAGTGAGAAGAGCATGTCGACCAGTTGTGCAGCCAAGCCAGTGGCCTGCAAGCAGAAAACCTAACCGAGCAACTTCCAGAGCGTCCAGAGGAATGCGACGGCGGTCGGACCGAAACTCAACGCCCAGCCAAATGACCGTAGCGCCAGCGAGAAATGTGCCCCAGTCCAGAAAAGAAGCCGCGCGACACCCATTCCCACGCCCATTACTATGACCGTCACCGCTCCCAGCCACGAGGCCGCGAAGGGCCAGATGAGAAGGGCCAGCACCAGTTGCGCCACCGAATCCGAAAGCACCTTCTGGTCGATATCTTCGCCCGACACATCCGGGAACGGGCCGTCATCCAATGCAGAGTTGCCGAGGCTCCGGCGCAAGGCGATCCAGCCGAGGAGGAGCATCAGGAACAAACCGCCGGGCAGAAAAGCGTAGATCAGCGCAAGGTTCAGCGGCAGGAAAGGTTGCGACCCAAGTCCCGGGAGGATGACGATCGCGACCGAACCGAGAGCGCCTAGCGCCGCGCCGACAAGGGGGCCGGTCCTCACCCCTTGGCTTCCCGGATCAGCCGCAGAATATCCGCCGCCGCTTCGGGAATGTTGGTGCCCGGCCCGAAGATCGCCTTGACCCCCTTTTCCTTCAGAAAGGCATAGTCCTGCTGCGGAATGACCCCGCCGCAGATCACGATGATGTCGCTGGCATCCGCCGCCGCCAGCGCCTCGATCAGCTTCGGCGCCAGCGTCTTGTGCCCCGCCGCCTGGCTCGAGATGCCGACCACGTGCACATCGTTGTCGATCGCATCCTGTGCCGCCTCCTCGGGCGTCTGGAACAGAGGGCCCACATCGACGTCAAAACCGATATCCGCGAATGCGGTCGCGATCACCTTCGCGCCCCGGTCATGCCCGTCCTGCCCCATCTTGACGACGAGCATCCGCGGGCGGCGGCCTTCCGCTTCGGCGAAAGCCTCGACATCGCCCTGGATGGCCGCGAAACCCTCGTCCCCCTCGTAGGCGGCGCCATAGACACCGGCGAGCGTCTTCACTTCGGCGCGGTGACGCCCGAATACTTTTTCCATCGACATGCTGATCTCTCCGACCGTGGCGCGTGCCCGCGCCGCCTCAACCGCGGTGGCCAACAGGTTGCCACCCTCCTTCGCAACGCGCTCGACTTCGGCCAGTGCCGCCTCGCAGGCGCCGGCATCGCGGCTTGCGCGGATGTTGTCCAAACGCGCGATCTGCGACGCGCGCACCTTGTCGTTGTCGACCTCGAGAATGTCGATCGGGTCTTCCTTGTCCTTGCGGTACTTGTTGACACCGACAATCACCTCCTCGCCCCGGTCGATCATCGCCTGCCGACGCGCCGCGCTTTCCTCGATCCTCAGCTTCGGCATGCCGCTTGCCACCGCCTTGGTCATGCCTCCCATCTCCTCGACCTCTTCCATCAGCGCCCAGGCCTTTTCGGCCAGTTCCGCCGTGAGAGCTTCGACGTAGTACGAGCCCGCCAGCGGATCGACGACGTTGGTAACGCCGGTCTCTTCCTGCAGGATCAACTGGGTGTTCCGCGCAATGCGGGCACTGAAGTCGGTCGGTAGCGCGATCGCTTCGTCAAGCGCGTTGGTGTGCAGGGACTGCGTGCCGCCGAGGACGGCGCTCATCGCCTCATAGGCGGTGCGGACCACGTTGTTGTAAGGGTCCTGTTCCTGCAACGAGACACCGGACGTCTGGCAATGGGTGCGCAACATTTTCGAGCGCGGGTTCTTCGGCTCGAACTCGTCCATGACACGCGACCAGAGCAGACGCGCCGCCCGCAGCTTCGCAGCCTCCATGAAGAAGTTCATGCCAATTGCGAAGAAGAATGACAGCCGCCCGGCAAAGCGATCCACATCCAGCCCCCGCGCGATGGCGGTTCGCACGTATTCGCGCCCGTCCGCCAGCGTGTAGGCCAGCTCCTGCACCAGGTTCGCGCCCGCCTCCTGCATGTGATAGCCGCTGATCGAGATCGAGTTGAACTTCGGCATGTTGTCGGCAGTGTACTCGATGATATCTGCCACGATCCGCATGCTGGCCTCGGGCGGATAGACATATGTGTTCCGCACCATGAATTCCTTCAGGATGTCATTCTGAATGGTCCCGGAAAGCAGCGACTTGTCATGCCCCTGCTCCTCGCCCGCGACGATGAAGGACGCGAGGATCGGAATGACCGCGCCGTTCATCGTCATCGACACGCTGACCTGGTCCAGCGGAATGCCATCGAACAGGATCTTCATGTCCTCGACGCTGTCGATGGCCACGCCCGCCTTGCCCACATCGCCCAGAACGCGCGGGTGGTCGCTGTCATAGCCCCGGTGCGTCGCCAGATCGAACGCAACCGAAACCCCCTGCTGCCCGGCAGCAAGGTTACGGCGGTAGAAAGCGTTGGATTCCTCGGCCGTCGAGAACCCGGCATACTGGCGAATGGTCCAGGGCCGACCGGCATACATCGTGGCCTTCACGCCGCGCGTGAACGGCGCCACCCCCGGAACCTCGCCCATCTGCGGCAGGTCCTCGGTATCCGCCGCTGTGTAAAGCGGCTTCACCCGAATGCCTTCCAGCGTCTCCCACTCGATGTCCTCGATCGGGCGACCACGCAGTTCCTTCTCGGCCAGCGCCTTCCAGTCAGTCATCCTTGATCCTCCGCTCGTCGCAGGGTGGGCGGTCGAAGGGAACAATTCTCAATTCTCCTCGAAGAGTTCGGTTCCGCCCTTCGTTTTTCCGCATTCCGGCATATATTCAAATCGAACGGAGACGCAGACATGACGCCCACCGCCCTGAAACTTATTGGTTTTCTGCCACTCTTTGCGTTTGCGCAGGTGGCGGGCGCGACCGACAGCTCGCAACCTGAGGCGCTGGCGCGCTGGCAGGCAGACAAGACCGTGATCCTCGATGCCGCCGATATCGAACTCAAAACCTTCAAATGGCAGGCCCGTCCGGTCATCATTTTTGCCGATAGCCCGAATGACCCTGCTTTCAAGCGCCAGCTCGAACTTCTGAACGCCCGGACGGGCGAACTGGTCGAGCGTGACGTCGTCCTGATCATCGACACCGATCCCGAGACCCGCTCCGCACTGCGCACCCGGCTCAGACCGCGCGGCTTCATGCTAACGCTGATCGGCAAGGACGGGGGCGTGAAACTGCGCAAGCCTTTTCCCTGGGACGTCCGCGAACTGACGCGGCAGATCGACAAGATGCCTATCCGCCGCCAGGAAATCATCGACGAAAAGGCGGCCGCGCGGGAGCGATAAATCAAGTCACGGATCATCGAAGGTTTCTCATTCGAACTCCATGATCACGTCGTCGACCGCCAGGCTGTCGCCCGGCCCGGCGTTGATCTTGGCAACGACGCCCTTCTTCTCGGCGCGCAGGATATTCTCCATCTTCATCGCCTCGATGGAGCAAAGCGCCTGGCCCTCCTGTACCTCGTCGCCCTCGGCCACGTTGATCGTCACAACCAGCCCAGGCATCGGGCAGAGCAGCAGCTTCGATGTATCCGGCGGCGTCTTGACCGGCATCCGCGCGGCCAGTTCAGCCTGGCGCGGCGTCAGCAACGTGACGCGCAAATCCGCCCCGCGATGCCTCACCCGGTATCCGTTCGTCCGACGCTCGGTCTTCAGCACCAGCGGAGCGCCGCCCACCTGCAACTCGGCAAGCGATTGACCGGGCTTCCAGTCGCTTTCGACACGAACCGTCGCCCCATCCTCGAAGCAGATGTCGGACCCCTCGCGGTCCGCCGACATCGTGAGTGCAAAGCGCTGATCCCCCACCTGCACGACCCAGTCCGTCCCGACCTGCCGCTCGTGATTGTCGAGACGCCCCGAGATCCGCGCCCTCCGAATCTCGGCCACCCGGTGCATTGCCGCCGTCGCCGCCGCGATCCGCCGCGCGTCCTCCTCGCTGGGCGAGACTCCGTTGAACCCGTCCGGATACTCCTCGGCGATGAACGCCGTCGTCATGTCTCCGCTGACGAACTTAGGATGGTCCATCACCGCCGACAGAAACGGAATGTTGTGCCCGATACCTTCGACCTCGAACCGGTCAAGCGCGATCCGCATCTCCTCGATGGCCTCACCCCGCGTCGGCGCCCACGTACAGAGCTTCGCGATCATCGGGTCGTAAAACATGCTGATTTCGCCGCCCTCGTAGACGCCGGTATCGTTGCGCACCGCGCGCCCAGCCTCGGCGACCTCCTCTGGCGGACGATAGCGCGTCAACCGCCCGATCGACGGGAGGAACCCACGATAAGGATCCTCGGCATAAAGCCGCGACTCCATCGCCCATCCGTTGATCCCGATATCCGCCTGCGTCAACGCCAGCTTCTCGCCATAGGCGACCCGGATCATGTGCTCGACCAGGTCGACCCCTGTAATCAGTTCGGTGACGGGATGCTCGACCTGAAGCCGCGTGTTCATCTCCAGGAAATAGAAGTTTCGCTCTCCATCGACGATGAACTCGACCGTTCCGGCACTTGCATAGCCTACAGCATGGGCCAACGCGAGCGACTGCTCGCCCATCGCCTTGCGCGTCGCCTCGTCAAGAAACGGCGACGGCGCTTCTTCGACCACCTTCTGGTTCCGGCGCTGGATCGAGCACTCGCGCTCGTTCAGGTAAACCCCGTTGCCGTGGCTGTCGCACAGCACCTGGATCTCGATATGCCGCGGCTGGGTCACGAACTTCTCGATAAAGATCCGGTCATCCCCGAAAGACGACGCCGCCTCGTTCTTCGACGACTGGAAGCCCTCGCGCGCCTCGCCATCGTTCCACGCGATCCGCATCCCCTTGCCGCCGCCGCCCGCGCTGGCCTTGATCATCACCGGATAGCCGATTTCCTTCGAGATCTTCACCGCCTCATCGGCATCCTCGATCAGCCCCATGTATCCCGGCACGGTCGAGACCTCGGCCTCCTGCGCGATCTTCTTGGAGGTGATCTTGTCGCCCATGGCCTCGATCGCGCCCTTCGGCGGGCCGATGAAGGCCACGCCTTCCTTCTCAAGTGCTTCCGCGAACTTCGGGTTCTCGGAGAGGAAACCATAACCGGGATGCACCGCTTCGGCCCCGGTCTGGCGGACTGCATCCATAACCTTGTCGATCACAATGTAGGACTGGTTCGCCGGCGCCGGCCCGATATGCACCGCCTCGTCCGCCATCCTGACGTGCAGCGCGTGCTCATCGGCATCGGAATATATCGCGACTGTCTTGATGCCCATCTTGCGGGCCGTCTTGATGACACGGCAGGCGATCTCGCCCCGGTTAGCGATCAGGATTTTCTTGAACATGTCCCCTCCTCGCGGGGTTTCGTCCCCGCATAAACGAAATAAGCCGCCCGGCCCGGGGACCGAACGGCTTCAAAATATGCTGCGCGGCGCGGTTGCGCCGCCGTGCAGGCCTCAGATGTCGTCGTAAAGTGCGCCCGCCGCGCCGCCGACGGCAGCACCGGTGAGGCACTCGCCATCGTCAATGATCTCGCCGGCGATACAACCGGCGCCCGCGCCGATGAGTGCCCGCTCGAGATCCGAATTCGAGTTGCATGCCGACAATCCGAGGATCGCGGCGAAGACAAGGAAGGGAAGTTTCTTTTGCATGTTAACGTGCCTCTGTTTCTGCTGTGGGGACAACCCTGTGCGGCAGAGAGCGCGTTTTCACGCTGATATTCAATATCATTCGACCGCCCATCGCCCTGATCGGCGACAGGCGGCCAGTTTTCAAGTCTCAGGCGAGGTCGCTCAGCGCTGCGAGACAGCTCCCACCACGGCACCTGCGACGGCACCTTCGACGCAGCGGCCATTGACCAACGTGTAGCCGGCGGCGCAACCGACAGCGGCACCGATAAGCGCACTGTCGCGTTCGCCTTGGATTTCGTCGCAGCCCGCGATCGCGGTGATCGCAGCGAAGAGGGCGACAGGGGCAAGTTTCGACATCTTGAATTCCTTTCGAATGCTGACGCGTGGTTGTAACGCGTTGCCTCCAACAAGGTTCCGCGGCGCCGATATTCAATAACTCCACACACCGTTCGCCGGTTTACGGCGGCTTCCCGCCTGAAGGGCCCGAAAAACGAAGGACCGACCGGGAAATTCCGGCCGGGCCAACGTGAAGGGGAAGGGTAACGGTATTGACTTGCCGAAGCGCCACACTGTTTGGAGGGAAGCGCTTCGGGAATGAGATTGCCGCTTTCGTGCAAGACTGAAAAGCGAAAGCTGTTGCCGGGGCAAAAACCGGCAAGTCTTTGCCAAAAGGAAGAAAACCACAGCAGATTCATGCCACCCAGGTCCCGTCGAATGCTTCGGGAAAGGCCGATCGTGCGCGTGCTTCGTCAACTCGCAGCAGAGCCTCGTAGCTTTTCGGGTCAAATGGATCTTCTGCGGGAATCACCTCGCGGCCGAACAACCAGGACAGCCGCCCCGCATCAAGATTGCCACGCTCGAAGGGTTCAGCACCGAAATAGTCCCAGAGACACGCCATGAAGGCGGCATCCGCATCACGATCGAGGCGCTTGCGGTCGGCAAAGCGCTCGCGCGCGATCAAAGGTGTCACCCCACGCGGATTGGCTCTGCGAATTGTGAACTGGAAATCGGTGCCCGGCATGCGGCCCGGAAAGCCTCGGTGCTTCAACATGCGCGGCACCGTTTCGCCAGGGGTCGGCAAATCCCGCCAGAGTGCTCAGACGTCGCCGCGTGGCACGACCAAGACAAGGTCCTCGCGTTCCGTGCAGGCAGGCGCCGCAAGAAGCAAGGCAAGAGCAACGATTTTCGGGATCTGGCGCATCTTAACCCAATGCGGGGGTTTGGCCGGGGCTGACGCCCCGGCCGAGAAGGTTCTGAATCAGAACTTCTCCATAACGGGCTCTTCCATGACCATGGGCTCTTCCATGGGCTCTTCCTGCTGGGCGCAGGCAGCGAGTACGGTAAAGAGGCCAAGGGCCAGGAGGGCTTTGAGGCTGTTCGACATGACTGTCTCCTTCGATCCGTCAAGGCCGTATTTTTTACTCGGCCTTTCCAATAGTCCCGCACACTTAGTGCGTGCGGCGTGACACTAGCCGACCGAAAACCCGTGTCCAGTGAATAGATACGGGCGACGGCGGATAGATGCTGATTAGCGCATTTCACGGGATTGTTTCCAGCCCCAAAGGTGATGTGGCAAATATTCATTCGTATGTGGCAGGAAAGCAGCACGTCGTTTTCACGGTCAGAGCGGAATATTGTCGTGCTTTTTCCAAGGATTCGTCAGCCGCTTGCTTCTGAGTGAGGCGAAAGCCCGAGCGACGCGTTTGCGAGTGGAGTGCGGCATCACGACCTCGTCGATAAAGCCGCGCTCGGCGGCGCGAAACGGGTTGGCGAAGTTGGCTTCGTACTCGGCGGTGCGTTCTGCGATCTTCGCGGAATCTCCCAGTTCCGAGCGGTACAGAATCTCCGTCGCGCCCTTCGCACCCATCACCGCAATCTGCGCCGTGGGCCAAGCATAGTTGAAATCTCCGCGCAAATGTTTCGACGCCATGACATCATACGCCCCGCCATAGGCTTTGCGCGTAATCACAGTCACCTTGGGCACTGTCGCCTCGCCATAGGCGAACAGAAGCTTCGCCCCGTGCTTGATGACCCCGCCATATTCCTGCGCCGTTCCGGGCAGGAAGCCGGGGACATCGACCAAGGTCAGAATCGGGATCTCGAAGGCGTCGCAGAACCGCACAAACCGGGCAGCCTTGCGGCTGGAATCGATGTCCAGAACCCCCGCCAGAACCAGCGGTTGGTTGGCGACGACGCCGACGGTCTGCCCTTCGAGCCGGATGAATCCGGTGATGATATTTGCGGCAAACTCGGCCTGTAGCTCGTAAAAATCCCCTTCATCTGCGACTTTGTGGATCAGTTCCTTCATGTCGTAAGGCTGATTCGGGTTCTTCGGGATCAAGGTATCGAGGCTGTGATCCAGCCGGTTCGGGTCATCAAAGAAGGGCCGCACCGGCGCCTTCTGGCGATTGTTCAGCGGCAGAAAGTCGATCAGGCGGCGCACCTCCGCCAGCGTTTCGACATCGTTCTCGAACGCACCATCGGCCACCGAGCTTTTCTTGGTATGGGTCGAGGCACCGCCCAACTCCTCCGCTGTCACGACCTCGTTGGTCACCGTCTTCACAACGTCGGGACCGGTTACGAACATGTAGGAGCTGTCCTTAACCATGAAGATGAAATCGGTCATCGCCGGGCTATAGACCGCCCCGCCCGCGCATGGCCCCATGATGACGCTGATCTGCGGCACCACGCCTGACGCCATGATGTTGCGCTGAAAGACCTCGGCATAGCCCGCAAGGCTCGCAACACCCTCCTGGATACGCGCGCCACCCGAATCGTTGAGCCCGATGACCGGCGCGCCGTTCTGCATTGCCATGTCCATGATTTTGCAGATCTTCTGCGCATGGGTCTCCGAGAGCGATCCACCGAATACCGTGAAATCCTGGCTGAAGACATAGACCATGCGTCCGTTAACCGTGCCCCAGCCCGTCACCACGCCATCGCCGTCAGGCCGCTGCGCCGCCATGCCGAAATCGGTGGTGCGATGCTTTACGAACATGTCGAATTCCTCGAACGAGCCTTCGTCCAGCAACAACTCGATCCGCTCCCGCGCCGTCAGCTTGCCCTTGGCATGCTGCGCCGCGATGCGCTTCTCGCCGCCGCCAGCGCGGGCAGCTGATCTTCGGGCCTCAAGCTCGGCAAGAATATCGGACATCGCACTCTCCTCCTGTTGTCGATCTGGTTAACGCGCAGTAGACCAGCGGGAAAGCAAAACATTGGATATTTGCAAAACTTGCGAAAAGCTAATTTTACTTTCTGCAAATCCGAAAAGTTTGGTGCGAAAATATCAGACTGCATTTCTCGCCACAAAACGTTCCCTTCTCCGGACGACGAGGATAAGTCTGGCAAATGAACAGTCGACCACCGGTCCGGTTTTTCGATCGGACCACGCCCCCGCACATCGTGACATTGGTACTCATGGCCGGTCTTGGCGCCATGAACATGAGCGCCTTCCTTCCGGCGCTGCCGGACATGACCGAGCATTTCGGCACAAGTTACGATGTCATGCAGCTGGCGGTGTCCGGATATCTCGCCGCAACGGCGGTTCTTCAACTTGTCATCGGGCCGATCAGCGACCGGTACGGACGCCGTACGATCACGCTTTACTGTCAGGGCATTTTCATCGCGGCGACGCTCGGCTGCATCTATGCGCAAACGGTCGAAGTCTTTCTGCTGTTCCGTATGCTCCAATGCGCGGTGGCCGCCGGACTTGTTCTCAGCCGCGCGATTGTCCGCGACATGGTGCCCCAGAACGAAGCCGCGTCGATGATCGGCTACGTTACGATGGGCATGGCGCTGGTGCCGATGGTTGCACCAATGATCGGCGGCGCCCTCGACGAAGCGTTCGGCTGGCAGTCGGTCTTCTGGTTCCTTGCCATCGGCGGCGCGCTTATCATGACGCTCTGCTGGGCCGATCAGGGCGAAACTGGCACCGGCGGCGGCATCTCTTTCGCCCGGCAATTCCACGACTATCCCGAGCTTCTGACTTCCCGTCGGTTCTGGGGCTACGTCCTGTCCGCCGCCTTCGCAAGCGGATCGTTCTTCGCCTTCCTCGGTGGCGGGCCTTACGTTGCCTCGGTCGAATTCGGGCTTTCCTCGTTTTGGTCCGGGGTCTGCTTTGGTGCGCCCGCGGTCGGATACGCAGTCGGCAATTACTTCTCGGGGCGGTTTTCCGTCCGCTTCGGCATCAACTGGATGATCCGCGCAGGGGCGGCGATCAGCCTCGCCGGAGTTCTCACCACACTGGCGATAGCACTCGTCGGCTACAACTCGGCCCTCCTCTTTTTCGGCTTCTTTAGCTTCGTCGGTGTCGGAAACGGCCTGGTAATCCCTAACGCCTCCGCCGGGATGCTCTCGGTGCGGCCGCACCTGGCGGGCACCGCCAGCGGTCTCGGCAGCGCGATCATGATCGGCGGCGGCGCCGCCCTCGCGGCCTTTGCCGGCGCAGCGATGCAGGGCGGCGGAGGCAGCATTAGTCTTCTGCTCATCATGTCCGCAACCCTGTTCCTCGGCCTTCTGTCGATCCTCTACGTCATTCTGCGCGAAAACCAACTGCTGAGCGAAAACTGAAGCCGCAATCACAACCTGCCGGGTTTTGACCATTCCCGTCTTGAAAAATTTGCAGCTTCGCGAGACAGTTTTGCAGATTAACAGGGGAACGGGCGCGCATGGCGACACAGAAACTTTACGCCGGGGCAAAGCTTCGCGAAACACGCCTCCGTCTCGACCTGACCCAGAAGGCCTTTGCACAGAAGCTCGGGATATCGCTGCCGTACCTGAACCAGATGGAAAACAACAATCGCCCGGTGTCCTCGGCGGTGATCCTGTCGCTGGTGCAGGAGTTCGACTTCGACGTGAACGAACTTGCCCTCGGCGATGGCGAGAGAATGACCTCGGATCTGCGCGAAGCGCTGGCCGACCAGGTCTTCACCGACCCGGTTCCGGTGGCCGAGTTGCGCCTTCTGGCCGCGAATGCCCCCGCCTTCGCGCGCGCCTTCCTGTCGCTGCACCGCGCCTATGTGCAGG
Organism: Silicimonas sp.; assembly: GCA_022340315.1. GTDB lineage: Bacteria > Pseudomonadota > Alphaproteobacteria > Rhodobacterales > Rhodobacteraceae > JAJDOD01. The sequence goes on along the minus strand of JAJDOD010000062.1, from coordinate 130 downwards.
CCAACGAGCGTCTCGCCTCGCTTGACGAGGCCCTTGGCCAGCAAGACGTGCGCGCCGGCGCCTCGCCCTGGGAGGAAGTGCGCGACTTCTTTCACTATTGCGACAATTACATCGACGCGGTGGACCGTGC
>JAJDOD010000052.1 GCA_022340315.1 Silicimonas sp. | reverse complement strand
GGCGGAGGCGGCCTATAACGATCCGCGCTATCAGGAGGCGGTGAAGCTGGCCAAGGCGGCCTCGAAGCGCGAACTGATGGTTGTGGAGATTGACGATTGACCTCGGGAAAATGCGTATTTTCAAAGAGATGAAGGGCAATCCTTGTTGAATTGTCCGGGGTTTCCATGACCCTTGCCGCGATGCAGGCTCGATTTGCGGTGCCGGGGCGCGTGGAAGCGATCCTGCTGAGGCCTGGGCGGCGGGAGGCGACGGTGGCGGTCGAGGCGGCGGATTTGCTAACAAGCGGTTTACGTGGCGACCGGGCGCGGGCGGGCAAGCGTGCGGTGACATTGATCCAGGCTGAGCATCTGCCCGTGGTCGTGGCACTGGCGGGGTTGCAGGAAGTCGATCCGGCGCTGCTTCGGCGTAACCTGCTGATTTCAGGTTTGAATATCGGCGCCTTTCGGGGCGGGCGGCTTCGGGTCGGGGACGCCGTTATTGAGTTGACGGTGCCGGCGCATCCCTGTTCGCGCATGGAGGAGGTGTTGGGGCCGGGAGGGTATACAGCCATGCGGGGGCATGGGGGGATGTGCGCGCAGGTGATCGTTCCGGGATCGGTCAAGGTTGCGGATGTGGTCGTGCCGGCCTGAAGTCTTGCCGACACGAGCTGAGATTCCGGTAACGTACCGTGCGGTGTCTAGGCGGCGCTTCTGGCCGCGCGCTTCCTCTCGTGCGGGTCGAGATGGCGCTTGCGGAGGCGGATGGCGTTTGGCGTGACCTCGACAAGTTCGTCGTCGTCGATATAGGCGATGGCCTGTTCGAGGCTCTGCCTCACGGGTGGGGTGAGGCGTACCGCCTCGTCGGTACCCGAGGCGCGGATGTTGGTAAGCTTCTTGCCCTTGAGCGGGTTCACTTCCAGGTCGTTGTCGCGGCTGTGCTCGCCGATGATCATGCCCTGGTAGACCTGTTCTTGCGCGCCGATGAAGAGCTTGCCGCGTTCTTCGAGGCCCCAGAGCGCATAGGCGACGGAGACGCCGTCCTCGATCGAGATCAGCACGCCCTGCCGCCGCCCGGCGATGGCGCCCTTGTGGGGCGTCCAGCCGTGGAATACGCGGTTGAGGACGCCGGTGCCACGCGTGTCGGTCAGGAATTCGCCCTGGTAGCCGATAAGCCCGCGCGACGGGACATGCGCGACGATCCGGGTCTTGCCGGTGCCGGCGGGTTTCATTTCGACGAGATCGCCCCGCCGTGGGCCGGTGATTTTCTCGATCACGGCGCCGGTGTATTCGTCATCGACGTCGATGGTGACTTCCTCGACCGGCTCGAGCGTCTGTCCGTCCCGCTCGCGGAGGATGACCTGGGGGCGTGAGATGGAAAGCTCGAAGCCTTCGCGGCGCATGTTCTCGATGAGCACGCCCATTTGCAGTTCGCCCCGGCCCGAAACCTCGAAGGCCTCGCCGCCGGGGGTGTCTTTCACCCGGATGGCGACGTTGGACTCGGCTTCCTTCATCAGCCTTTCGCGGATCACGCGGCTTTGCACCTTCTTGCCGTCGCGGCCTGCGAGCGGGCTGTCGTTGATACCGAAGGTGACGGAAATCGTGGGAGGATCAATCGGTTGCGCCGGGATGGCCTCGTTTATGGCAAGCGCGGCAATGGTGTCCGCCACCGTCGCCTTGGACATGCCCGCGATCGAGATGATGTCGCCCGCCTGCGCCTCGTCGATGGCCTGTTGCGCGAGGCCGCGGAAGGCGAGGATCTTGGTGATGCGGAACTGTTCGAGTTTCTGGCCGGTCCGGGAAAGCGCCTGGACCGTCGCGCCGGTCTTGAGCGTGCCGGTCTCGACCCGGCCCGTCAGAAGGCGGCCGAGATAGGGGTCGGCGGCAAGCGTGGTGGCCAACATCGAGAAATCTTCACCCGCATGGGCCTGCTGGCGGGGCCGGGGGACGTGGTTCACCACGAGGTCGAACAGGGCGGAGAGGTCCTTGCGGGGGCCGTCGAGGGAGGCGTCGGCCCAGCCGGAGCGGCCGGAGGCGTAGAGATGGGGGAAGTCGAGCTGGTCTTCGTCGGCATCGAGGGCGGCGAAGAGGTCGAAGACTTCGTCGAGCGCGCGGTCGGGTTCGGCGTCCGGTTTGTCGACCTTGTTCAGGACGACGATGGGGCGCAGGCCAAGGGCGAGAGCCTTGGAGGTGACGAACTTGGTCTGGGGCATCGGGCCTTCGGCGGCATCGACCAGCAGAACCACGCCGTCGACCATCGAGAGGATGCGCTCGACCTCGCCGCCGAAATCGGCGTGGCCGGGGGTGTCGACGATGTTGATGCGGGTGTTCTTGTAGAGAACGGAGGTGCATTTGGCGAGGATGGTGATGCCGCGCTCGCGCTCGAGGTCATTGGAATCCATCGCTCTTTCGGCAACGGCCTCGCCCTGGCGAAAGGCGCCCGATTGCTTGAGCAGTTCGTCCACGAGCGTGGTCTTGCCGTGGTCGACATGGGCGATGATGGCGATGTTTCTGAGGTCCATGAAACGGGTCCTTTGAGTTGCGGTCCGCCTAGCCGGTTCGGGGGTGAATGGGAAGGGGGGATTGCAAGGCCGGGGCTCTGCCCCGGACCCCGGGATATTTCCGGGCCGGTAATTTGATTAACCGGGCGTGCGGGCAACCGTCGCCAGGCTCCCGCGGTTCCGGGGGTTAATGCAGGAAAACAAGGCGAAAGGCGCGAAAACGCAACGTCGGTATCACGTCGGTATTACGTCGGTATCGCGTCGGTGGATGGATCGGTTTCCGCCTGCCGGAGCGGGCGGGCGGCGGTGTCGGTTAAGCTTGGTTGACGGAGTGTAAACGGTTAATTCAGCAGCTTGTCGATGTCTTTACCGGGGATGCCCAGGTTGAGCGGGGTGAAGTCGCCGTTGTCGATCATGGCCCGGCCTGCGTCGTAGATTGCCCTGTGGGTGACGCGTGCCAGCGCCGAGCCGAGGGAGAGGCGGGCGGCGCCGAGGCTGGCGTAGTAGGCGCGGTCGTGGAGGGCGTAGGGACCGGCGACAAGGACGTTGACGGGTTTCTTGGTGGCGCCGATGACGCGCTTGAGGTCATCCATTGTCTTGGGCAGGGGCACGTAGAGGCAGTCGGCGCCCGCCTCGTCGAAGGCGGTGATGCGGCGGAGCGCCTCGTCGATGTCATAGTGGCCGTTCATCACGCCATCGGCGCGGGCGACCAGCACGAAGTCGGCGGGCAGGGCGCGGGCGGCGGCGACAGCGGCGCGGATGCGCTCCACCGCGTGGTCGAAGTCGTAGGCGCGGTCTTCCGGCAATGCCGCATCTTCGATGGAGATGCCGGAGAGGCCCGCTTCGGCCGAGAGGCGCACGGTTTCGGCGCAGGTGTCGGGGTCGTGGCCAAAGCCGTTCTCGAAATCGCCGGAGACGGGAACGCTGACCGCCGCGACCAGGTCCTGCGCGTGGGCGAGCGCTTCGTCGCGGGTGACGTGGCCGCCGTCGGGGCGGCCGAGGGTGAAGGCATGGGCCGCCGAGGAGGTGGCGATCGCAGGGGCGCCCAGGCGCGCGAGCATTTTCGCCGAGCCTGCGTCCCAGGCGTTGGCGAGGAGGAAGGGATTGCGGGGCTGGTGGAGGTCTCGGAAGGTCATGCGGCGGTCTCGATCAGGCTGAGGTGGAAGGCGGCCAGGGTGTCGAGCGCGGTTTTCAGGCGGTCGTCGGGCACGGTGAGCGCGATGCGGATGTGGCCGGCGGCCGCCTGGCCGAAGCTTTCGCCGGGCATGACCGCGATGCGGTGGGTGTCGAGCAGGAGGTGGGCGAAGGTCTCGCCCGAAAGCCCGGTCGGACGGATGTCGGCCATGACGTACATCGAGGCGGTCGAGGGCACGGTGGCGACGCCCTGGCGGGCGAGGCGGGCGAGGGTGTCTGCGTGGCGGCGACGGAAAGGTTCGGAGATGCGGTCTTCCAGCGGTTGGCCTTGTTCCAGCGCGTAAACGCCCGCGTCCTGGATGAAGCCGGGAACGCCGTAGGTGGTGTGGGTGACGAGGTTGACGAGGGGGGAGATTGCTGTTTCGGGGCCGACGATCCAGCCCAGGCGCGAACCGGTCATCGCGTGGCTTTTCGAGAGCGAGCCGATGACGAGGGTTCGCTCGGCCATGTCGGGGAGTTGGCGTGGCGAGAGGTGGGTGCCTTGCCATATCTGGGTGTCGTAGACCTCATCCGAGATCAGCCAGAGGTCGTTGTCGCGGCAGGCGCGGGCGATGCCGTCGAGCGTTTCGCGGCCGTAGACGACGCCGGTGGGGTTGTTGGGGGAGTTGATCAGGAGCGAGCGGGCGTTCTGCGCCGGGCCGGCGAGGTCGGCGGGGTCGGGCTGGAAGCCGCGCCCGGCATGGGCGGGAACGGTGCGGGCGATGGCGCCGGTGGCGCGGATGGTGCCGGGGTAGGTGGCGTAATAGGGGTCGATGAAGAGCGCGGTGTCGCCGGGATCGCAGGCGGCGAGATGAGCGGCGAGGAGACCGGCCTGGCCGCCGGGGACGATCACCACGTTGTCGCGGGTGGTGGGGACGCCGGTGCGGGACTGGACGCGGGCGGCGACGGCATCGCGCAGCGCGTCGGTGCCGGGCAGCGTGGCGTAGCCGGTGTGGCCGCCGAGGGCGGAGGCGTGCATGGCGTCGAGGATGTCGCGTTCGGTGCGGCGGTCGTGTTCGCCGATGGTCAGTTCGGTGACGTCGACGCCCTGCGACTTCAGCGCGCGGGCCTTGCGGTAGATGTCCCAGCCGTCGGAGCCGCCGTCGGTGAGGGTTTCGATGCGATGCGAGACTTTCATGCTCTGTATCGTTTCAGGGATGCCGTCAAAGTCAAACCAACAATCTTGAAGCCTGGTGTCAGCTTCGGTGATGAGTTCTTGGCAAACGGGCGTCTTGCGGCTATCAGTGTGCCCATGACCCGTGTTGCAACCCTCATTTGCTGCATTACCCGCTGACTTCTGTCGCGCGGGCCGGTCCTCTTTTCTCCATGACAAGACCAAGGTAAGCCCCGCGCGGGAGAGCTTTGCCTGAAGGATGCCTGGAATGGCCGAGATCACGCTTTACAACACCGCAACGCGCCGCAAGGAGCGGTTCGAGCCTTTGAACCGCAAGAACGTGCGCATGTATGTCTGCGGGCCGACGGTCTATGACCGGGCGCACCTGGGCAATGCGCGGCCGGTGATCGTGTTCGATGTGCTCTTTCGGTTGCTGCGCCATGTCTATGGGGCGGATCACGTGCGTTACGTGCGGAACTTCACGGATGTGGATGACAAGATCAACGCCACCGCGCTGGCGCGAAAGGAGGCGGGGGCGACGGGGTCTCTGGAGGAGTTGATCGCGGAGCGGACCGACGAGACGATCCGCTGGTATCACGAGGACATGGAGGCGCTTGGGACCTTGCGCCCGACAGAGGAGCCCCGGGCGACGGCGTTCATCGGCCAGATGGTCGCGATGATCGAGGGGCTGATTGCCTCCGGCCATGCCTATACGGCCGACGGGCATGTGCTGTTCCGGGTGCGGTCTTATGCCGAGTATGGCGCTTTGTCGGGGCGGTCGGTCGATGACATGATCGCGGGCGCGCGGGTCGAGGTTGCGCCTTACAAGGAAGACCCGATGGATTTCGTGCTCTGGAAGCCGTCTTCGGATGACTTGCCGGGGTGGGAGAGCCCCTGGGGGCGCGGGCGTCCGGGGTGGCATATCGAGTGCTCGGCGATGGCGTATGAGTTGCTGGGGGACCGGTTCGATATTCACGGGGGCGGGAACGATCTGCAGTTTCCGCATCATGAGAACGAGATCGCGCAGTCGCGTTGCGCGGGGCATGGGTTTGCCCGGGTCTGGATGCATAACGAGATGCTTCAGGTCGAGGGGAAGAAGATGTCGAAGTCGCTGGGGAATTTCTTCACGGTGCGGGATTTGCTGGAGCAGGGGGTGCCGGGGGAGGTGATCCGGTTTGTTTTCCTGAGCACGCATTACCGGAAGCCGATGGATTGGACGGAGGCTAAGGCGCGTGAGGCGGAGGCGACGCTCAGAAAGTGGTGGCGCCAGACTCGCTGGGTCGATGAGGGAGATATCTATGAGCCGGTCGTAGATGCACTTGCGGACGATCTGAATACCCCACTGGCGATCGCTGAACTGCACCAACTTTCCCACGTAGCGGACGCTCGCACATTGAAGCGAATGGCGCGTCTCCTCGGATTACTCACCGATGAATTGGGAACGTGGGCGGAAGATGCCGATGTCGCGCCCGAGGTCGCCGGTTGGATTGAACAGTTGCTCGGGGACCGCGTAGCAGCGCGAAGTGCCAAGAACTGGGCTCGTGCCGATGAAATTCGTGATCTGCTTGTCGATGCAGGCGTCGAAGTTCGCGATGGTCAGGAGCCTGCATGGGTGTTGAAGCCTGAATTCGACCCCGCAAAGCTGGAGGCCCTGAAATGACCCGCCTTCTGAAGTCAGCGCCCAGGATTGCCCCCGGCACGCGGGGTGGGGGCGTTTGCCCCCGCCCCGGGGGGGCGGGTCGGGGGCAATCCGGACCTGCGGTCCGGAGGGCAACACTCGAACGGTGTGCGACATGACCAAGGAACACCTCTCCCTCTTCGACACGACCCTCAGGGATGGGCAGCAAACCCAGGGCGTCCAATTCTCAACCGAAGACAAAATCCAGATCGCCCACGCGCTCGATGCGCTGGGGCTCGACTATATCGAGGGCGGGTGGCCGGGGGCGAACCCGACCGACAGCGCGTTTTTCGAGACCAGACCGCAGACGCGCGCCACTTTCACCGCCTTCGGCATGACCAAGCGGGCGGGGCGCTCGGCGGCGAATGACGAGGTGCTGGCGGCGGTTCTGAACGCGAACACGCCGGCGGTCTGCATCGTGGGCAAGACCCACGATTTCCATGTGGATACCGCGCTTGGCATCACGCTCGACGAGAACCTGACGAACATCCGCGAAAGCATCGCGCATCTTGTCGCCCGGGACCGCGAGGCGCTCTTCGATGCCGAGCATTTCTTCGATGGGTACAAGGCGAACCCCGGCTATGCCCTTGATTGTCTGAAGGCGGCTCACGAGGCGGGGGCGCGATGGGTGGTGCTCTGCGATACCAACGGGGGCACGCTGCCGCAGGAGGTGGGCGAGATCACCCGTGCGGTCATCGCGGCGGGCATCCCCGGTGAGCGGCTCGGCATCCACACGCATGATGATACCGGCAACGCGGTGGCGGGCAGCCTCGCCGCCGTCGATGCGGGTGCGCGGCAGGTTCAGGGAACGCTCAACGGCCTTGGCGAGCGCTGCGGCAATGCCAACCTGACGACGCTGATCCCGACGCTCTTGCTGAAGGAGCCCTATGCCAGTCGGTTCGAGGTCGGGGTCGGCCACGACGCGCTGGCGCAACTGACGCGCACCAGCCGGGTGCTGGACGAGATCCTGAACCGAGTGCCGCTGCGGTCTGCGCCGTATGTCGGCTCGTCCGCTTTCGCGCACAAGGCGGGGCTGCATGCCAGCGCCATCGTCAAGGACCCGGCGACATACGAGCATGTCGATCCCGCGCTGGTCGGCAACACGCGGATCGTGCCGATGTCGAACCAGGCGGGGCAATCCAACCTCATCCGGCGGCTCTCGGAGATGGGGCTGACGGTCGAGAAGGGCGATCCGGCGCTGGTGCGCATCCTTGATGCGGTCAAGACCCGCGAGACGGAGGGGTATGCCTATGACAGCGCGCAGGCGAGTTTCGAGCTGCTGGCGCGGCGCGAGCTGGGGCTGATGCCCGAGTTCTTCGATGTGGAGCGCTATCGGGTCATCTCGGAGCGGCGGCGCAACGCGCGGGGCGACATCGTCGTGGAATCCGAGGCGGTGGTGACTGTCTCGACGCGCGAGGGCAGCCGGACGAGCTATTTCAAGAACGAGCACGCGCAGGACATCGAGGATGACGGTCCGGTGAACGCGCTCTGGCAGGCGTTGAAGTCGGATCTGGGGCCTTTCCAGGCCCAGATCGAGGACGTGCACCTGACGGACTTCAAGGTGCGGATCACCCAGGGCGGTACCGAGGCGGTGACGCGGGTTATCATAGACTTTGCCGACGATACGGGCCGCGCCTGGGCCACGGTGGGAGTTTCCTCGAACATCGTCGACGCGGCGTTCCAGGCGCTGCATGACGCGATCGTGTGGAAGCTGGTTCAGGGGAGCCGGCCGGCGAAGGCGGCGGAATGAGCCTTCAGGCCTGCGCGGATATTGTGGCGCGGGGGGATCCGGACCGGCATCTCGCGGCGATGGCGGCGCCGGTGGCGGCGCGGCGGGTGCTGTTTCCGCTCTATGCCTTCAACGTCGAGGTCGCGCGCGCGCCCTGGGTGGCTTCCGAGCCGATGATCGGCGAGATGCGGCTTCAGTGGTGGCGCGACGCGCTGGACGAAATTGCCACGGGCGCCCCGGTGCGCAAGCACGAGGTGACGGTGCCGCTGGCCGGGATTCTGGATGGCGAGGGCGCGCAACTTCTTGATGCGGGCATCGCGGCACGGCGGTGGGATCTGTACCGGGATGCCTTCGAGGACGAGGAGCATTTCCTGGAATACCTGGAGAAGACCGGGGGCGGGTTGATGTGGGTTGCCGCCCGCGCGCTTGGCGCGCCGGCGGCGGCGCGGGACGCGGTAATGCGATACGGGGTGGCGACGGCCTTCGTGCGGTTCCTGGTGGCGGTGCCGGAACTTGAGGCGCGCGGATGCGTCCCGCTGGTGGATGGGCGCGCCGAGGCGATCCGGGCCCTGGCCGAGCGGCTCTGGTCGGCGCGGCCCACGCGGGCCGGGTTGCGTGCCGTTCTGCCCCGCGACGCGCGAGTGGCGCTTCTGGAAGGCTGGCAGACGCCACAGCTTTTGCGCCAGGTCATGCGCGAGCCGGGACGGGTGGCCGAGGGGCGGCTCGGGCTCAGCGAATTTCGCAGGCGACTGGACCTGCTTCTGGCAAGTTTCTGAACTTAGCGGCGGCGCGACACACGCGGCACGCTGCTGCGCACGGTCCGGTAGCGTGTCTCGGGATGCGGCGGGTGCCCATGTGTTCGGCGCCAGAACGCGGGCCCGCCGCGGCGGCGCCAGAGCGGGACGGTCATCACGACGCCTGCCGCGAAGCCGCCGGCATGGGCCCAATAGGCGACACCGCCCGCGTCGGCCGCACTCATCGAGCCCTGCACCACTTGAATGCCGAACCAGGCGCCAAGCACGATCCAGGCAGGCACCGGGACAATCCGGAATATGATGACGAGGATGATCAGAACATCGACACGTGCCCTGGGAAACAGCAGAAGGTAGCCGCCCATGACGCCGGCGATCGCGCCTGAGGCTCCGATCATGGGGACCGTGCTGGCGGGATTGGCGGCATATTGCGCAAGTGCGGCGGCGAAACCGGCACAGAGGTAGAAGAGCAGGAAGCCCACATGCCCCATCTGGTCTTCGAGGTTGTCACCGAAGACCCACAGAAAAAGCATGTTGCCTGCAAGATGCATGATGCCGCCATGCAGGAACATAGATGTGATGAAGGTTGTCGCCGAGACATCCGCCGGGACAAGGCCCCAGTTGTAGAAGAACGCACCCAGTGCGAGCTCGTTTTGAAAAAGTTCATAATAGCTTATGAATATCAATATGTTGGCGGCAATCAGCGCCCATGTTACAAGGGGCGTTCGGGCGGAGGGGTTATGGTCTCGGAACGGAAACATTGCCGCCAAACGGACCGAGTTTCGCCGCCCGCGTCAAGCGAAAGCGATCATTCACGCTTGACGAGGCGTCACGCGCCGCCACCATTTGCATCATGAGACCGATTGTCCTTGCCGCCCCGCTCGTCTTTTGTGCAACGCTGGCCCTGGCCGAGTGCCCGGCGCCGCCGGACATTGCGGCGGATGAGGACGCACTTTTTGCCGGGCTTCAGGCCGCTGAAACCGAGCAGCAGGCGCGGGCGCGCGTGCAGGGGTTGTGGGAGCTTTGGACGACGGCACCCGATGCGGCAGCGCAGGAGTTGCTGGACCAGGGAATGGCGGCGCGGGCGAGTTACGACTTCCTGCGGGCGACGGACAAGCTCGACCGGCTGGTTGCGTACTGCCCGGACTATGCCGAGGGCTACAACCAGCGGGCCTTCGTCAGTTTTCTCCGGGAGGATTTCCCGGCGGCACTCGCCGATCTCGACCTGGCGCTCGAGCGTTCGCCGCGCCATGTTGGCGCGCTTTCCGGCAAGGCACTGTCGTTGATGGGGCTGGGCCGGATGGACGAGGCGCAAGCGGTTCTGCGCGACGCAGTGGAGTTGAACCCCTGGATTCCCGAGCGCGGGCTTTTGAGGCCGGAACCGGGCGAGGACATCTGACGCACTTGCCTCGTCCTGATGCCTTCCGTAAGCACGGGTCGCATGCCTGTGCGGGCGTGATGGAATGGTAGACATATCGGACTTAAAATCCGTGGGCCGTATGGCCGTGTGGGTTCAAATCCCACCGCCCGCACCACTTGCCGATTGCCGGTTGTTCGCAATTGAGGGCGGCCGTTCTCGTGAAGAAATTGCCATGCGCGAGGCGCGGAACGATTCTGGGGTTGGCGGCGGTCTCGGTCAGCCGTTAAGAAACTGGCACACAAGGCCGGCATGAAGGGGAGCCTGACATCGACGAGACGAGCAAACCGCGGTCGCGCCTGGCAAGCGAATTCGCTCATATCCGGGCGAAGCTGACCGGGCAGATCAGGCGCCGCCAGGCGGCGGCAAAGGCCGAATTCCAGGAGTGTATCGACGCTCTTGGCCCTGGCGATACCGCGATCGACCTTGGCGCCAACGCAGGCGAGTTCACCGTGCCGATGGCGCGAAACGGCGCGTCGGTGCATGCCTTCGAGCCGGACCCTCACGCGCTGGAAAACCTGCGCTCCGCCGTGGCCGGGCTTGAAAATGTCACCGTTCACGCGGCGGCGGCGGCAAGCAAGGCCGGGACGTCGATGCTCTACCGGAAGAAAGGGTTCGCGGGCGATCCCGATCGCAACTCCAAGTCGTCGTCGTTGCTGTCGCAGAAGGCGAACATTTCGCAGCAGGATGCGGTCAGTGTCGAATTGATTGACTTCTCAGCGTTCCTGAACACGCTCGATTGCGACATCGCGCTGATCAAGATGGACATCGAGGGAGCGGAGGTCGAGTTGCTCGAGACGCTCTTGGAGGCGCCGGTTCTCGACAGAATCCACGCGATCTTCGTCGAGACCCACGAGCGCAAACTGCCGGACCTGGCGCCACGCATGGCGCGCCTCAAGGCGCGCTACGGAGAGCTTGCACGGCCTCGCGTGAACTGGGACTGGCACTGACAGGCCGGGCCCGGGTCAGGCCCAGTCGCCTCCGAGATCCGAGGTGGCCCGGTCAATCCAGTGCTCCCGCAGCCAGTCGCAGGGTTTCGAGCGGCGGAGCAGCGATCCACGGTACCCCGCGACCGCTTCGGGCATCTTGGGGCGCCCGTGGAAGCAGACCACACGCGCCTCTTTCGGCAGGACAGGTGCACGAAGCCAGTTTATCGGCGGCAGGCCAAGGCAGTCGTGCTTGAAGCTGACCACAAGCTCGGGCGGGATATAGGCGAAGGCGCCCTTTTTCTGGGCGAGCGTCGAGGTGTACCGCTGTTCGCTTCCGCGCGCCCTCTCGACCTCGGCGGTTGGGTTCGCTGACAGCGTATCGTAGAGCCACGGGTGCAGCGCCGGGTCATAGCGGAAGACTGAGCCGTGTCCGCCGGCGCGACCACGGCGCGCTTCGACCCAGTCGGCGCGCATGACGACCTTGCCAGGCTCGAAAGCAAGCAGCGGGTCGAGCGAACCGGTGATGACAACGTCGAGATCGAAGCCGAGGAGCGGTCCGTCGAGATCCGGCACAAGGCCTGGGCGGAAAAGCGAGACCTTGCGCATTGCGCCCTGGCGGTTCGCGACGGCGAGCGCCGCATTCATCTCGTCGTGGAAGGGTTCGACCGGAAGGGACAGGATTTCGATATCAGGGTGAAGGCCGTCGGTCTCCTCGGTCATGCAGAGGAACCGAACGGGACCAGAGATGTTGCGGCGTGCACCGGAATAGAGCCGGTTGACATACTCGGGACCGAACAGGGTGCCCCATTTGATGCAGATGACGTTGGTCGGCATGTGCCCGTGTCCGGAGAAGATGCCGTTGCCTAGCAGCGGCGGCGGCGCGCGTCCAGCGGCGCGGGCGGCGGCATCTATCGGCTTGCACCCCGGCCCGGCAAGTCAGTATGTGAGGGGAAAACCGGGTCCGGGGTAAGCCATGCGGAAAATTCTCGATCTTGTCGTCCGGCCATTCGGCCTGAGGGTGATGCGCGCCGACCAGGCCGATATGGTGTATCAGCACGAATACGGCGGGGGCTACGAGGAATACCGCGCGACCCAGGTTTTCCACAACAAGCGCAAGCTCGAGAAGGTCTGGGCCGACGAGGTCACGCTGACTGCGATCGTCGACGATCTCAAGGCGCATGGCCTTGGAGCGACCGGTGTGTGCCACGGCGCGCGCAACGGCTACGAGGTCGAGTTCTTCCGCAAGGCACTGGAAGGTGAAATTATCGGCACCGACATTTCCGAAACCGCGACCCAGTTTCCCCACATGCATGTGTGGGACTTTCAGGATGTGAACCCGGACTGGGCCGGCAAGTTCGACTTCATCTACACCAACTCGCTGGACCAGGCGATGGACCCGAAGCGGGCGCTGGAAGCCTGGACACAACAGCTTGCGCCCGACGGTCGCATCTATATCGAGCATACGATGGCGCATTCCCCCACCGATGCCGGCAAGATGGATCCGTTCGGGGCTCATCCGATGGCCATGCCCTATCTTTTCTTCACCTGGGGCAGGGGCACATACAAGCTCGTCGACATCCTTGAGATCGACGCGAAGAAGAACAACCGGCGGAAAGCCTGGGTCTTCGTTCTCGGTCGCGCGTGACCTCCGCGACGAACTGCGTTCTTTGCCGCAGGATCAACCGGCCTTGAAGCGCCGCGTCATGGCATCGGCATCGTATTCCGTCTCGATCCATGAACGTATTCCCATCCCCGTGTTCCGATGGGCATCCAGATAGGCGTCCGCCATGAAGTCGAGGATCCCGTGCCGCGAGTGGCGCACGTGCAGGTACTTGAACGAGAGCTGCTCGCGCGCGACCTCGGGCGGCGTGTCGGTTTCCGCCAGAAGGTAGAGAAACGACGCCAGACCGGTCCGGTCGATGCCCGACTTGCAGTGCATAAGGAACGGTTTTTCGATCACGCGGAACGTGTCGAGCAGCGTCAGCAGCGTGTCGGCGGGCGTCAGCCTTGTGCCGAATATCCCGACTTGATGGACCGTCATGCCAAATCGCGCGCATGTCTCCCGTTCAAGCCGGCGCGACGGCGCGCGCTTGCTGTCGTTGCGGAGCAGGAGAACCGATTTCACGCCGCGGGCCGCCAGTTTTTCCAGGCGGCGCGGGTTCGGCTGGTTCGACCTCAAGACACCAGGAGCGACTTCGTGCTCGTGGCTCCAGTAGCCGCGTATGGCCCCGTGATCCCAGATGTAGAGATCGACATAGCCCCAGAAGCGGTCGGCCGAAGTGGCGAAACTTGCATCGTCTTCCAAGGCCGTCACCCACCGTCTTTCTGTCTGGAGGCGGGGTGTAGCGGCACTCTCGGGCCGTCACAACCCGATTTGGCGGCTCTCGGGCCGAACGATCCCTTGCAGGCTTGCTTGGAGCATACGGCGGAAAACCTCATACGCGATCCCTGGCTGTGTCGGACCTTGCCCGAGAGGATGCGCAAGGCCCGGTTCGGGATTGTCCGGCAGGACGCGCACCCCTATCTGGCGCAGGAAGATGCAGCGTACTTCTTCTCCCTGATTGCGCGAGGGGCGGACTTCATGCATCGGGACGGATTGATCGACGCGGCGGGAGCCGAGGCGCTGAAAGCCGGGGCCCGGTCCCGGATCAGTTCAGGACGTTTTTTCGGTTTCATTTCGTTCAATACGGTTGTCGGCAGTCGCCCGGCCTGATCCGAAGCACCAGAACGAAAAAAGCCGCCCCGTGAGGCGGCTCTTTTTCTTCACTTTTCGTGATCTAGCGTCCCCAGACCCTGATATCTCCGCAATCGACGTGAACGAAGTTCGAGCGGGAGTATTTACCAACGCCGCCCGCCGAGCAGGACATCGCGGCCTTCGAGATTTGCGAAACCGTGCGATCCTGCAACCTGATGTCGGTCGCCTGACCTTTCATGTGAAGCGAGTTCCGCGCGACGTTGCGGGATTTCGATCGTAGCATCGCATTCGTCTGGGGTGAACGATATCCAGACAGAAGAAGGTAGGACGCATCCGTATCCAGAAGGCGGTGCGATGCGGCCAGGATATCGACCGTCCGGTTGTCGAAACGGACCATGTCGTTTGTCCGCCAATCCCGCATGAAGTGATTGATTTCCTTGAACGCCTCGGGAATGTATTCGCCGTCGATCCAGTAGATCGTGTCGATCTGTTCGCCCGTGCGACCGGAATGCATTCGCAGGCGTCGAATATCACCAGCCCCGCGGAGCAATCCGAAGGCGTTGGCGAATGTTGGTGCTGCCGTGATTGCCGTCGCCGCAAAGACTTTCAACACGCCTCTGCGTGACACGCTGTTCGAGTTTTCAGCCGTCATCTGCCACAAGTCCCATTCTGCCGTCCCTGCCGGTTGACCCGACAGTGGACTCACCACTCCCCCTGAGGTGCGGGTTTTGTATGGCCCAAATGGTTAATTCTGCAAACAGGAGATCCTCCAAAATCAGGCAGATCGCTGAAAATCGGCGGAATTTTGCCGGTTTCTGCAACAATGGCCATTGTGGCGAAATTGTGCTTCGAGCGTTGCGCCAGGGTAACAAGGGGCCGGACGAGCGGGATTTTGATTGGACTCGTCGGAACGATTTCGCGACATAGATGTAGCTGCACAGGACCACCAGTATTGGACGTTTGATGACTGCCCGGATTTTTCGCCGCCTGACCACCGTTACCTCGCTTGTCATCGCGCTTGCCTCCGCCGGATCCGGCGTGCGGGCCGATGTCGAGATCACCGCCTTCCTGCAATCCGTCGCCGTGAGCGCGGCGGGAGACCGTGACATCGCGGCCTTCTATCGCGAGACCGGTTACAAGCCGATCTGGACCGGCGATGACCAAATGTCGAAGGCGAGGCGGGAGGCTTTCCTGCGCGCGATCGAGGATGCCCCCGCGCATGGTCTGCCGGTGCAGCGCTATGATCCCGATGGGTTGTCTTCCGATCTGCGCCACGTGACGTCCGAGCGTGAACTTGGCCGTATAGAAGTCGAGATGTCCCGGCTGTTCCTGCGCTATGCGCGTGAATTGCAGACCGGGCTTCTGGTTCCTGGCGAAATTGACCCAGGCATCGTGCGAGAGGTGCCGTACAGGAAACGCAGTTCGCTGTTGTCGTCCTTTGCTTCCGCCTCGTCGCCGTCACTGTTCTTCAGGCAGTTGCCGCCGCAGAGCCACGAATATGCGCGGCTGATGAAAGAGAAGATGAGGTTCGAGGAGCTTGTTGCCCGCGGCGGATGGGGACCGGAGGTGCGCGCCCGGAAGCTGGAGCCGGGCGATTCCGGACCGGCGGTGGTCCAGCTGCGCAACCGGCTGATCGCGATGGGGTATCTGCCCCGGACGGCAACCGCGTCCTATGACAGCAGGATGACGCAGGCGGTGGCGCAGTTCCAGGAGGACCACGGGCTGGTTTCGGACGGCGTTGCCGGCGACGGCACGCTGGGCGCGATCAACATCTCGGCGAAGACCCGGCTTGGCCAGATCATGGTGGCGATGGAGCGCGAGCGCTGGACCAACATGCCGCGCGGCAAGCGTCATGTGCTGGTGAACATCACCGATTTCCATGCCCAGATCGTCGATGACGGCAAGGTGACGTTCGAGACGCGGTCGGTCGTGGGCCACCGTGATCTCGACCGGCGTACACCCGAGTTCTCGGACATGATGGAGCATCTTGTCCTCAATCCGACGTGGAACGTTCCGCGCTCGATCGCGACCAAGGAATATCTGCCGATGCTGCAACGGAACCCCAACGCGGCGGGGCATCTGATGCTTGTGGATCGGCGCGGGCGCATCATTCCGCGGGAGTTGGTCGAGGATTTCACCCAGTTCGATGCCAACACTTTCCCCTTCGACATGAAACAGCCGCCGAGCCGGTCCAATGCGCTTGGGCTGGTCAAGTTCATGTTCCCCAATCGCCACAACATATATCTGCACGACACGCCTCAGAAGAACCTCTTCGGGCGCGAGGCGCGGGCGTTCAGCCACGGCTGTATCCGGCTGAACGACCCGTTCGATTTCGCGTACGCGCTGCTGGCGCGGCAGGTGGACAATCCGGAGGAGTTCTTCCAGTCGAAGCTGGCGACGCGGCGCGAAACCCAGGTGGACCTCGAAGAGCATGTGCCGGTCCATCTGATCTACCGGACCGCGTTCACGCGGGCGAAGGGCAAGACGCAGTTCCGCACGGATGTCTACGGACGGGACGCGCGCATCTGGCGGGCAATGGAAGCTGCCGGGGTTTCGCTTCCCTCCGAGCAGAGTTAAGTGTGACGTCGTGAGCGGGCGCAGCCAGGTGCCCGGCAAGGAACGACGGCCATGCGCTATACAATCGAGGAAATTGCGGCGGCGCTTGACGCGACCGTTCTCGGTGCGCCTGGCTTGGTCGTGACCGGCGCCGCCGAGCCCGCGGAGGCGGGGCCCGATGACCTCGCACTTGCGATGGATCCAAAGTACTCGGATGGGCTCGCCAGGGGTGGGGCACGGGCCGCAATCGTCTGGGAAGGTGCGGATTGGCAAGGTCTGGGACTGGAAGCGGCGATCGTCGTGCCGCGCCCGCGCTACGCAATGTCCGGTTTGACGCGGCTGATGGATCCAGGGCCCGAGATCGCGCCCGGCATCCACCCATCGGCCGTGATCGACCCGAGCGCCGAGATCGGCGAGGGCGCGGCGATCGGGCCTTTCGTGGTGATCGGCGCGCGGGTCCGGATCGGCCGCAACGCCCGGATCGCGAACCATGCGAGCATCGCCGAGGATACCGTGATCGGAGACGATGCGCTGATCCATGCGGGCGTGCGGATCGGCGCGCGGGTCACGATCGGAGATCGGCTGTTCGCGCAACCGGGCGCGGTCGCGGGCGCCGACGGTTTCAGCTTCGTGACCCCCGACAAGAGCCGGGTCGAGGAAGCGCGGGCTTCGCTTGGCAAGGAGACAAAGGCGGTGAATGCGTCCTGGACGCGCATCCATTCGCTGGGAGCGGTCGAGATCGGCGATGACGTCGAACTTGGCGCGAACTCGTGCATCGACCGGGGCACGATCCGTGCCACGCGGATCGGCAATGGCACGAAGCTCGATAACCTGGTCCACGTGGCGCATAACTGCCTGATCGGTGAGGACGTTCTGCTCTGCGCGCTGGTCGGCATCGCCGGTTCTACGAAGATCGGGAACAGGGTTGTTCTTGGCGGTCAGGTCGGCGTTGGGGACAACCTGACGGTAGGCGATGACGTGGTGGCCGGAGGGGCCACGAAGATCCTCTCGAAGGTCCCCGCCGGCCGCGTGGTACTTGGGTATCCGGCCATGAAGATGGAACAGTTCATCCAGGCCAGTCAGAACTGGCGGCGGCTGCCGCGGCTGATGGAGGACGTGCGCTCCTTGAAGAAAGCGGTTTCCAACGAAGACACGGATGACTAAGTAACGCGCGGGAGACAGACCCCGAGGGGCGAGACAATGAGCAGCAGCGTCAAGGACAAGATCATCGAGATCGTCGCCGAGCAGGCGGTGCTCGAACCTTCCGACATCTCAATGGACCAGTCGCTTGAGGATTTGGGGATCGACTCGATGGGGCTGGTGGAAGCGATATTCTCGATCGAGGAGAGCTTCGACATCCAGGTTCCGTTCAACGCCAACGAACCGGAGAAATCCGAGTTCGACATCTCGTCGGTCGCCGCAATCGTCGCGGCGGTCGAAAGCCTGATCGCAGAGCAGAAGGGCTGAATGAATCGCGTCGCGATCACCGGGGCCGGCACGATCAATCCGCTGGGCCATACGGTTTCCACGACGCTGGAGGCGATGCGCGAGGGGCGCTGCGGCATTGGCGATTTGGATATCCGCGATGTTGACCGGTTGGCGATCCGGATCGGCGGGCAGGTCAAGGGCTATGACCCGGACAGCCGCTTCAACCGGCAGCAACAGGCGCTCTATGACCGGTTCACCCAGTTCACCCTGATCGCCGCCGACGAGGCGATCCGGCAGTCCGGTCTGGAATTCGGCGGCCATCTTGCCGCACAGGCCGGCGTTGTCCTGGGAACCTCGGGCGGCGGGCTTTCGACGCTGGATGACAACTACCGTGCCGTTTACGAGGAGGGGAAGAACCGTGTGCATCCCTTCATCGTGCCGAAGCTGATGAACAATGCCGCCGCCTCCCATGTTTCGATGACCTACAACCTCAAGGGGCCATCCTTCACCGTGGCGACGGCATGCGCGTCGTCCAACCATGCGATGGGACAGGCGTTCAACCTGATCCGGTCCGGCATGGCGAAGGTGATCGTGACGGGGGGATCGGAATCGATGCTATGTTTCGGCGGTGTGAAGGCCTGGGAGGGGCTGCGGGTGATGTCGAAGGACGCCTGCCGACCCTTCAGCGCCAACCGCAACGGCATGGTTCAGGGCGAAGGGGCGGGCGTCTTTGTCTTCGAGGACTACGAGCACGCAAGAAAGCGCGGAGCGGACATCCTCGCCGAGATCGTCGGGTTCTCGATGACGTCGGATGCCTCGGACATCGTCATGCCATCCCAGCAAGGCGCGGCGCGGGCCATTTCAGGCGCGTTGAGCGATGCGGGGATCAATGCCGAGCAGGTGGGCTATATCAATGCACATGGCACCGGCACGGCCGCCAACGACAAGACAGAATGCGCCGCGGTGGCGAGCGTCTTCGGGCGCCATGCCGACACGGTGATGATCTCGTCCACCAAGTCGATGCATGGGCATCTGATCGGAGGAACCGGTGCGGTGGAACTGCTGGCCTGCCTGATGGCCCTGAAGGACGGCATCATCGCGCCCACCATCGGCTACGAAGAGCCGGACCCGGAGTGTGCGCTTGACGTTGTGCCGAACGAGGCACGCGAGGCGAAAGTCGACCATGTGCTGTCGAACGCCTTTGCGTTTGGCGGGCTGAATGCGGTGTTGGCGCTCAAGAAGGGTTGAGAGCGGCGGCGGCCCCGGTTCCCGGCACCGGACATTGGACAGAGGGATCACAGGTGTCACAAATCCGTTCCGTTGCGGCTCGGCATTTCAGGGTTCCGCTGGCCGAAGTGCTTGAAGACGCCAAGCACGGGAACCACTCGCATTTCGAACTGATCACGGCCACCATTCAGCTTGCCAACGGGGCCGAGGGCACCGGGTACACCTATACCGGCGGTCGCGGGGGCAGTGCCGTGACGGCGATGATCCGCGACGACCTGGCCCCGTTACTGATCGGCCGGGACGCCGGCGATGTCGAGGCGCTGAACGCGGAGATGGATTGGCATATCCATTACGTCGGGCGCGGCGGCATTGCGGGTTTCGCTGTCTCGGCGGCCGATATCGCTCTTTGGGACATTCGAGGGAAGGTCCGGGGCGAGCCGCTTTGGAAGATGGCGGGCGGTTCGGGCAATCGTTGC
The DNA here is from genome assembly GCA_022340315.1 of Silicimonas sp. Taxonomy (GTDB): domain Bacteria; phylum Pseudomonadota; class Alphaproteobacteria; order Rhodobacterales; family Rhodobacteraceae; genus JAJDOD01. The sequence continues at coordinate 1,432 of JAJDOD010000052.1, read as the reverse complement.
AAGGCCTATGGTGGCGGCATCGACCTGAATTTCAGCCTGGAGAAGCTTGAGGCGCAGGCGCGCGGTTTTCTGGCGCGCGGGCTGAACGGGGTGAAAATCAAGGTGGGTCGCCCGAACCTTGCCGAGGATATCGCGCGCGCGGCGGCGATCCGCGATGTCATCGGTCCAAAGAATGCGCTGATGGTCGATGCGAATTACTCTATGACGGTGGAGGCCGCCATACGCGCCGCCAGCGGTTTCAAGGAGCTTGACGCGCTTTGGTTCGAGGAGCCGATCATTCCGGACGATTACCGTGGTTTTGCGCGGATTGCGGCGGCGACGGGGATGCCGCTTGCGATGGGCGAGAACCTTCATACCATCCACGAGTTCGACATGGCGTTTCGCGATGCGGCGCTCAGCTATATTCAGCCGGACGCATCGAACTGCGGCGGCATCACGGGATGGCTGAAGGTGGCCGAGCGGTCGCTTCAGGCGGGGATACCGATTTGCAGCCACGGGATGCAGGAATTGCATGTGGGGCTGGTTTCGGCCCGTCCGAATGCGGGGTGGATGGAGGTGCACAGTTTTCCGATCGACGCCTATACCTCGCGGCCGCTTGTCATAGAGGACCACATGGCTGTGGCCTCGGATGCGGCGGGCATCGGTGTGGAATTCGCGTGGGACAGGCTGTCGGAGTTTGAAGTGGTCTGACGAGGCGGCAGAAGCGGAGCGGTGAGCGGGCGCCTTGCACCCGCAAACCTGTCAGCCCTTCCTCTTCACCCCGTAAAGCTCCAGCCGGTGCCCTTTGAGGCTGTAGCCGAGCTTCTCGGCGATCTTTTCCTGAAGCGCCTCGATCTCCTCGTCGACGAACTCGATCACCTCGCCCGAGTTCATGTCGATCAGGTGGTCGTGGTGATCGCGCTCGGCGTCCTCGTAACGGGCGCGGCCGTCGCGGAAGTCGAGCTTCTCCAGAATGCCCGCCTCCTCGAAGAGTTTCACCGTGCGGTAGACCGTGGCGAGAGAGATATTGGCGTCTGCGTCACTTGCGCGGGCGTAAAGCTCTTCGACATCTGGGTGATCGTCGGCGGCTTCCAGCACTGTTGCAATGGTGCGTCTCTGCCCGGTCATGCGCAGGCCCTTGGCCTCGCAGCGTTCGATGATTGTCTCGGTCATATGTGCCTTTCCCTCGCGCCCGTCTTACGAAAAGCGGCCAGTAGGGGCAACGAAAAGGGGGCGTGGCAGGCTTGGGGACATCTTCTGAAGATCTTCGGACGAAATCTAAAGGTTTTCGGAAGCTCCTCTGAAAGCGCGCGCGTTCGGATTGGGCGATACCGGTGTCAGACATCGAGAGGAGATACCGAGATGGAAAAGCGTCACATCGAGACACCGATCACCACGGCCCATTTTGTTGAAACCCGTACACGCTCGGCGCGTCACGAGCAGGCGCAGTTCG
>JAJDOD010000130.1 GCA_022340315.1 Silicimonas sp. | reverse complement strand
CCCTGAAAAACGGCAATCCTGAAGTCCTGTCCCATTCGTCAACCCTCTTCCCGACTTGTCCTGCCGCCCCCAGGCAGACGACATCTTGGCGCCAGTTACGCCAATTTATGTATACGTTAAATTATGCAGTATGCAACGCGTATCCAGGCGTTGTGCCAACGGCCGGGAAACGGGTTCCGCTGTATCGTGTCAAATAGGGAGATTCCCCAACTTAAAAATACTCGCCGAAGCCACTGAATATCCAATAGAAGTAAACTGGAGGCTGAAATGAATGGCGCCGCAACCCGACAGGCATCCCGATTGATCCCCACCTCGCAGGAGGACAAGTTCCTGTCTCTGTTCTCGAGCGCGCACGGAACAACCCAAAAACTTTCCGCATCTGCAACGATCGTTTCGCAAGGGGACAAAGTAACGTCCGTGTACCGTGTCGTCAGTGGGCATGTTCGCTGCTGCGCCTACACCGAAGACGGCCACCGCCGGGTTGTTTGTTTCCGCGGCGCCGGCGCCATCATCGGCATGGGGCAGCCGACCCACGGAACATGGAACACATCGGTCGAAGCAGTCACCGCTTGTGTTGTTCAGTCAGTTGCAAGAACCCTGATCGACGACCGGATGCCGGAGGACCCCGAGATCCTGAACGGCGTCGTGCGGTCGCTGCAATCCGAGATCGACCAGCAAGAGGCACATCTTCTGATGATGGCCGTTCTGCCTGCGTCCGAACGGGTCTTTTCCTTCCTCGAGGAGTTTTCGCGGCAACGCGGCAGCAAGGGTTACGTGGCACTTCCGATGTGCCGTCGGGATATCGGGGAATATCTCGGCCTGTCGATGGAAACCGTCAGCAGATCGTTTTCGGCACTGCGTGACAGCCAACGGATCGAGACCCTGGGCGCCGAGAAATTCCGGCTTCTCGATCCCGCATCCCAGGCGCCACGCCTGCCGGACTGTCACGCCGCATAAGTCGGGAACCGTGCCGCGCGACAAGGATTGAGGACGATCAATCCCGTCTTCCCGAATCCATGCGATCCTCGCTCATGCTAGCGGGAGAGGGCGCATGCCAGAGAAGGAAAAGACAGAAGGCACCCAGGCGAAACGCGCAATGATGGGCGACGGCCAGGTGCCGGACATCGCCGCGCTCCAGTTGCTTGGGTTCAATACCATGACGAGTTTCGGAACGGCCTGGATGGAAACGCTCGGCAACATGGGAAGCGAGATGCTTTCCTTCGTCGCTGACCGGATCAAGGAAGATGTGAAGACACAGCATCGGTGCCTGCATTGCGACGACATGGCGAAGTTGCAGGAGATCCAGGCCGAGTTCTTCCGGAAGGCGATCGAACAGTACACTGCCGAATCGGGCAAGCTGGTCGAGATGAGCCAGAACCTGTTTCCCTCAGTGGGCGATAACGGAAAGCACTGAAGCCGGTCTTACCCCAGAACGTAGTCACCCGGCGCCGGGCAAAGCGTGGCGCCGGGCGTTTTCGGCTTTCGCTTGTCCCCGCTATGCTCCGCCAGCCAGCCCGCCCAGGCAGGCCACCACGACCCTTCATTTGGCTCAGTCCGCTCAAACCAGGCCTCCGGTCCGCTGTATCGCGCGCCGTGCCGCCTCAACCCGAGCCGATAGTGACGCCCCGCATGGCCCGGTTCGGAAAGGATGCCGCTGTTGTGCCCTCCATTGGTCAGGCAAAAGCTGACGGCGCTATCCACCAGCAGGTTCAAGGCGTACACGGAAACCCAGGGCGAGACGTGATCGGTTTCGGTACCGACAACGAAGACCGGCGGCTTGATATTCGTCAATGCGACCGGCCCGCCATCCACTTCGAACCGACCTTTCGCCAGCCTGTTTTCAAGGAACATCTGCCGCAGATATTCCGAATGCATTCGCGCCGGCATTCGGGTTGCATCCGCATTCCATGCCATCAGATCGTTCATCGCCGCCGGTTCTCCCAACAGGTAGTGGCGGACAACCCGGCTCCAGATCAGATCGTTCGAGCGCAGCATCCGGAAAGCGCCGGCCATCTGATCGGCTCGCAGGTAACCCTGCGTCGCCATCATGTCCTCGAGAAAGGCCACCTGGCTTTCGTTGATGAAAAGCGAGATTTCTCCGGGTTCAGTAAAGTCGACCTGAGCGGCCAGCATGGTCAGTGTCTTGAGCCGCTCGTCACCATCACGTCCCAGCGCCGCCGCAACAGCAGCCAGAAGCGTACCTCCAAGGCAATAGCCCACGGCGTGAAGACGGTCTTCCGGGGCGGGCGCAATGTGATCCATCGCTGCCTTGACCCCAAGGGTCACGTAGTCCTGCAAACCCAGACCCGCATCCTCGACGCCGGGGTTCTTCCACGAGATGATGTAGACCTCGAAACCCTGATCCCGAAGCCATGCGACCAGCGAATTGCCCGGCGAAAGGTCCAGAATGTAGTACTTCATGATCCATGCGGGCACGATCAGGATCGGCTCGGCGTGAACCTCATCGGTCGTGGGGCGATAGCGAATGAGTTCAATCAGCTCGTTTCGAAGGATCACGTCTCCGGGCGTCGCCGCTATGGTCTCGCCTACCCGGTAGTCCAACAGTTCGGGCGTGCGGCGAGATACGTTGCGATTGAAGTCATCAATCCAGTTCTGAAATCCCTTGGCGAGGCTCAGACCTCCGGTTTGCCAGGTTCGGTCCAGGACCTCCGGGTTGGTCGCAAAGGCGTTGGACGGAGACACCATGTCCAGAACCTGCCGCGCCAGGAACGCAACGATCCTCTGGTGTGCCGGATCGACGCCCTCGATAGGTGCGGTCGCATGCTGCCACCAGCCATCGACTAGCGAAAACCAGTTGCGATAATAGCAAAATGGCGGCTGCGACCATTCCGGTGCCTCGAAGCGCTTGTCGGCCGCATCCACCGGAGCGGAGGCTTCCCATGCCTTTGACGCGTTGCTCAGCGCATGGCTCCACAACTCGGCCTGCCGTGTCGGGGAACCGACAAGGTGCATTCCCCAGTCAAGCGCCGCCGTGGAAAGAGCGGTCGGGGAAAGTCCGCCAGTGAACCGGGCAATCGTGCTGTGAAGAACGGTGTCGATGTCATTCTCCGGCTTGAAGGTTTTTGGAGCATCCTTCGGCATCCCCTCTCTCCCTCAATAAGTCCGGCGTTCAACGACGGGCGATCCGTCATCCAGTTTTTCGCTCGGATGTTCGACCACGCGATCACCGGCATCCAGACCGGAGACGACCGACGCAAACCGCGCATTTCTCCTGCCGATCTCGACGACGACACGCTCGGCGACACCATCAGACACCCGGAAAGCCGACCACCCCTCCCCGCTCCGGAACACCGCGCTCAGGGGAACGAGTATCGCGTCAGTTTCTTCGTATTCGACAATCCGCAAGAAGACCGCGAACCCGTGCCCAAGTCCCGGGCGCTTCTCAACGGGAGAAACCAGCTCGAAGATGGCATCAACTCGCTGCTCCTCGATCCCGAGCGCCGAGACCTTGGTGCGCGCCGATGGTTCGATCCGTTGCAGACGCGCCTCCAGCGCCGGCCCTCCCCAACGCTCGACAGACGCACGGGCGTCCACGGGCAGGCGTACGGCGTCCGAAGACAAAAGATCGGCCACGATCTCAAGCTCCATGGGGTCGCCTATGGAGAGCAGCCGCGCGCCTGCCTGAACCGGACGCTCGCTTTCGGTTTCGATCGAAAGGACAACGCCATCGGCCGGGGCCATGATGGTCACGCAACAAGCGTCACCGTTTTCGGGCGTCGCCGCTTCAAACAGGGCTGCGCGCGCCCGGTCGAGACCGCTCCTTGCCTGGTCGATGCGCGCCCGCGCCGCATTCAGGGCAGCTTCCGAGACCGTCAGGACCTGGTTCGCGCTTTCAAGCCGCGTCGTGCTTGCGACGCCGCGTTCGACCAGTGCACTGGTGCGGTCGAACTGGCTCTGCGCAAAACTGTGCTCCTCCCCGGCGCGTGCAAAATCGGTTTCGGCCACCTGCAACGCCGCCTCGGCTTCGTGCACCGCAGCCTCGGCCTGCGCGCGGCTGCGTGCGTCGAGAAGAGCGGGGGCCGTCGGTTCGACTTCCGCGACCACGGTCTCGCCCGCCTTGACAGGATCGCCGACGTGCACGGGCAAGCGCCGCGCCAGGCCCGCAATCGGCGCGGCAATCTCGTATTCCTCTTTCACCCGCGTCTCGCCATCGACCTCGACGGTCACCGACAAGGTGCCCGTTGAAATTTCGTGCAAATCGACCGGCACCGGTTCGGGACGGAAAGTGACGAAAAGCAACCCACCCACAACAGCGGCGCCAAGGACACCAAGGGCAATGTTCCGACCAACGTGAGACATGGCATCTACTCCCTTGTTTTCATGACAGAAACCAGATTCATTTGATCCAGCTTGCGACGTACGAGCAGAACCGACGCCGCTGCTGCCGCCAGCACCACCAGGCTGGCCTGTGTGAAGGTCGCGGGCTTCATGACCAATGGAATCGCATAGAGATCGCTGGTGAAACTCTCAGCCATCAGCCTGGCCACGCCCCACCCGATCCACCAACCAACCGGCTGCGCTATCAGTGCCAGCAACAGGATTTCTCCGACAAGGATGTAACCGACCTCGCCCCGCGTGAATCCAAGGATGCGAAGGCTTGCGAGTTCCCGCGCACGTTCCGAAAGTTGAATTCTTGCAGCATTGTAAGCCACGCCAACAGTGATCAGGACGCCGAGCACAGTGTAGATCGTCGTCGTAATGAGGATGTTCTGACTGATCGTTTCCTGGAACCCCTCGCGGTTTTCAACGAGCATCGCTGACCCCGCCAGCATCGGGAGTTCCTTCAACTGCGCCTGAAATGCCTCCTCCTGCGCGGCGTCGATCGTCACGTTGACGACCGAAACCTGCGGCGACTGCTGGAACATCCGGTCCGCCGTCTCCTGGTCGAGATAGGCGCCAAGCCCGAAATACTGCGTGACCAGTCCGGTGACCGGCAGCGTGAATGTTCCATGCCGGTTGCCACGAAACTCCGCCTCGACCAGGTCGCCCACGCCGACATCCAGTTGCGCCGCCAAACGCCGGGCCAGCATGATACCACCCGGTGGGGCATCGACCGGCTTTCCGCTGTCATCCACCACGCGTGACAGGTCGAGGCCGGGGCGGCGCGCTTCGACGACGACCCTTTTCTCCCTGTGTTCGTTTCGCAAAACCGCTGTCAGGTACTGCTGTCCTTCTGCCTGGAGGACACCGGGCAATCGGCGGGAATCCTGCAAGGCACTTTCGGGAAGAGCCTCGTTGAAGAACAACACCGCGTGCTGACGGTTCGACTGGTGGAAGGCCGAGTCGATGATCACATCCAGCGCGTCCGGAAAGAAATTGGACGCAACCAGGATCGACACCGCAAGGGCCATCCCGAGAACGCTCATCGCCGCGCGGAACGGCCAGCGAATGAGGCTGCGCAGGATCATCATGGACGGCTGACTGATCCGCAGCGCAGCCAGCAACCGGTCCAGCAGGCTTCGCTTGAAGTGCGGCGGTGCAGGTGGCGACATCGCCGTGGCCGGCGAAAGCCGCGCGGCTGAAAGCGCCGCCCGCAAGGCCCCGGCCGTGGCCGCGCCTAACCCCAGGAGGCCCGAGATCAGGTAGGTGTTCCACGAGATATTGTAGATGAGATACGGAAACTTGAAGAAGTTGGCGTAGAGCTTTGCCAAGCCGTAACTCAGCCAGCTTCCGACTGCCCATCCCAGCATCACACCGGCACCCGCGATCAGACCGGACAGAAGCAGGTAGTGGACGCAAATTGCCATGTTTCCATAGCCAAGCGCCTTCAACAGACCGATCTCCGTTCGTTCCAGCCTCACCAGCCGCCCCATGACCATGTTGACCAGGAACACCGCGATGCCGAGGAAGACCGGCGGCAGGATATATGCCAGGGTCTGAAGCTGGGTGATTTCGCCGTCGATGAAGGCGTTCGAGGTCTGCTCCGATCGGTCTATTGCCCCCCAGTTCCCGTATGGCTCCAGCAGCGTATCCAACTCATCCATCACCGGCTTCGCGGAAAAGCCCGGCCTGAGCTTGACGGCAAGGTTGTCGAAGGCGCCGGTTCGGTCCAACGCGGCCGCCAGCGCCCGCTCGGGCATCCAGAGAATGCCGTAGTCCTCGTCATCCGGGATCAGGCTTCCGGGCCCGATCGTATAGACGAACTCGGGCGAGAGCAGCCAGCCTGTGACGGCCAGTGTCCGCTTGGTGCCGTTCAGGTTAATTGCGAAGCGGTCTCCGGGCCACAGGTTGTTGGCAATCGCGAAGGGCTCGTTCAGCGCCACCTGGTCACTTGCATTCGGATCGGGCCAGTCGCCAAGCCGCAGGATCGGAACATTCAGAAGCGGATTGCCACCCTCCGGAAGCGAGGTAACGAAAGCGACCGTCGCCTGGGCCTTTCCTTCGATGTCCAGCGTCGCATGCGTCGTCACCCGCGCCTCGGCGGCAGCCACACCTTCGATGCCTCGCACGGTGGCCAGCAGGGATTTCGGCACGCTGCGCGCATCGACGAAGATATCCGCGAAACGATTGCGCTCGTAATAGGTGTCCCGCGTCTCATCCAGCGCCTTCGACATGCCGAACGACATCAGGAGAACGGCAACACCCGCTGCCATCACCAGGGCTATCGCCAGAGATTGCGCCCAAAGCCGCCTGAAGTCCCGCAAGAGCTTTATGTCCAGCGCGCTCATCCTGCTCACCAGGATATCTCGGCAGGCGCAACCCGGACGTCATTGGTCTCGAACCGGGCAAGTTTGCCGTCCTGAAAGTAGAGAACCCGATGCGCCATCTTCCGGATTTCGGCGTTGTGTGTGATGACCACCGTCGAAGTGCCAAGCTCCTCATTCACCTGACGCAGGACGTCCAGCACCTGGATGCCGGTCGCACTGTCGAGCGCACCGGTCGGCTCGTCGCAGAGCAACACCTCGGGGCGCTTCGCGACGGCCCTTGCGATTGCCACGCGTTGCTGCTCGCCGCCGGACATCTCGGCAGGGAAATGATCCATCCGCTGGACCAACCCGACGCGCTCGAGCGCCTCCTCCGGACGCATCGGATTGCGCGCGACGTCGGTAACAAGCTGGACGTTCTCGCGCGCTGTCAGCGACGGAACCAGGTTGTAGAACTGGAACACGAAGCCCACGTGATCGCGGCGAAACCGGGTCAGTCCGCGATCGTTGAGCGATGTCAGCTCGCGGTCCCGGAACCAGACCCGCCCTTCGGTCGCATGGTCCAATCCACCGAGGATGTTGAGAAGCGTCGACTTCCCGCTGCCGGACGGTCCCAGCAGTACCGCGAGTTCACCGGCGAACAGCTCAAGATCGACATGGGCAAGGGCAAAGACCTTGACCTTCCCTGTATCATATACCTTCGACAGATCCCGCGTCCTGAATACGATCTCGGCATCGGTCATCCTGCAGGTGTCTCGGCAAGTTGCTCCGCCACTCGGCGCGCGTGACCGGCAGGCGAACGGGAGACGAAAGCGCCGTCCTGAATGCTCATTCTACGCCTCTTGTCATCCGGTGAGAGCTCTCGACCTCCGCTTTCGGTCAAGAGCGGTTCTCACCTCGAAAAAAGTACCGGCAAGCGGGCATGCTGCATCAGATCGAGCGTGACCGCCCCAATTACGAAGTCGTACAAACGAGAGTGTCCGAAGGCGCCTGTCACGATCAGATCGGCGCCCGCCTCAAATGCCATTTCATCCAATTCTTCCGCGATCCGATCGCGTGTCGCGATGCGCTCCACGACCTCGGTCTCGAAACCGTGGCGGTCAAGTGCGCGTGCCAGGTCCATCGCGCCGCCGCCCTCCGCCGAAGCGCCCGGACCGATGGTGACCACCTTGACCTCGGCGCCGGGCGAGATGAGCGGCAGCGCGTCATGCACCGCTCGCGCCGCTTCCCGCGTGGGGCTCCATCCGATGACGACCTTCTTGCCGATGGTGTCAGCCGAATAATCGGAGGGTATATGAAGCACTGGACGACCCGAACGGCGGATGACGTGCTCCTGCGCATGGTATTCGACCGCATTGCCCACGTCGGTCTCCGCCTGCGCCATGATGACCAGATCGCAGGTCAGCGCCGCATCGACCATGCGATCCGAGGCATCCAGGGTTCTGGCCGGGACCACGCGCCACTCGCACGGGACATCTTCGGCGCGTGTCATGTCGTCGAAAACTGCCTTGATACCCTCCGCATCCTGCTCGCGCGCCTCCTGGAAGCTGGCATACACGTCTCCGGGAATGTGAATTGATGCGCCGGGGTAAAAGGCGAGCGCCTGTTTTACATGCAGCCCTATCAGATGGCTCCCGTGCGCGCGCGCAATCGGCAGTGCCATCCTAAGTGCATCCTTCGCGTGCGCCTCGCTATTGAGACATGCAAGAAGAGTTTTCATCCCTCGTCTCCCCTTTCGGTTCACTGCGATACTAGGGTGCCGGCCCTGCAAGTCTTTGAGTTACGTCAATTCGTGAATGCTTCGCGTCGTCGACAGGCAGGCCATTCGATCCGGTGCATGCGTCGGTTCTTCGCAGGTTCTTCAGGGGACCAAATTGGGTATCATGCCCTTGCGCAATGAAGATCAGCGCGGTGGGGAGCGCCAATCATGTCTTACGAGCCATTGGAAACATCTCTTTTGGAGCTGATCATCCAGACCGCGCCCGATGCCATCATCACCGCCGATTCAGACGGAACCATCCTCAGTTTCAGCCCCGCGGCGGAACGTATCTTCGGGTTCACGGAACTCGACGTGAAAGGCCGCAACCTGACCTGCCTCATGCCCGAGCCTTACCGCTCGCAACACGACGGATACATGGAACATTACGCTCAAACCGGCGAGAAACGCATCATCGGCATCGGACGCGAAGTCCATGCCCAGCGCGCGAACGGTGAGGTATTCGTCGCCGAGCTTGCGGTCGGCGAGTTTGTAAAGGGCTCCAGCCATTTATTTACCGGCTTCATTCGCGACGTAACCGATCGGGTGGACGCTGAAGCCAAGGCCAGGGACCTGAACCGGAGTCTCGCGCGGGTCTCACGCATCCAGATGCTGGGCGAACTCTCATCGGTCATGGCACACGAGATCAATCAGCCACTCACCGCGATCAACAACTTTGCCCAAGCCGCAACCCGGACGCTGTCGGCCGATACGCCTGACCTGGCCAGCTTGCGGGACCAGGTCCGGGCAATCTCCGACCAGTCCCTCCGAGCCGGAGAGATCATTCGGCGAATGCGGCGGCTGGTCGATCGCGGGACCGCAGACATCAAGCCCGAGGACATCAACGATATCATCGAAGAGGCCGTCCGGGTCGGGCGGATGACCAGCGAGTATTTCGGCCCCGAGGTCGAACTGTTGCTGGACCGATCCCTTCCACCGGTTCTGGCCGACCGGATTCAGATCCAGCAGGTCATCATCAACCTGATGCACAACGCCTACGAAGCCGTTCTCGAAGGCCAGGCAACGCCCCTAAAGATCACGTCGGCGATGGCCCCGCGCGGGCGCATCAGCCTTCAGGCCAATACGTCGAACCGGGAGGTCGTCGTAACGGTGGCGGACTCCGGCCCCGGCATTCCGGACGATCAGATCGACACGATCTTCGACCCCCTGATCTCAAGCAAGTCCGGCGGCCTCGGAGTGGGCCTGGCGGTATGTCGGTCGATCGTCGATGCGCATGGCGGGCGCATCTGGGCCGAGAGTTCCGAGGACGGAGCCGTATTCCGGTTTGTCCTGCCGATAGCGGAAGACGCGTGATGGGCATTGTCTGCATCGTCGAGGACGACGGCGCCGTTGCCGCCTCGCTTGAGGCCGTACTCCACGGTTGGGCCTTCAAGACGAGGACATTTTCCAGCGGCGAGGCATTTCTGGAAGCGAAGCCGAATGCCGATTGCATCCTTCTTGACGTGCGCCTGCCCGGCAAGAACGGTCTGGCGGTGCTGGAGGACTGGCGCAAGATCAATCCCGCCACTCCGGTCATCGTCATTACCGGTCACGGTGACATACGAACTGCCGTGAAGGCATTCCACGCCGGCGCGCAGGACTTCATTGAAAAGCCGTTCAATGCCGACGACCTGGTTGAACGGATCAACGCGGCCATTCGCCATAATGCCGAAACAACCCGCTGCCAGAAAATACTCGACCGGATGACCCCACGTGAGTTGGAGGTCATGAAAGAAGTCGTCGCCGGCTACCCGAACAAGATCATCGCCTACCATCTGGGCATCAGCCAGAAAACCGTCGAGCTTCACCGGGCCAGGGTCATGGAAAAGGCCGAGGCGCAAAGCGCCTCGCACCTTGTCCGCATCGCGATGACGGCCAAGCTCGACTTTGACCTGCCACCAGCCTGAGGGCTATTTTCGGTGCGGCCAGATCGCCGAAGACAACTTTCCCGTGATCTGGGCTCTGCGATACGCCAATCCGCAGACCGGACAATGCACCACGCCGTTCGCCGGGACTTGCAAGGCCAGCTCTGCATGCGGTGAGGCATCCGGCCCACGGCAGCGAACCTCACCCTCGCCGACCTCGATCACTTCTCGCCTTGACATCTCTCAAGCAGAGGAAACGGATATCTTGCGCGCCTTCGTCTCGACCTCTGGTGGCTTCGGCAACGTGACGCTGAGCACACCATCGCGGAAGGCGGCCTTGACCTTTTCGGGGTCGATCCCGCCGGGCACCTGCACCGCACGCTCGTATCTTCCATAGGAGCGTTCGACGATATGCCACTTCTCCTCGCTTTTCTCGGTCTCTGCTTTCTTCTCGGCGGAAATGCGAAGCACGTCGTCGTCGAGTGTCACGTCGATGTCGGCTTCCTTGACACCGGGCATTTCGGCCGTGACGTGGATCTCGTCCCCGGTCTCTCCGACGTTAACCCTCAGGCCCATTGATCCGCTGCCGCGCAGCAGACCCGTTCTCCAGTTCATCTCGGGCCGCGAGAAAGCATGGAGCATCCGCTCCATCTCGTCCTGAAGAGATTGGAACGGTGAAACGGCCCTTGACCTTTGTTCGATCTCTTCGCTTTGTTTTTCGACTGCGTCTGCCATGATTTCCTCCTCTCCGGATCGGGACCTAAAATCAGGTCGCGTGCTAGGACATCATAGCCATTTCGGGCGGATAGGCGTTGACGACCGTCAAAACCTCGCAAGGGCCCAGGCATTGCTATCGGTCATTCCTTGGTCTGCTCGGTCGCACCCCGCTGGCATCGGACAAGATAAAGGCCGCCCCGATGGGACGACTTTCAACCAGTTGAAAGCGGTCACACAACTGCTTCTTGCCAACACGGCACTCCGCTGTCGGAGCAAGCAACTCGACCGAGCTCACACGGTTGTCCTTGTTCAGGTCGATCGTGCGGAAATCGGCATTCGTCGCCTTTGGAAAGCCACCCTTCAACTCCTCCATCGAAAGAAAGTTGTCGCCATCGGTGTCCATCGAGTCCATCTCCGGTATGGCATTGCGCACCTCTTCCAGCGTGGCAAAAACTTCTCCCGATACATCGAGACCCGCCTATTGCCCGCAAGTGCGTTGTCGCACCGATGGCGTCAAAGATGGATGTCTGCCCAGATCGGAAAATGGTCCGACGCGACCCCGGCCAGACCCGAACGCAGGACCCCGTGATCAACGACCGAAACCTCCGCACCGTGAGCCAGCCCGTCGAGCGATGCGATCGGGCGAATGGTGGGAAAGCTGCGTCCCGGGTAGACTATCGTGAAATCGTCCTCCCAGGGCTCGCACCCGCGAATGTCGGACCACTCGTTGAAATCGCCGCCAATGATGGTGCGTCTCGCCTGCGCACCGACATGCCGGAGGATCTCGTTCATCTGAAGGTGCCGCCACTTGCGCAACAAGCCCAGGTGCGTGCCCACGATCGAGAACGGCCCAATCTCGATCGACACCGCGCCGCGCGGCTCGAGCCCGGGCAGATCAATGTGCTTGGGCGCCGTGATCTCGATATCCCGCCGAACCAGCATGGCATTGCCATGCCAGCCAAGGCTGACATCGTTCCTTGCCAGCGGCACCACCCTGAAGTCCGTCTCGCGCTCGATCAGCGCACGCGGAATCGCGCCCGGTCGCGCACCGAGACGCCGATCCGCTTCCTGCAACAGCACCAGATCCGCTCCGATCTCGGCGATCACGTGCAATATCCGCGCCGGATCACGCCGCCGGTCCCGACCGATGGCCTTGCGAATGTTATAGCTCGCAATTTTCAGCCGCATGAAACGCACCTGCGCCGCACTTGCTCTTCCAAAGGCCCGAACCGGCCCGAATGACGGCTTGGCGTGCACCGCCCGCCAAAAGCTGCTAGCCAATTTCTACCGGAAAGTTCGATCAGGGCGCGAATAACAACGTTGGCGAAAGAACTACTCATAGCGGCGGCCTTCCTCGCCCACATCGGGCTGCAGCTCTCCTTCGTTGCACGCGCCCTCTTGCGGCCCCACCGGGAAGCGGCATCCCGTGCCGCATGGGTTCTCATTATCCTGACCATGCCTGCGATTGGTATGATTGCCTACGTACTGTTCGGTGAAACCAATATAGGTCAGAAACAACTCACCCGGTACCGCGAGGTATCAAAACGCGTCCGGGCGGATATTCCGCCGCTCCTTCGCAATGGTCAGTTCGACAGCGTCGATCCCAAGAACCGGCATCTGTTTCGCCTTGGCCAGTCCGTGAACGGCCTAGGTCCACTTGGCGGAAACGTCGGCGAACTGATGAAAGACACAAACGCGGCTTATGATCGTCTGATCGAAGATATCGACGCCGCGCGCGAGACCGTGCACCTGCTTTTCTATATCTGGCTCGACGACACGAACGGGCTCAGGGTTGTCGAGGCGGCGAAACGTGCCGCCCGGCGCGGCATTGACGTACGCGCCATGGCCGACGACATCGGCTCGCGCCGCTTCGTCCGGTCCGAGCACTGGCGGTCAATGCAGGACGCCGGGGTGAAAACCGCTGCCGCCCTGCCTGTCAACCGGCTCTACCTGCATCCGATCCGAGGCCGGGTCGATCTGCGCAATCACCGCAAGATCATGGTGATCGACAATGCCATAGCCTACTGCGGCAGCGCGAACTGCGCCGACCCCGAGTTTCGGGTGAAACCCCGCTTCGCTCCCTGGGTCGATGTGATGACCCGGCTCGAGGGACCGGTCGCGCTCCAGTCGCAATGCCTCTTCATCCAGGACTGGATGGCCCATATCGAAGAAGACCTGCTGCCGCTCATCACCGGACCCGCCGAGGCCGAAACCCGGGGCGGCATCGTGACCCAGGCCATCGGGACCGGCCCGACCATCCGAACCTCGGCGATGCCCGAGGTTTTCGAGGTGCTGATCCACGCCGCCCGCGACGAGCTTCGGATCACCACACCCTACTACGTGCCCTCGGACGCAATGCACGATGCGCTCTGCCTGACCGCACGGCGCGGTGTGCGCACCGTTCTCAACCTGCCCGAGAAGAACGACTCCTGGATCGTGGCCGCCGCCAGCCGGAGTTATTACCGTGAACTGATCGAAGCCGGGGTTCAGATATTCGAGTACCCGGACGGGTTGCTCCACGCA
>JAJDOD010000078.1 GCA_022340315.1 Silicimonas sp. | reverse complement strand
TTCGCCGCCGCCTGCCGCTGCCGTCTCTTTGAAAACCTTTAGGAAATCAGCGGGATGGATGCGGCGAAGGTCGTCTTCGGTTGCGGGCGCCGCGGTGGTGGCATGGAGGTCGCCGAGGAGACCCGTCACTTCAATCAGGTTTTTCAGGCGGCGCTTGGTTTCGGGGTTTTCGGGCAGGCCGCCCGCTGCGGGAGGTTGGATCAACCCGCCGACGGGGAGGGTGAAATTGTAGTTGCCCCCGGAGTGCCAGAAGCAGCGTTCGTCGTGGAAGAAACCGGTCTTTCCGTTCATGCGTCGCCCGGTGCCTTGAAGCCCGCCGCCTTGTGGCTGCTGTCGCAGAAGGGTTTGTTCCTGGACTGGCCGCAACGGCAAAGGAAGACGCGGGTGCCGCGGTGGAGCCGCTTGCCGGTGCCGGAGGTGATTTCCAGCGCGCCTCGGGCCTCGATGGAGCCGTTTTCGTGGCTGATGATTTCGAGCGGTTCTCTCGGGCTCTCGCCTGGTGCGTCCTTGCCCGACGGTGCGGGTTCGCCGGTGGCCTCGAAACCCGCTTCGACGTGGGAGTAGTCGCAAAACGGCATGTTCCGTGATTTGCCGCAACGGCAGAGGGTGGCGCGGGTCATGGGCTCGCCCTTGATGCGGAGATTGCCGTGGTAGGCGTTCGGGCCGTTTTCCTGCACCGTCATGCGGTTGATTCCGGGCGGATTTTCTTCTGCACCTTCGCGCGAGAAGGTGAGGGCGCCAGAGGGACAGGTGCGGATCATCGCCGCGATCTCCTCGGCCGGTACCGCGTCGGGATCGACCCAGGGGCGCCGGTCTGGATCGAAGACATTCGGCAGCTTCAGGAAGCAATTCCGCGAGTGGATGCAGCGCTTCATGTCGAAGCCGATGGCGATGTCTTTTCCGGTGTAGGTCTTGGGCATGGGGCCTCCCTTGAATGCCCGAGAGCCTAGCGTGGTACGGGCGTATCGCAAGTTCCGAGACGCGCTCGGGCCGAGAGGGCGTGTGTGCGTATTTGCGAAGAGATGAAGGGGTCAGGCCGTGAGACCATCCGGCTCGGCGAGGCCGTTGGCGCGGCAGCAGGCGGTGACGGTGTTGGCCAGGAGACAGGCGATGGTCATCGGTCCGACGCCGCCGGGGACAGGCGTGATGGCGCCGGCAACTTCTGCGCAGCTTTCGAAATGGCAGTCACCCACAAGCCGCGATTTTCCTTCGCCTTTTTCCGGGGCTTCGATTCGGTTGATGCCGACGTCGATGACCGTCGCGCCGGGCTTGATCCAGTCGCCGGGCACCATTTCGGGGCGGCCGACGGCGGCAACGACGATGTCGGCGCGGCGGACGACGTCGGGGAGGTCCTTGGTGCGGGAATGCGCGATGGTGACGGTGCAGCTGTCACCCAGCAGGAGTTGCGCCATCGGCTTGCCGACGATGTTCGAGCGGCCGATCACGACCGCGTCGAGCCCCGAGAGGTTTCCGTGGTGGTCGCGGAGCATCATCAGGCAGCCGAGCGGCGTGCAGGGGACCATGCTTTTCTGGCCGGTGCCGAGAAGCCCGACGTTGGAAATGTGGAAGCCGTCAACGTCCTTCGCGGGGTCGATCGAGTTGATGACGAGGTCTTCGTCGAGGTGCTTGGGCAGTGGCAATTGTACAAGGATTCCATGCACCTGTTCATCGTTGTTGAGCTTGTCGACAAGTGCGAGGAGCGTCTCTTCCGAGGTGTCGGCGGCGAGCTTGTGCTCGATCGAGTTCATGCCGGCCTCGACGGTCTGCTTGCCCTTGTTGCGGACGTAGACCTGGCTGGCGGGATCCTCTCCGACAAGGACCACCGCGAGGCCCGGTGTGATGCCGTGTTCGTCCTTGAGACGTGCGACATGAGTGGCGACCTTGTCGCGGATCCTTGCAGAAAAGGCTTTTCCGTCAATGATTTGTGCAGCCATGATCTCTCCCTCGCTTGACCGGTATATAGAGCGGGGCCGGGCGCGCGTCGATGCGAAAAACGACCTTCAGATGAGCAGTCCCGCCGCGCCCTCGTGGCGGAGCAGAGCGACCTTTGTCTCGACGCCCCCGCCGCCCGAGAAGCCGCCGAGCGAGGTTGCGCCGAGGATGCGGTGACAAGGGATGATGACGGGGATCGGGTTGCCGCCGCAGGCCTGGCCAATGGACTGGGCGGGGGCGTCGAGGGCTTTGGCGAGGTCTCCGTAAGTTCTTGTTTCACCGAATGGAATTTTCAGCATTGCAGCGCAGACCCGGCGTTGCAGGTCGGAGCCGTGAACAGTGAGGGGCAGGTCGAACTTGCGAAGATCGCCGGCGAAATAGGCGGCGATCTGCCGGGCGGCTTCGTTGAGGAGCGGGGTGTCGTCGGTGTGGCCGTCGGCCCAGGTGAGGCGGGTGAGAGTGCCGGCTTCCTCGGTGAGGGTGAGGGGCCCGACGGGGGTGTCGATGCTGAGGCTGGGCATGGGCGGAAGGTGGCGCGGGAAACTGGTTAATGCAAGGTGCGTGCGATGGGGTGGTGCGGCAACGCGAGGGCGGCGTTAACGGTGATTTTCAG
This sequence comes from Silicimonas sp., assembly GCA_022340315.1. GTDB lineage: Bacteria > Pseudomonadota > Alphaproteobacteria > Rhodobacterales > Rhodobacteraceae > JAJDOD01. The sequence continues at coordinate 3,636 of JAJDOD010000078.1, read as the reverse complement.
GGTAAAACGGGCGGCAACGCCACGTCGGTATCACGTCGGTATTACGTCGGTATCACGTCGGTGCATGGGTCGGTGAATGCGCGATTTCGCACCCCGGCGGCAGCGTGCGTTAGGAAAGGTTGACGGAATGTTAGGGATTGGGCGGCAACACTGGACGTTGCCCGGTCGGGACAGTTGTTGCAATGGCGCGGGAGTTTGAGGACTGTGACGCCAAACGGCGCATCCATCGCGTACATCCTGAAAGGCTTTCCTGATGAACACACGTCTTGTTCTTGCGGCTCTTGCCGTGGCCCTGTTGGGCGGACCGGCAAGCTCGGCAAGCTGCATCACGCAGAAGAACGGGTTTCCGGGGTATCTGCGGGACTTGGCATCGGATGCCAAGCGCGCCAATGTCGGCAATCGGGGGCTGAGCGCGCTTTCCTCGGCACCGCTCTCGGGGATCACATGGCGGTTTGAATCAAGACCGAGTTCGCAAACCGGGACGCTGCAGAGCGATCCGGCCACATTCCTTGCCAAGCGCAGCGGTTCGAGTGCCGAGGCCTTCATCGGGCAGACCGCACGCCGCGTGCGCGGGAATGCCAATCTGTTTGCCGCGATCGAGAAGCGTTACGGCGTGCCGGGATCGGTTCTGGCGACCATCTGGGGGCTGGAGACAAGCTGGGGTGGCTACCTGGGCGGGACCCCGGTGGTCTCGGGCGCGGTGACGCTGGCATCCTATTGCCGGCGGCATCCCAAGTTCGAGAGCCATGCTCTGGCGGCGCTGCATCTGGTGGATCGCGGCGTGATCGGCGCGGCCACGAAAGGCGGGCCGTCGGGCGAGTTGGGGCATATGCAGTTTCTGGCGGGGAACTGGCTGACGTACGGTGTGGATGCCGATGGCGACGGCACGGCGAACCCCTATGACGCGGTTGATGCGCTGGCGACGGCGGCCAATATGCTGAAATCCAACGGATGGCGGAAAGGCGAGCCGTTTCACGAGGGAACAAGCAATTTCAAGGTTCTGTCGGTCTGGAATGACAGCGGGAACTACCAGAGGGCGATTGCCTATGCCGCGAGCAGGGTGGGGCGGTGATGTTGAAAGTTGAGCCGTGCCGTCGGCGGACCGGGGGCTGGCGATCCGACCGGTTCGGCGAGTGTACTTTATGGTGGCCAAGACACATTTTCTGTCGGAGCTAGGCGCAGACGGGAACAAATCGCCAGACCGCGGGCCGGTCCGGCGATGGCACGGCGGGGCTGACGCCCCTTGATTCCGTGCCTGGGTTCTTAGCCCAACGCCTCGTTGCAGCGCGCGCAGGTGCTCGGGTGTCTGTGCGTGCCGACATCGGGCAGGATCTTCCAGCAGCGCTGGCATTTCTCGCCGTCTGCCGTCTCGAAGACAACGCCGATGCCGGACACCTCGGGCAGCCGGAAGGCTTCCGCCGGGCTGGGGTCGCCGGTGAGCGCGATGGCGCTGGTGATGCAGATGTCCTCGAAATCGACGGTCTTGAGGGCCGCGAGGATATCGGCGTCTTCGATGTGGACCACGGGGGCCGCTTCGAGCGAGGCGCCGATGACCTTGTCCCGGCGCTGGATTTCGAGCGCGGCGGTGACCACGCGGCGGGTGCGGCGGATGCCGTCCCACTTGGCCGCCAGCGCCGCGTCGCGCCATTCGCCCGGCGTGTCGGGGATGTCCTGGAGGTGGATCGAGCTTTCGTCGCTGTCGAAGCGGGAGAGCCAGACGTCTTCCATCGTGAAGACCAGGACCGGGGCGAGCCAGGTCGTGAGGCGGTGGAAGAGGATGTCGAGCACGGTGCGGGCGGCGTTTCGGCGGTTTGAAGGGCCGTCGCAGTAGAGCGCGTCCTTGCGGATGTCGAAGTAGAAGGAGGAGAGATCGACGGTGGCGAATTCGAAGATCGCGCGGAAGACGCCCTGGAAGTCGTAGGCGTCGTAGCCGGTGCGGACCTTTTCATCCAGTTCGGCGAGGCGGTGGAGGACCCAGCGTTCAAGCTCGGGCATGTCGGCGGGGTCGACACGTTCCGCGTCGGTGAAGCCGTTGAGGTTGCCGAGGATGAAGCGCAGGGTGTTCCTCAGGCGTCGGTAGGAATCCGCGACGCCCTTCAGGATCTCGGGGCCGATGCGGTGGTCGTGGGTGTAGTCGACCTGCGCGACCCAGAGCCTCAGGATGTCGGCGCCGTATTGCTTCACCACCTCGTCCGGCACGATGGTGTTGCCGAGCGATTTGGACATCTTCTCGCCCTTCTCATCCAGCGTGAAGCCGTGGGTGAGGACGCCGCGATAGGGGGCGTGGCCGGTGGTGCCGACGGACTGGAGGAGCGAGGAGTGGAACCAGCCGCGGTGCTGGTCGGTGCCTTCGAGGTAGAGGTCGGCGATGCCGTCTTCGGAACCGTCCTCGCGGTCGCGGAGGACGAAGGCGTGGGTGGAGCCGCTGTCGAACCAGACGTCGAGGATGTCGAAGACCTGGGTATAGTCGTCGTGGGCCACGTCGTTGCCGAGGAAGCGTTCCTTGGCGCCGGGCTTGTACCAGGCGTCCGCGCCCTCGGTCTCGAAGGCGTCGAGGATGCGGGCGTTGACGGCTTCGTTCCGGAGCAGGAAGTCGGGGTCGGTGGGGAGCGCGCCCTTCTTCGTGAAACAGGTCAGCGGCACGCCCCAGGCGCGTTGGCGCGAGAGCACCCAGTCGGGGCGGTTCTCCATCATCGAGTAGAGGCGGTTGCGGCCCGATTTCGGGGTCCACTGGACGTTGTCGATTTCGGTCAGCGCGCGTTCGCGGATCGTCTTGCCGAACTGGTCCTGCCCGTCGCCCACGGGGCGGTCGATGGCGGCGAACCATTGCGGCGTGTTGCGGTAGATGACGGGCGCCTTGGAGCGCCAGCTGTGGGGATAGCTGTGCTTGATCTTGCCGCGGGCGAGGAGGCCGCCCGTCTCGACGAGCTTGTTGATGACGGCGGTGTTGGCATCGCCTTCGCCGCCCTTGCGGGAGAGGATGTAGGTGCCGCCGAAGAAGGGGAGGTCTGTCCGGAAGGAGCCGTCGTCCATCACGTTGTAGGTGATGACCTGGTCGAGCATGCCGAGGTCGCGGTAAAGCTCGTATTCCTCCATCCCGTGGGAGGGGGCGCAGTGGACGAAGCCGGTGCCTTCCTCGTCGGTGACGAAATCGGCGGCGCGGAAGTCGCGGGGGGTGTCCCATTCGCCGTTCGAGCCTTCGGTGTGGGCGAGGGGGTGGGCGAGGCCGGTGATCAAGGAAGGATCAACGTCACCCAAGCGACGGTACATGGTGTCATCAAGTCGCGCCCGGCCCAGAACGTCCTTGGCCAGCTTGTCGGCGAGGATGTAACGGTCACCGATCTTCGCCCAGCATTCCTCCGGGCGGCCTGTAACTTCGTAAAGGCCGTAGGAGAAGTCGGAGCCGTAGACCACCGCCTTGTTTGACGGGATGGTCCAAGGCGTTGTCGTCCAGATCACGACATAAGCGCCAACCAGATCGCGATTTTTCAGCTTCTCGCCTTCGCCCGCAACCGGGTCGATGACCCTGAACTTCACCCAGACCGTAAAGCTTTCCTTGTCGTGGTACTCGACCTCGGCTTCGGCGAGCGCCGTCTTCTCGATCGGCGACCACATCACGGGCTTGGAGCCCTGGTA